>JBIIHJ010000110.1:0-10855 GCA_044235875.1 Pseudoxanthomonas sp.
GGAGCACCACCCCGGCGACCCCGATCACCATCATCAGCGCCGCAAGTACGTAGAGAACGGCCTGTAATGTCACTTATTTATCCTGTCAGAACAGTGGGTTAGCCGAACATGAATGCCTGTTGAAGGGCGTTGCATTTTCATTTTTGCCGCGCTACTGTCAAATCGCTGCGCTTGCCAGGGTCACCGTGAATCGTGGCCTGATGCGGTAGATCCATTGATCCGCTACATCGTCGTACCTCGCTTCCTCCTTGCAACCAGCCGCCCGTCCAGGCGTACACAACCCCCTGTTCCAAGGAGAAACGACAATGGCAGACCGTGAAACCGGCAGTGTGAAGTGGTTCAACGACGCAAAGGGCTTTGGCTTCATCAGCCGGGAGAATGGCGAGGATGTATTCGTGCATTTCCGCGCCATCCAAAGCCAGGGCTTCAAGAGCCTCAAGGAAGGCCAGAAGGTGAGTTTCACCGTCGTACAGGGCCAGAAGGGCCTGCAGGCCGACGCGGTGATTCCCGAATAAGCGTCCCGCGAAATGGCGCGGCGCGTTCCCCCGCCCGCCGCGCCCGCAAAAAACCCGGCCTTGGCCGGGTTTTTTCGTTGTCAGGGAGCATCAGTAGGTGCTGGATCAGCGGATGACCGCCTTGCCGTTGACGATCCGCACGTAGGTGTTCTCGCGCACGCCTGCAAGGTCACGCTGGTTGACGACGATCGAGCGTCCATCGTCCATGCGCACGGTCACGTCGTAGGTATCGCTGGTGGCGCGGTTCTGGATCGCGTTGCCAGCCAGGGCGCCGCCTGCGGCACCTGCGACGGCAGCGACATTCTTGTTGCCCTTGCTGCCGCCGGTTTCCTTGGAAATCTGGCGACCGGCGACCGCGCCGACGATGCCGCCCAGGACTGCGCCCGTGCCCGTCGGAGCGCTGCGATTGGAAGCCACGGTATCGATGCGGGTGACGATGCCGCAGTCGGCGCAGTAGCGGGACGAAGAGGAGGAGTACCCGCCATCGCGGCTGCCGCCGCCGTAACCATAGTTAGGTGAGGTGGTTGCGCAGCCAGCCAGCGTCAGCGCGCCGGCGGCCATCAGGGTCAGGGTTCGAAGTTGCATGCCAGACTCCTTCGCCGGTTGGGCGAGTCGAGGAAACAAGAGGCGCGCGAGGCGCTGTGTGTGGCGCATCGTGTTTCGGTCGCCATGAATGCGACAACAACCACGGTCTCGCGCACCTGGCTTGTTTCCTGCGGGCAACAGCTGCGATTCAGCCTGCAGGCCTGGTCCGGATCAATGCGCGAAGTCGTCGTGGCAGGCCTTGCAGGCCTCGCCCACCTTGGCCAGGGCGGCCTGGGTGTCGGGACAGCCGGCCGGTGGGGCCGACAGTGCGCCATCGAGCGTGGCGCGCATCTGGCTGGCATGGGTGACGAAGCGCTGGTCCTCGGCCAGATCGGGGAATGCCGCTTCTAGGTCGTTGCTGATCGCGCGCAGCGTCTGCAGGCGAGGCACGGCGTCGCTGCTGGTGCAGCGGTTCCGGGCGATGTTTTGCTTGAGCACCTCGGTCTGCTTGTCCATCACGTGCATGACGCTGTGCGGGAATGGATCCTTGCGTGCCTGCAGCGCGCGCATCGCCATCACCGTGGCGATGGCACCGACCAGCAGGCCAAGAAGAAAGAGAAACAGGAAACGTGATGCCTGGCTGGCCATGGAGGGCTCCTTGCTGGGGTCGATGCGATGGTACGACGCATGGCGTCGAGGGCGCGACCTTTACACTATGCGCATGAACGCCATTGCTCCTGTTGCCGCGCCCGTGGATGCCACCGTCTGGAAGGACCGTTTTTCCGGGGTCGATCGCCTCTACGGCGTTGGCTCGGTGGCGCGGTTTTCGCAGAGCTCGGTGGTGGTGATCGGGATGGGGGGCGTGGGCTCCTGGGTGGTCGAGGCGCTTGCGCGCTCGGGGGTGGGCAAGCTGACCCTGATCGACGCCGATGACATCTGCCTGTCCAACACCAATCGGCAGCTGCCGGCGCTGGACGGCCAATACGGCCGCAACAAGGTCGTCGTCATGGCCGAGCGCTGCCGCGCGATCAATCCGGAAATCCAGCTCGAAGTGGTCGAGTCGTTCCTCACCGCCTCCAACCTGGAGACGCTGCTGGGCGGCGAGCCGGACCTGGTGATCGATGCTTGCGACAGTTTCCGGACCAAGGTCGAAACCATCGCCTGGTGCCGGCGACGCAAGCTGCCGATGATCACGGTCGGTTCGGCGGGCGGGCGCAGCGACGCGACGCAGGTACGGGTGCGTGACCTGTCGCGGACCGAGCACGACGCGATGCTGGCGCTGGTGCGCAAGAAACTGCGCAGCGAATTCAACTTCCCCAAGGGCGCCAAGCGCTACTTCGGGATCTCGGCGATCTATTCGCTGGAGAACGTGCGGTATCCGCAAGCCGACGGCACCGTGTGCGGGCTGCGTCCGGTGCTCGGCGCGGACGCGGCGCTCAAGCTGGACTGCGGCGCCGGGTTGGGCGCGGCCACGCATATCACCGGCACCTTCGCCTTCGCCGCGGCCGGACGCGCGCTGGAACTGCTGCTCAAGCCCAAGCGCGTGGCCGCTAGCGCCGAGGCGTCAGACGCCTAAAGCGAAAAGCCGCGTCGCGTTGTCCGAAGTGACCTTGGCCACCTCATCTATTGTCTGGCCGCGCAGGCCGGCAATGACCTGGCAGACCCGATCCAGCCGCGCAGGTTCGTTGCGCTGGCCGCGGTGATCGACATCGGGCTGGTCCGGCGCATCGGTTTCCAGCAGCAGGTGCTCCAGCGGCATTGACGCGGCCAGGCGGCGCAGCCGCTGGGCACGGTCGTAGGTCACCGGGCCTCCCAGTCCAATCATGAAGCCGTTGTCCCACAGTTGCCGGGCCTGTTCCTCGCTGCCCGCATAACTGTGGACCACGCCGCGCAATCCCCCGACCTTGCGCACGGCCATGATCACCGCCTCGGTGGCCTTGCGCGCGTGCACGATCAGCGGCAGGTCGAAATCACGCGCCAGCGCAAGCTGGGCCCGGAAATAGCGCTGCTGGGTGTCGTGATCGAGTCCATCGACATGGAAATCCAGGCCGCACTCTCCGATCGCCACCGGGTGCTCGCGCTCGATCCAGTCGCGCAGGTCACGCAAGTGCTGTGGCTGGTGCGCCTCCAGGAACATCGGGTGCAGACCGTAGGCGGCGAATAGCCCGTTGCTTCCTGCGCAGACCTCGCGCAGCTTCGACCAGCCTGCTGCGTCGGTGGCGGGCACGACCTGGCGGGTCACGCCGGCCTGGCGCGCGCGCGCGATCACCTCGCCGCGGTCAGCGTCAAACTCGCCGGCGTCGAGGTGGCAGTGACTGTCGGTCAGCACCGGTCAACGGGTGGAGCGTGGCGGCGGTGTGTCCATCGGCACGGGTTTGCGGCTTTTCCAGTTGGCCAGGAGCAGGGTGCCCAAGCCCAGCAGGATTTCATCGGCAAACGGAACCACGTCCGGCACCACCAGATCGACAGCGAACAGCAGCGCGGTGATCTTGAACAGCGTCGGATAGCGCAGCTTACGCGCCCAGCCAAGCAGAGAGAGGGTCAGGGGATTGGGCATGGCCGCACCACGTCTTTGATGTTGCAGAGAGGAACCAAACGCTAGCACGGGCCGTCGTTGCGGGGTTCATTCATCGGGCATGCGGTTTGCGGTGTGTCATTCGATGCCTTGTTCAGCTTCGGCGGACAACAATCCAGCCCAGCACCCGCCCAGTCACCATGCGGGCTCACCGGCCCGGAGGCTTCCATGAAAAACACCACCACCATGATTCTTGTCGGCGCCGGCGCCCTGCTGTTCGGCGGCGTCGCGACTGCGGCCTATATGAACCATCGTCAGTCCGCCCAGACCTTTTCAACAGTGGAGGGCGAGGCGCCCGCCACTTCGGCGCTGGATTCGGGTGAGACGGTCCCGGTCAGCGATGTCCCGACCGGTGCGCAGGTGCAGTATGCCGACGTGGTCAGTGTCCGCCCGGTGACCCAGAAGGGCACGCTGTACGCGACCGTGATCGGCACCGATCCGGTCCGTGAAACCACCACCACGACCACGCCGCAGGAGGTGTGCAAGGACGTGGTCGTCAACGAACGCCTGCCCGAGCGCGATGGCAACGTCGGCGGTACGGTCGCCGGTGCGGTGATTGGGGGCCTGCTGGGCAACCAGGTCGGCGGCGGCCACGGCCGAGACGCCGCGACTGCGGCGGGTGCCGTAGCCGGTGGCTTCGTCGGCAACCGCGTGGACCGCAACCATGTCGGCGGCCGCGTCGTCCAGCGTACCGAGCGCCAGTGCCACACCGAAAACGCCACGTCCGAGTCTTCCAGCGTGACCGGTTACAACGTCACCTATCGCAATCCCGATGGCACCACGGGCACGATGCGCATGGACGAGAAGCCCGGCAACCGCATCGCCATGGGCAGTGCGAGCAACATCACCGGCTACAACGTGACCTATCGTTACGAGGGTCAGGAGAAGACGGTCCGCCTGGACAGCAAGCCCGAATCGGACCGCCTGCCGGTCATCGACGGTCGGGTGGTCACCCAGACCGCTTCGCTGGAGCGCGACGGCAAGGGCTGAGGGCTCGACATCCCGAATGGTTGAAAAAAAGGCCGGCGCAAGCCGGCTTTTTTGTGGACGCGCGCCAATCCTGAATTGGCCCGGATACAATCGCTCCAACCGCCGGGGACGCCGGCTGTGCCGCCGGCCAGTGTGTCCGGGCCGGTCGCAGCGGTGGCGGAGTTGCCGTGATAACAGGACTGCCGGATCGAACGCCGGCCTTGGGGAAAGGATGTCGTTGAAGGCTTGGTGTGTGGGTGCGTTGCTGTGGCTGTGCGTGGCGACGACCGGGGTGGCGCAGGACCGGCCTGCGATGGCGGCATCGCCGGACTGGGTGATCGAGGAGGGAGCGTCGGCGTCGGAAGAATCGTCCGGTGGACGCGACGACCTGCGCTACGACGTGGTGTCGGACCAGATCGACCTGACCGGCAACCGGCCGGTCTGGCACCGGCATATCCGCTACCGGGTGCTGCGCGAGCGTGGCCTGTCCGACGCCGGCAACATCAGCATCGGTTACCAGCCCGACTACCAGGCGTTGGTGCTCAACCGCCTGGATGTGGTGCGTGATGGCCAGCGGCTGGATCTGCGCGCCCGCGCGCACTACGCCCGCCTGCGTCGCGAGCAGGATCTGGACCAGGGTTTGCTCGATGGCGAGGTGACCCTGAGCATCACCGTGCCGGACCTGCGCGTGGGCGACCAGTTGGATTACAGTTTCAGCCTGACCGGCGACAACCCGATCTTCGGCAATGCCTACTACGACACCTACGCCGCCCGCTATGGCGTGCCACTGGGCTTCAGGCGCGTGCGCGTGCGGTATCCGGCTTCCAGGCCCGTCTGGTCGAAGGTGTCGACAAGCGGCTTCGAGGTAAGGCGCGCGAGCGCCGCTGGCATCGCCACGCTGGACATCACAGCCAGCCAGCTTCCCGCCGTGCGCGAGCCGAACGACACGCCCGAAGGCCATGACAGCTTCGGCCGGATCAGCCTGTCCACCGCGCGGGACTGGCGCGCGGTCGTCGACTGGGCGGCGCCGCTGTATCCACGCACCTTTGTCGATCGCGCCGTGGCCGATGCACTGTCACGCCAGTTGTCGCTGGATCCAGCACAGCCCGAAGCAGCATTCATGCGTGCGGTGGCCTTCGTCCAGGGCCAGATCCGCTACACCGGGCTGGACATGGGCGCCAACTCGCATCAGCCGCATGCGCCCGAGGAAACGCTGCGCAATCGCTACGGCGACTGCAAGGACAAGGCGACGCTGCTGGTCGCCCTGCTGGGCCTGGCCGGGATTCACGCCGAACCGGTCCTGGTCAACACGCGCCCGGGTTACGACCTGCGCGCGGCGTTGCCGGCCGCGACCGTCTTCGACCACGTCGTCGTGCGCGCGCACCTGCCGACAGGCGATGTCTGGGTCGATGCCACCCGCGACCGCGAGGACGGCCCGCTGGCGCAGCGACGCGTCCTGCCTTTCAAGGCTGGCCTGCCACTGGTGGCAGGCAACGCGGGGCTGGTCGAAGTGCCGTATCCGATCCCGTCCATGCCGCAGGTGCAGGTGGACGAGCGCATCGATGTGCGCGATACCGGCGCGGCATATGCCGCGACGTTCAACGTGCTGACCACCTATCGACAGGGGCAGGGTGACGAGGTCCGGGATGCCTTCCGCCAGGACGGCGCCGAGGAGAAGGGTCGTCAATACCTGCGCTACATGCGCGATTTCTACAAGGGCATGCGTGCCAAGGCTGCGCCTGTCGTGGAGGACCGGCCCGAAAGCGAGGTGCTGACGCGCGAGTCCTATTCGCTGGGATGGGACAAGGCCGACAGCAAGGTGTTGGAGATCTGGTTGTTCCAACTCAACGACTGGATGAAAGGGATCCCATCCGAGGCGCGGATCACGCCCTTTGCACTGACTGGCCCGCGCACGGCGCGGCAGACCATCGCCGTGCATCTGGAGGGCCCCATTGTCATCCCCGACCGTCGGCAGGAAGTGGCCAATCGGTGGTTCCGCTTCGTCCGCAGCGAGCACGTACAAGGCCAGGTGCTGACCGTGACCGGCGAGTGGACCCGTCTGGATACCCAGATTCCGGCCAGCGGCGTCGAGCAAGCCTCCCTGGATATGGAAACCGCCCGCGACCTGCTGGTCTTCTCGCTGGACATGGATAGCCGCGTGTCGCTCTTCGATGCCGGCTGGCGCGACTGGCGCTGGCCACTGGCCGGTCTGTTGCTGACGGTCCTGCTGCTGCTGGCCTGCCTGCCGTTCCGTCGCGGAGGAACGCCGCTCGCCATGGTGTTCGGGCCCAAGGCCGGTGCGGTTGCGATCCAGGGCCGTCATTGGATGCTGGCCATCGCGTGGGTGGCGTATTTCGCCGTCACTTACATCAATCTCCTGGGAGATCACCTGTCGCCGGCGTCGAAGGTTCCGGTGCTGATGCTGGCGCTGGGATTGCTTGTCGGCGCCATCATTGGCGGCTGGTTGCACCTGGCGTTGTCAGCGGCGCTGCTGAGGCTGTCGTTGCACCTGCTGAAGTACAGGGCGGCGACGTTTGATCGTCTGCTGGCTGCACTGGTAGCGGCGGCATTTCCGCTGGTGCCCTTCATGCTGGGCGTGCTTGTGGCGCTTGAAGGCCATGTCAGCCGGCTGCACGAAGAGTTCCAGGCCTCCTCCGTCTTCCTGCCGGGCATCGTCGTGGCGGGCGGGCTAGTGCTGATCGGCTACGGCTGGTCGGTGGTGGCCTCGATCAGCGCGGTCGCCGGTGTCGCCGGGATCACGCGCAAGCGCGCCCTGGCTGCGATTGCCTTGCTGCTGGCAGCGGTACTCGTACTGATCGGCGTGGCGGCCGGCATCGTTAGACTGGCCCGGTGATCCGTTGCCAGCAGAGGAAGTCGTGTCATGAGCGTGTTCGATCTGCAACTGGAAACCGAGCGCCTGCTGCTGCGTGCGCCGCGCGCGGACGACCTCGACGCGTGGGCGATGTTCACCGCGGACGAGGAGGCCATGCGCCACCTGGGCGGCACGATGCCGCGCGCGATGGCCTGGCGCAGCCTGGCCACGGTGGTCGGCGGGTGGCAGCTGCAGCAGTTCGGCTTTTTCTTCGTCTTCGAAAAGGCCACTGGCGACTGGGTCGGCCGGGTCGGGCCCTGGCAGCCGGAAGGCTGGCCGGGCAGCGAGGTCGGCTGGGGCATCAAGCGCGATCGTTGGGGTCTGGGCTATGCGCCGGAAGCGGCTGCCGCTGCGATTGACTGGGTGTTCGACCAGCATGGCTGGGACGAGGTGATCCATACCATTGCGCCGGACAACCAGGCATCAAAGCACGTGGCTGCCAAACTCGGCAGCGGTTTCCTGTGGATGGGCGTGATGCCGGCGCCTTATGAGGGCCAGCCCGTGGAAATCTGGGGGCAGTCCCGGGCCGGCTGGCAGGCACGCCGAGCACGCGCATGATCACCGTCCATGGGATGTCCAGTTCCGGCAATTGCCACAAGGTCCGGCTTGCGCTTGAGCTGCTGGCGCGTCCGTACCGGTGGGTGGAAGTGGACAGCGTGGGTGGGCAGACACGTACGCCCGAGTTCCTGGAAAAAAATCCCAATGGCCGGGTGCCGATCATCGAGCGCGAGGACGGCAGTGTCCTGGCCGAATCCAACGCGATCCTGTGCTGGCTGGCCGATGGCACGGTCCTGTTTCCTGCTGATGCCTGGCAACGCGCGCAGGTACTGTCGTGGCTGTTCTTCGAGCAGTACAGCCATGAGCCCTTCATTGCGGTGGCGCGCTTCATCAGCCTGTGGACGCCGGCCAATGCACCGCGTCGCGCCGAGTTGCCGCGCCTGCGCGAACGTGGCGCTGAAGCTTTGAGGGTGATGGAGCGTCACCTGCAGCAGCACGCCTGGTTCGGCGCGGACCAGCTTTCGGTGGCCGATATCGCGCTCTATGCGTACACGCACTGCGCTGGTGATGGCGGGGTCGACCTGGCGCCATTCCCGCGCATCGTCGATTGGCTGCAACGTATGCAGCAGGTACCGCAGATCGTGGTGATGCCGCGCCCCTGAACTCGGACTGCGGGAATTCGCTCACGCCGACGATTGCTTATCGGGCCAGGCCGTCCAGCAAGGCGTGCGTCCGCAGCGGGACATCGCCGCTGTGGAGTGGATCGGTCAGCGGATGTTCCAGCGGCAATACGGTCAGTGCCGGGCCGGGTGCATGGGTGCTGGCACAGATGATCTGGCCGAGGCTGCGTTCGCTGGTCTGGACGGGCGCGCCGGGCGGCAACAGCGCATCGCTTTCCAGCAGGGCCAGGCCCCGCTTGGCCTTCCCCAGAAAATGGGTACGGGCCACGATTTCCTGGCCTGGATAGCAGCCTTTCTTGACGCTGAAGGCACGCAGGCGCTCCAGCGAAAGCTGCTGGGGCGTCCACTGTTCGCGCTGGGAGGCGTCCAGGCGCGGCAGGCCATGGCGCAGGTCGATGTCGCGCCAGCGGGCGAGGGCGGCCGGATCTTCTTCCACCAGGTGGGACGACAGGCGCAAGCTGCGTGGCTGGTGCGCGCTGCCGATATCCAGTGTCACTTCGTCGCCTTCGACCTGCAGCAGGGCGCCCTGGGCGATCTCGGGTGCCGCAAGCAGCCCTTGTACCTGGAGCCCGATCGGGACCTCGATCGTCACCTTCTTGCGGAATACGAAGCGCTTGAGCGCCGTGGCCATTTCGAGGGCAGGGGTGTCGGGAAGGACCAGCAGCAGCCGGTCGCTGGCCAGGCGCAGCAGGGCGAACACCGCGATGACCCGCCCCTTGGGCGTCAGCCAGGCGTTCCACTGCCAGCGGCCATCCTCAAGCGCATTGAGGTCGTTGGCGAACTGGGCCTGGGCGAACGCCACCGCATCCGGCCCGGACAGTGCGACCGCGCCGTAGTCGGACAGGGCAAAAGCCCGGTCACTGGGATTTTGACGGTTGTCAGTCAAGATCGTGAGGATTAAAATTTTGTGCGTTGCGAGAATCACATGATAGGCCAAACAACCCCAATCCCCGAACCCGATCCTGAAACGCTGCAGCCCGAACCGGCACCAGCGCAGAAGGAGATCGGTGGGCGCGACGGCCCCGAGCCGACGCGTTATGGAGATTGGGAAAAGAACGGGCGCTGTGTCGACTTCTGATGTCGACCGTCACAGCGCCTTCCAGCCAACGCGGCCTTCGCTGACCGCCCAGCCGAGATAACGAGCCACGCAATGGCGACACGTCAACGTCCGCTTTCCCCGCACCTTCAGGTGTATCGCTGGCAGATCCAGATGGCCACGTCCATCCTGCATCGTGCCACCGGCATCATCCTCGCCCTTGGCGCCCTGCTGATCACCGCCGCGCTGGTGTCGCTGGCGGCCGGTCCCGACGCCTGGACCTTCATCGGCACCCACGCGGGCGCCTGGTATGGCCTGGTCTTCCTGTTCCTGTGGACCTGGGCATTCACCTATCACCTGCTCAACGGCATCCGCCACCTGGCGCAGGACGGCGGTCTGGGCTATTCGATTGCGGCGTTCACCCGCAACGGCTGGCTGGTCAGCGGCGGCAGCCTGGTGCTGGCGGTGCTGATCTGGGCCGGCGTGTTCGCCAAGGGAGGCCTGGCATGAGCGGCACCAAGCGTTTCCGGACCCCGCTGAAGAACGCCCGCGGGCTGGGCTCGGCCAAGGAGGGCATGCACCACTGGCTGGTGCAGCGCTACACCGCGGTGGCCCTGATCTTCCTGGCCAGTTGGTTCCTGTACTTCGTCATCAGCCTGATCCACGCTGATTATCTGGCCGCCACCGACGCGATCGCCAAGCCGTGGAACGCGATCGCTCTGGTGGCTTTCCTGGTGGCCATGTTCTGGCACGCGCAACTGGGCGTCCAAGTGGTCCTTGAAGACTACGTGCACACGCCGCTGCTGGCGATCGCCGCGCAGACCGTGGTCCGTTTCATCTGCATCCTCGGTGCGCTGGCCAGCGTCTATGCCGTGGTCCGCATCGCATTGGGAAACTAAAGCCACCATGTCTTCCGCATACAAGATCACCGAACACAAGTACGACATGGTCGTGGTCGGCGCCGGCGGCGCGGGCCTGCGCGCCACTTTCGGCCTGGCCGCCAAGGGCCTGCAGACCGTCTGCATCACCAAGGTCTTCCCGACCCGTTCGCACACCGTGGCCGCGCAGGGCGGTATCTCCGCCGCGCTGGGCAACATGGGCGAGGACGACTGGCGCTACCACTTCTACGACACCATCAAGGGCTCGGACTGGCTGGGCGACCAGGACGCGATCGAGTACATGTGC
>JBIIHJ010000405.1:0-3352 GCA_044235875.1 Pseudoxanthomonas sp.
GAATTCGAGCAGTCCTTCGACCTGCATGCGGCGGCAGGCACGCGCCTGGGCGGCGTGCACCTGGAGCTGACCGGCGAAGACGTCACCGAATGCACCGGCGGCGCGCGTGAACTGACCGATGTGGATCTTGAGCGCGCGTATCGCTCGACGGTCGATCCGCGCCTGAACTACGAACAGTCGCTGGAAATCGCGATGGCGATCGTGCGCAAGCAGCGCCAGTCGAGCGCTGCGGTCTGACGCGACCATGTCGGCCGGCGCCATCGCCCGCCGACATCGCGTGAACGTTCCCTTTGGCAGTGTCGGTCGTCGATGAGCGACCTCCACTGGAAAGACATCAGCCCCTACGCGATTCCGCTGGGCATCTCGCTGCTGCTGGGCCTGCTGGCGTGGGCGTTATTCGCCTGGCTGGCGCATCGCTCGCGCGGCAAGGATTACCGGCGCGCACGCATCACCCGCATCCTGAGCTTGCCGCTGGCGTTCGTGCTGCCGCTGATCTTCCTGCGCGCTGGCCTGGATGCCACCCCGCTGAAGGATGCACAGCTGGCGTTGGTGAAGCTGGCCCTGCACGTGGGCATCGTCGGTTGCGTGACCTGGCTGGCGGTGCGGGTGGTCAATGGCATCGTCGCAGCAATCCTGCGGGATCACCGGATCGACGTGGCCGACAACCTGGCCGCCCGTCAGATCCACACCCAGGCGCGGGTGCTCGGGCGGGTGGTCTCGGGGCTTGTGATCCTTGTGGGTGCATCGGTGGTGCTGCTGCAGTTCGATGAAGTGCGCCAGCTCGGCAAGACGCTGTTGGCCTCGGCCGGCATCCTCGGACTGGTGGCTGGCATCGCGGCCAAGCCGGTGTTCGGCAACCTGATCGCGGGCCTGCAGATCGCGTTGTCGCAACCGATCCGGCTCGATGACGTGGTGATCGTCGAGGGCGAGTGGGGCAGGATCGAGGAGATCACCAGTTCGTTCGTCGTGGTCCACATCTGGGACGAGCGACGCATGGTGGTGCCGCTGACCTGGTTCATCGAAAATCCTTTCCAGAACTGGACCCGGCGCAGCGCCGACATGCTGGGCACGGTATTCCTGTGGCTGGACTACCGTGCGCCGATGGCGGCGGTGCGCAGCGAGATCGAGCGGGTCTGCAAAAGCGATCCGCGCTGGGACGGACGTGTGTGCATCGCCCAGGTCACCGAAACCTCCGAGACCGCGATGCAAGTGCGCCTGCTGGTGAGTGCGCGCAATTCCGGCGAAGCCTTCGACCTGCGCTGCGTGGTGCGCGAACGGGTGCTGGATTTCCTGGCCCGCGAGCATCCCTATGCGCTGCCGCGCCAGCGCAACGAGCTCACCCGCGAATCCACGCCGCCCGATACGCCGCAGGTGGTGCCCAGCGTGCGCCAGACCAATTCACCGGGCGCCGAGGATGGCCCACCACCCGTGACCATGACCCAGGCGCCCCCGCCGGCGTGAGGCCTGCGCGTCACTTCGCCGGTTTCGGCTCGAGCGTGGAGAGGTATTGCGGCGGTATGCGCGCAAGCGTGCGCTGTTCGTAGTCGTAACCGAACGCGATCAGCTTGGCCTCGCTCCACGCCGTGCCCATGAACAACAGGCCCAGCGGCAAGCCGCGGCTTTGCCCCATCGGCACGCTCAGGCTGGGATAACCGGCCACCGCGGCCGCGCCATAGCCGGCGCCGGGAAAGGGATCCTTGAAGGCCGGATCGGTCCGCCAGGCAGGGCCGGTGGATGCGGCGACCAGTGCATCGAGCCGCTGCGCCTTGAGCGCCGCGTCGATGCCTTCCGGGCCGGCCAGGCGTTTGATGCGCGAGCGGGCCTGGATGTAGGCCGGGTCGTTCAGTGCGCCCATCGCCGCCGACTGCTCGAACAGGTCCTGGCCGAACAGGCCCAGCTCTTCGCGCGCGTGCTGCTGGTTGAAGCCGATCAGTTGCGGTAGCGACGTCAGTGGCGCGTCGCCGCCAACGAGATAGCGGGCCAAGCCGTTCTTGAACTCGGTCTTGAGCACCAGCAGCTCGTCGTCATCCCACTGGCCGGCAGTGGGGATCTCGGCATCGACCACGGTGGCGCCGGCGGCGCGCAATGTGGCGACAGCACCCTCCATTGCCTTGGCGACATCGGGGCTGAACTTGAAGCTACTGCGGACCACGCCGATGCGTGCGCCTTTCAGTCCACCGAGGCGTAGGCGTGCCTGGTAGTCCAGCGGTGCATTGAGCGTGGCGTAACCGGTGGTGGCATCGGCACTGTCGCGCCCGGCCATGACCGACAGCAGCGCGGCGGCATCGGACACTGTGCGGGTGATCGGGCCGGCGGTGTCCTGGCTCCAGGAGATGGGCACGATGCCGTCGCGGCTGACCAGGCCGACGGTGGGCTTCAAACCCACTACGCCATTGACCGAGGCCGGGCAGATGATGCTGCCATCGGTCTCGGTGCCGACCGTGGCCGCAGCCAGGTTGGCCGAGGCGGCCACGCCGCTGCCGGCGCTGGAGCCGCAGGGATTGCGGTCGAGCACGTAGGGGTTGTGGGTCTGGCCGCCGACGCCGCTCCAGCCGGAGATCGATTCGCTGGCGCGGAAGTTGGCCCACTCACTCAGGTTGGTCTTGCCCAGGATCACCGCGCCGGCTTCGCGCAGGCGCTTGACCAGGAAGGCGTCATCGCGCGGCCGGTAGTCCTTCAGCGCCAGTGAGCCGGCAGTGGTGGCCATCGGCGTGGCGTCGATGTTGTCCTTGAGCAGGATCGGGATGCCCTGGAGCGGGCCGCGCACGGCGCCGCTGGCGCGTTCGCGGTCGCGCAGGGCCGCTTCGGTCATGGCCTCGGGATTGAGCTGGATCACCGCGTTGAGCTTGGGACCGGCGCGGTCGACCTGGGCGATGCGATCCAGGTAGGCGCGGGTCAGGGTGCGGCTGTCCAGCGTCCCGGCCTGCATGCGCTGCTGCAGCTGGGCGATGGACTGCTCGGCGTAGAGAAACCGAGCCGGGGCGCCAGGATCCTTGGCCGC
Organism: Pseudoxanthomonas sp.; assembly: GCA_044235875.1. Classification (GTDB taxonomy): domain Bacteria; phylum Pseudomonadota; class Gammaproteobacteria; order Xanthomonadales; family Xanthomonadaceae; genus Pseudoxanthomonas_A. Next base: position 3,002 of record JBIIHJ010000405.1, read on the forward strand.
GTTGGCCGGCGCGGTGCAGCCGGCCACGACGAGTGCCAGGAGCAGCGGGCACGACAGGGTCAGCGCAGGCCAGGCACGCATCTTTGGATTCCAGTTCAGGACGCCGCAGGCTAAACGCAGGCGGCACGCAGGCGCAACGTCAGTGACGTCGACGGCGCAGCAGGTCACGACCCAGGATGGCCACGACCAGTAGATTGATGAGGACCACTGCAGCGGTGTGCCAGCCCGGGTGCCGGGCCAGCGCATACATGTCGAACGGCAGGTACACCGCCGTGCCGACGCAGCCCAGCCACGAGGCCCAGGCCTTGGCGCGCCACAGGCCCCAGGCTTCCACCAGACGCCAGATGGCGT
>JBIIHJ010000111.1:0-10811 GCA_044235875.1 Pseudoxanthomonas sp.
ATCCCGGCAAGCGCCTGATCCACGATGCAGACGAACTTGGCACTGGCCTGGGCGATGATCTTCTCGCGGGTCAGGGCCGCGCCGCCGCCCTTGATCAGGCGCTTGCCGGGATCGACCTCGTCGGCGCCATCGACATACAACGACAGGTTGCCGCTGTGGTTGAGATCCATCACCTCGATGCCGTGCGCGCGCAGGCGCGCGGTGCTCTGTTCGGAGCTGGAGACCGCCGCCTTGATCCGGCCCGGGTCGCGGCCCAGCGCATCGATGAAATAGGCCACCGTCGAGCCGGTCCCCACGCCGACGGTCATGCCGTCTTCAACGAACTCGATGGCTTTCTCTGCGGCCAGGCGCTTGGCTTCGGACATGGGGTGCTCGATCTAAAGGATTGGAAGAACGGAAGAAATCATTTGGGTTCCAGCGACAGCAGCAGCTTCCACTGCGCCGCGTTCACCGGCAGCACCGACAGGCGCGTGCCCTTGCGGATCAGGGCGAAGTCCTCGCCCAGCCTTTCGGCGTGCTGGCGGATGGTGTCCAGTGCGATGCCTTGGCTGAGCTTGCGCTCGAAGGCCACGTCCACCAGGAACCAGCGCGGCTGCTCGGCAGTGGCCTTTTCGTCGAAGTACTTGGATTTTTTCTGGAACTGGGTCGGGTCCGGATACGGCGTGCTCGCCACCCGGGCGATGCCATAGATGCCGGGCACCTCGGTATTGGAGTGATAGAACAGCACGCCATCGCCCACCTGCATGCCGTCCTTCATGAAGTTGCGCGCCTGGTAATTGCGCACGCCGGTCCACGGTTCGGTGCCCACGCGCGCCAGATCGTCGATGGAGAAGTCCTCCGGTTCGGACTTCATCAGCCAGTAGCGGGTGCGCGTGCTCATCGTGGTTCCGGTCGCAGGGTGGTGGATTCGGTGCAGATCGCATCGGGCCGCACGTCCCAGGGCCGTGTGTCCAGGCCCGGGGTGCGCTGGGCTTCAAAGCCCACGCCCACCAGCCATGGCGGGGCGGCGACCCCATGCCGGAACGCGAAGCTGCGATCGTACCAGCCGCCTCCCATGCCCAGCCTGTGCCCGTGGTCGTCGAAGCCGACCAGCGGCATCACCACCAGCGCCATCTGCTGAGATTCGAGCGCCGAGGAGGGCGCGACATCGGGCTCGGGAATGCCGAAACGATTGGTCACCAGCGCATCGCCGGCGCGCCAGGGCGCAAAGCGCAGCTCCTCGCCATGCAGCACCGGCAGGCAATACACCAGGCCCTGCGGCAGCCTGAGCTGGAAGACATGCAGGCCGATTTCGCCGTCCATCGCCCAGTAGCCGGCGACATAGCCGCTGTCGGGCAGAAACGGCAACGCGAACAATTGCCTGGCCAGTGCGTCGGCACCGGCGATGCGCTGTGCGGCAGGCAAGTCGCGTCGTCGCTGGCGCAGGCTGCGGCGCAGGAGGGTGCGGGCGTCGTTTTCGCTCATGGAAAAAAGAATGCCGCGTCCTGGAGCAGGGCGCGGCATTCTAGAAGATTGAAGACATCCTCCGCCAATGGCGATGCTTCGAAACGACCTTGAACCCGGGGTTCAAGTGGGACACCTTGGGGGCCATCGGGCTTCCCGCTGCTAAGGCGGACTTGCGCTCCCGGCTTCCGTCGATGCCCCGTAGTCGTCATTAAGGGACAAGGCGAATGTTTTGACGCTGTCGCTCACAGCAGAGGATGCGCGGCCAGTATAGCCCTGCTGCCTTGTTTGCCTAGTCCGTTTGTCGGCGCGGTTCAGTGCGCGGTGATGAAGTTGAGGCGGGAGTGAGCGCGCAGGAGTGAGAAGTGGGGGACAGCCAGTTCTTGCTCACGCCTCACTCCTGCGCGCTCGCTTTTCACCTTGTCAGCGCGGTTCCAGCCAGCCGTCGAGGCGGCGGTGCAGATCGCCCAGCGTGCGCGACAGTTCGCTTTCCTGCGCGGCCTGCTGGTCGCGTAGCTGTTGAAGTTCATGGGCCAGATTCAGCGCGGCCAGTACCGCGATGCGATCGGCCGAGGCCAGGCGATGGGCGCCGCGCACTTCGCGCATGCGCGTATCGAGCAGCTTGGCCGCAGCCATCAGACTGCCGCGCTCGCCCGGTTCGACGCCGATGGTGTATTCGCGATCCAGGATATGGACGTTGACCGGCTCGCTGGTGCTCACGTGTGCTGCTCCAGCGATCGAAGGCGCGTGATCATCGCCTCGACTCGCGAGCGGGCCAGCTCGTTCTTGGCCAGCAACTGCGAACGCTCGCCGGCGAGCTGTTCCTGCTGTGTGCGCAGGCTGCGGTTTTCATCGCTCAGCCGCTGGCAGCGATCGCCCAGTTCCTGCAGACGTGCAGCCAGGGCGCGGAGCTGTTCGATCGAAGGGGACGGGTCCATGGCGGCACGATAGGCACGCGTGCGGCGGGCGGTCAAGCGCACGCAGCGTGCCGCGCAGGCGCCGCGGTTCAGGCGTCGGTGGACACGCCCGAGCCTGGATCGTAGGCCTGGATGAAATCCAGGCAGTGATCGCGCTCCAGCGCGCGGCTGACGTAGTGGCCCTGCACCTCATCGCAGCCACGCTGCTGCAGAAACGCCAGTTGCGCGGCGGTTTCCACGCCCTCGGCCACCACGTTGAGCGACAGCGAGCGGGCCATGGCGATGATGGCACTGGTAATGGCCTCGTCCTCGACATCGTGGTCGATGTCGCGCACGAATTCCTGGTCGATCTTGAGCGTGGTCAGTGGCAGGCGCTTGAGGTAGGCCAGCGAGGAATAGCCGGTACCGAAGTCATCGATGGCGATCGATACCCCCAGCGCGCGGCAGGCGCGCAGCTCGCTGCTGCTTTTTTCGGGGTTGGCCATCAGCACGCTTTCGGTCAGCTCCAGCTCCAGGAAGGAGGGGTCGACGCCGGTCTCTGCAAGGACCCGGGCGACCACGTCGGCCAGGTCGCCGCGCTGCAGCTGCAGGGCCGAGACGTTCACCGCCACGCCGAGCTCTTTCAGGCCGGCGCGGTGCCAGTCGCGCAGGGTCTGGCAGGCCTGGCGCAGGGTCCAGATGCCGATGTCCACGATCAGGCCGCTTTCCTCGGCCAGCGGGATGAACTGCGCCGGCGAGATCTCGCCCAGCTCGCGGCTCTCCCAGCGCAGCAGGGCTTCGGTGCCGATGATCCGTTTGTCGTGCAGTGACAGACGCGGCTGGTAGACCACGCGCAGCTCGTTGCGCTCCAGCGCGCGGCGCAGGGCGCTGGACAGGATCGCGCGATGGCGGGTCTTTTCGTCCATGGCCTCCGAGTACACCGCCCAGGTGTGGCGGCCGGCGGACTTGGCCTGGTACATGGCCGTGTCGGCGTGCTTGAGCAGCTCGGTGGGGACCTGGGCGTGGTCCGGATAGACACTGATGCCGATCGAGGGCGAGACCGCCAGTTCCAGCCGGTCGCCGAAGGACAGTGGCTGGCTGAAGGCTTGGATGATGCGCTCGGCCACGCGTTCGGCTTCGGTGAGCGAGGCGATGGCTTCCAGCACCACGGTGAACTCATCGCCGCTCAGCCGCGCCACGGTGTGCTGCGCGCCGACGGTCTGCTGCACGCGTGCGGCGGCGGCGCGCAGGATCCGGTCGCCGGTGGCATGGCCCAGCGAGTCGTTGATGTCCTTGAAGCGGTCCAGGTCGATGAACAGCACCCCCACGCGACTGCTTTCGCGACGCGCGCGCACCACCGCGCGCGACAGTCGCTCGGACAGCAGCGAGCGGTTGGGCAGGCTGGTCAGGGTGTCGTAGTTGGCCAGGTAGCGCAGCTCCTGCTCGGCGCGCTTCTGCTCGGTGATGTCGTTGAGCACCAGCACCACCATCAGGCGCTGGCCGCTGGCATCGGGCACGACATTGGTCTCGATCCGGCAGAGGATCTCCTCGCCGTCCTTGCGCACCTTCCAGGCTTCGCCGGACCAGCGGCCTTCGCGCTGTAGCTGGCCACTCATGCGCGCGGCGCTGTCGCTGGCGTTCTGGCGGCTGTCCAGCAGGGTGAGCGGCTGACCGGCGACTTCGGCGCCGTCGTAGCCGGTCATGCGGCTGAAGGACGGGTTGACCGTGATGAAGCGGTATTCCGAATCCAGCACCGCCACCGCCTCGCTCATGCTGCGCATGACTTCGCTGGCAACGCGGTGTTCGTACTCGGCGTTGCGGCTGGCGGTGATGTCGCGGGCGGTGCCGGCCAGGCGCAGTGCGCGGCCGGCGTTGTCCGACTCGACCACCCGGCCGCGGGCACGCACCCACAGCCAGATGCCGTTGCCGGCCATGTCCATGCGGTGTTCGGAAGTGAACAGCGGTGCTTCGCCGCGCAGGTGGCTGCGCAGGCGCTGGGTGACCAGGGGGACGTCGTGCGGATGGATCAGCGGCACCTCACCCACGCGGGTGAGCATGGTGATGGCGTGGCTGGACGGCGAATGCTCATCGGCGCGCATGCGATGCAGGCGACGCTTGACCAGGTCGTAGTCCCAGAACACTTCGCCCGAGGCCCAGAGCGCCAGCTTCAGGTGGTCCTCGCCCTCATGTACGGGCGCCCCCTGCGGCAGTCGCCGGCGCAACGCCGGCAGCCAGCGTGCGCGGCTGGCGATCACCAGCACGACGATCAGCAGGACGGCCGCGATGGCCATCCCCACCAAGCGCGCGGTGGTCGGTGTCTGCACGATGCCCAGCAGCGTAAAGGGCGTGGACGTTGGCATCATGTTGGAAACGGCTCCGTCTCGATGGCCAGCGTCGCGAATGCCCGGAGTGTAGGCGTGCGATGCGTCACACAACAAGCGGTTACAGGCGTTTCGTTCTACAATTTCGCCCATGAATTTCCATGCTTTTGACCTGGTGCAGGCCGCCCCGCGATGACCCTGCCAACCCTTGAAGACATCGACCGGGCCGCGCGCGGCCTGGCGCTGGGCGCCAGCCCGGTTGAACTGCACGGTGCCCTGTGCGGCTGGCTGGCCGGCGGTGGCGACGACGTCATCGACTGGCCCGCACACGTGCTGGCCGACCCGACCCTGGCCGCACCGGCCCCGGACAGCCCGCTGGATGTGCTGCGCACCACCACCGCGGCGCAGCTGGAAGACCGCGGCTTCGGCTTCGATCTGCTGCTGCCCGACGCGGCCGCCGGCCTGGAGGACCGCGCGCAGGCGCTGTTCGAGTGGTGCCGCTCGTTCCTGGGCGGCTTCGGCCTGGCAGCGGTGGGCGAAGCAGCGCTGTCCGAGGACGGCGCCGAAGCGCTGGCTGATCTGGGCCGGCTGGCCCAGGCCAACCCCGAGCTGGGCCAGGACGAGGAAGACGAGGACGCGTTGGCCGAGATCGAGGAATTCGTGCGCGTGGCGGTCCTGCTCCTGCATGGCGACTGCGTCCTGGCGCCTAGGCATCGCAAGAGCCTGAATTAAAAGGCCGCCAGGCCCGCGACGAACCGGCTGCCGCCGCCACGGCGCGCGCCGAGCAAGGAAGAATGAGGAGATGTATGCCGATACATGCCCGAGTGATGACGCCGCATCGCGTGCGCGCTGAGATGACCAACGGGGACCGTGGTCGGTTCGACGCGCGTTTGATGCCTTCGTGAAGGGTGCAACGGGTATCTCCGCTGCCGAGTTTGCGCGCCGCCGCAAGCAACTGATGCGCATGGTCGGCGACGACGCGATCCTGGTGCTGCGCGCGGCGCCCGAGCGCGTGCGCAGCAACGACACGCACTACCCGTATCGGCAGGATTCGGACTTCTGGTACCTGAGCGGATTTCCGGAACCGGACGCGGTCCTGGTGCTGATCCCGGGCCGTCGCCACGGTGAGGTGATCCTGTTCAACCGCGATCGCGATCCGGTGCGCGAGGTCTACGACGGCCCGCGTGCCGGACAGCGTGGCGCGGTCGAGAACTACGGCATGGACGATGCCTATCCGATCGAGGACATGGACGAGATCCTGCCCGGGATGCTGGAAGGTCGCTCGCGGGTCTATTACCACTTCGGCCGCGACACCGAGTTCGACCTCAAGCTGATCGGCTGGGTGAACCAGGTCCGCGCGCAGGCGCGCACCGGCGCCCAGCCCCCGCATGAATTCCTGGAACTGGGTCACCTGCTGCATGAGCAGCGGTTGTTCAAGTCCAGGGACGAGCTCAAGCTGATGCAGCGCGCGGCGGACATCAGTGTCCAGGCGCACCTGGTCGCCATGCGCGGCGTGCGCGCCGGCATGCGCGAGTACCAGTTGCAGGCGATGCTGGAGTGCGTGTTCCGTAGCCACGATGCCTGGCCGGCCTACGGCAGCATCGTCGGCGCAGGCGCCAATGCCGTCACCCTGCACTACGTGGCCAACAACGCGCAGGCCAAGGCAGGCGACCTGGTCTTGATCGATGCCGGCGCCGAGTACCGCACCTACGCGGCCGATATCACCCGGACCTTTCCGGTCGATGGGCGCTTCACGCCGGCCCAGCGTGCGCTGCACGATCTGGTCGGTGCCGCGCAGGCCGCGGCGCTGGCCCAGGCGCGGCCAGGCGTGGCCTACGAAGCCGGTCACGAGGCGGCAGTGCAGACCTTGACCGAAGGCTTGCTGCAGCTCGGCTTGCTCAAGGGCAAGCTGGAAGCGCGCATCGCCGATGGCAGCTACAAGCGTTTCTACCGCCACAAGACCGGCCACTGGCTCGGCCTGGACGTGCACGACGTGGGTGACTACCGCATCGGTGGTGAGTCACGTCTGCTCGAGCCGGGCATGGTCTTCACCATCGAGCCGGGCCTGTACGTCTCGCCCGAGGACACCAGCGTGGACGCGAGGTGGCGTGGCATCGGCATCCGCACCGAGGACAACGTGGTGATCACCGCCGATGGCCACCAGGTGCTGACCGGCGCACTGGCGCGCAGCGCCGATGAGATCGAGGATGTGATGGCCTCGCGCCCGTGAGCGCGGGCGTGCCGTCGCCACGCATTGTCGCGCCCTTTGAAAAGCTGTTGCTGATCGGCTGCGGCGGCGCAGGAAAATCCACCCTGGCCCGCCGCATTGCCGAACGCACGGGACTGCCGCCGATTCACCTGGATGCGCTGTACTGGGCACCTGGCTGGCAGGCAATGCCACGCGCGCAATGGCATGGCCTGGTCAAAGACCTGCTGCGGCGTCCAGCCTGGATCATGGACGGCAACTATGGCGACACGTTGGCGCTGCGCCTGGCCGCATGTGATGCAGTGGTGTTCCTGGACGTGGCTCCCTGGCGCTGCCTGCTGCGCGTGGTGGCACGCCGGCTGCGCTTCCATGGTCGCCGCAGGCCGGACATGGGGCCGGGCTGCAATGAACGCCTGGAGATGGCGTTTGTCTGGTACGTGCTGGCTTATCGGCGCACGCGACGGCCCGGCATCCTGATCCGGCTTGACGCGGCGTGCGGGCAGGGCAAGGCGGTGTTCGTGCTGCGCACCGGCCAGGACATCGCGTCCTTCCTGCGAGGCCTGCAGGCGCAGGTCTCGCAGGCCAGCGGCACTTAACCGACCGCGAATGCCGTCCGCGTGAGGTTGTCGGCACCGGCCTCGGTACACAGCACGTTGTCTTCGATGCGGATGCCGCCGAAGGGTTTGAAGTGCGCGACGCGGTCCCAGTCGATGGCGCTGCCGTGGCCTGCGGCCTTGGCGTCGTCCAGCAACATGTCGATGAAGTACAGGCCCGGTTCGATAGTCACCACCATGCCCGGCTCCAGCGCACGGGTCATGCGCAGATACGGATGGCCTTCCGGGCGCGGGATGCGGCCGCCGCGATCGGATTCGGCAAAGCCCGCCACGTCGTGCACCTGCAGGCCCAGCGGATGGCCCAAGCCATGCGGGAAAAACGCCGCCGACACGCCGCTGGCCAGCGCGGCCTCCGGCGAGACGGTGATGACGCCGAAGTCCTTGAGGATGCCCATCAGCGACAGGTGCGCGTCGATGTGCAGCTGCTTGTAATCCACGCCGGGGCCGACGGCTTGGCCCATGTTGATCTGGGCCGCGTCGAGCGCATCGATCATGGCCTTGAACTCGCCGCCGGCATCGGCCGCGTAGGTGCGAGTGATGTCGCTGGCGTAACCGGCCGCGCTGGCGCCGGCATCGATCAGGAAGCTGCGCGGCTGCGCCGGTGCGTGGCGTTCAAGCTCGGTGTAGTGCAGCACGGCGGCGTGTTCGTTTAGGCCGATGATGTTGCCGTAGGGCAACTCGCTGGCGTCCTGGCCGACCGCGGCGCAGTAGGCCATGTGGATCTGGAATTCGCTGGCGCCGCTGCGGAAAGCGCTTTCTGCGGCGCGATGGCCGCGCACGGCCAGGGTCTGCGCCTGGCGCATCAAGGTGATTTCGTAAGGGGTCTTGTACGAGCGGTGCCAGGCCAGGTACTCGACGACGCTTTCCGGATTGTTGGGTGCGTACTCGCCCAGCGTGCTGTGCGCCTCGCCCAGGATCGCGCAGCGGCTGGCCGGCTTGGGCAGCAGCGCGATCGCCTCGTCCGGGGTCCGGATGATGTGGATGTCGAAGTGCGCGACCCACCAGCCTGCCGGCGTGCCCGGCACCACGTGCCAGTAATCGCGCGGCTGCAGGAAGATCAGCTGCGGACGCTTGCCCGGCGTGTACACGATCCAGCTGTCCGGCACGCGGGTCAGCGGCAGCCAGGCCTTGAACTGCGGGTTGACGTAGAACGGGTAGCCCAGGTCATCCGAGGCCTGGTAGTGCAGGCGGCCGCTGGGGATCACCAGATGATCGAACCCGCCGCGCGCCAGCGCTTGGTCCGCGCGCTGCGTGAGCGTGGCCAGGTGAGCGGCGTAGAGCGGGGCGGGATCGGGCTGGAGCGTCATGGCAAAGACTCGTGGTGCGGATGAACCTGCAATTTTGCCGGAATCGCAGTGCGTCCGTCGTGGACCCTGCCAAGAGCCTGCGCGAACCCGGACACCTATCGGCTGATTGCTTCAAACCTCGCTGACGCGATTCAGTCCGCAACGCGCGGTGCCCACTTGGTGAGGTCCTTCCCCGATCGTCCATGCGCTAGAACATCGGGCCGCTTCAATCTGTGCCTGTGTGGCAATGATGCGCAGGCGTGACTGCGTGCCTGCACCGGGCGCGAGCAGGCCTGAAAAGTGCGTTCGCCCATGAAGAATGCGCCGGTGAGCGGAGCTGTGTGGTTGGGTCGATGGCCCGAGGCGACTGATGTCTGTCGCGCAGAGGTCGAGGAAGCCAGAGCGTGAGCTCGACCTCCCAGTCACGCGATGCGGGGTGTCATGCGCTCAGCGCCCCACCCAGTCCCGCAGCGCCGCCAGGTGCGCAGGCGAGAGCGTCAGGAAACGCAATCCAGCCAGCGACTGGCCCGGCGTGTGCGCCGCGCCGGTCCACAGCAGGTGTGCGCCGACATCGATCGTGGCTTCGCGGCTGACGGTGCTGCCCGGGAGGGTGAACTGCAGCTGGTAAAGCGCATCTTCCAGCAGCGGTTCGCTGGCCACCAGCAGCATGCCAGCTTCGGAAATGTTGCCGATGCGGCCGATCATCTGGCCGGTCATCACGTCGCAGACGACGATGGCGCCATTGGGATTGCGGCGCTGGGCACGACGGGCTTCGGTGATGCTCACGCGCTGATCCCCGCCAGGTCGCGCAACTTGCCGACCGTGGCGTTCCAGGCCCGGTCGATCAGGCTGCCGCGGTCTTCGCTGAGCACGCGTGCCTGTTCGCGCGCCATCAGCCGGGCCACGCTGTCCATGGTGTAGTCACCGACCTTCTGCCCGCGCTGATTGACGAACAGGGCGTGGTCGGTGGTCGGGTTGAACCACGACAGCCGCAGCCGGCGCGCGTCGCCCTGCTGGTTGTGGATGAACTCGAACCAGGTGCCGAACGGCTGTTTGCGCAGGACCTCGTAGCTGGCCTGTTCGCCGGCCGTGCGCGGCGGCAGCACGACCTTGATCGGGGCCTCGGCCGCGACGGTCCTGGCCCGGGCCTGCATGCGCGCGGCCAGGTCGGTGCTGCCCGGCGGCTCGACATCCGAGCCAGACAGCCGCTGGGCGATCACGGCCGCTTCGTTGCCGTGATAGCCCACCTGGACCAGCGCGCGCTCGATGCGCGGCGACAGCGCCGGTTCCGGCGTGGCGCCGGGGCCACCGATCGCCTCGGCGATGTGTGCGGTGATGCCGGCCACTTCGTGCCACTCGGCCGACTCCTCGCCGTTGCGCAGCCGGGTCAGGGTCAACACGTCGGCCCAGGCCTGGGTCAGCAGTGCCTGCACAAACGGCGCCGGCTGGCGACCGTCCAGGCTGTTGTCGATCAGCAGCGCGGCGCCGCGCTTGGCCAGCTCCAGGCGATCGCGGCCACGGGCGGCTTCCACGTGCCGGCGCTCGGCCACTTCGGCCTTGCGTGCGGCGATCTGGAAATGGTCCTGTACCTCGCGGTGGGCCTGCGCGAACACGGCCTCGTCGCCGCTGTAGTCGGCCAGCACCCTGGTCACGGCCGTGCGCAGCTTCTGCAGCAGGACCGGGTCGGTCTGGTCCTCGCCCAGCCAGGTGGCGCCGGACTCGGCCACGGCGTTGAGCAGTTCGCGCGCAGGGTGTTGCGGGCGCAGGAAGAACTCGCGATCGGTCAGTGCGGCCTGGACCACCGGCACCTGCAACTGCCCGAGCAGGTCGGCGGCCGGGCCCTTGCGCACTTCACGGCCGATCTCGTGATAGAGCAGGTCGAGCAGTTCGAAGGTGTCCTCGTCCTCGCGCGCCAGCTGGGCATCGGGACCATGCGCGCGGCGCAGGCCGGCCAGGGTGCGTTCGCGCACCTCGGCCAACGACATCGGCGCCTGCGGCGCCTGGCCCTGGGCAACCTGCAGCTGCAGGGTCTGCAACGTGCTGAT
>JBIIHJ010000112.1:0-10809 GCA_044235875.1 Pseudoxanthomonas sp.
GGTGCCAAACGGCGAAGACCGCTTGAAAGAGGCGGCCACCCACGGCTTCAAGCGCGCCATCGTCCCCAAGGCCAACGCGCCCAAGGCCACGAGCATCAAGGGGATGGAAGTGGTGGCGGTCGAACGCCTGTCCGATGCACTAGAGGCGGCGCTTGGCTGATCGCAGCTTGGAGATCCCGGTGCAGCAGTGAGCGCTGACCGCGGACTCCCGCCGTCCGATCTTCCCTGTTCAGTTTAAGATGCGCGCCCCGCACCGGATGCGGGCGCCAGATCGTGGCGGCCAGGCACCGTGCGTGTGTGTAATGACTGCAAGGAGTGGTTGGAGGGAGTGGAGGCTGATGCGTTAGAAGCGATACGCGGATTTTTCCGGACGCTCGCGGCGCAAGGAATACTGGATGTTGTTTCTGTTCTACATGCTCGCGCTGCTGGCGACGGTGCTGCTGATGGGGTTGGGCGCCTTGATCGTGTCGCCCGCCGAGCGCCCTGGCGCGCTGAGCCAGGTCGGTTTGACCCTGATGATGCTGCTCATCCTGGCGCTGTTCATTCCGAGCCTGGCGGTCCAGGTGCACCGCCTCCACGACATGGATAAGTCCGGCCGGAGGGTACCGATCAATTTCGTGCCGTGCATCGGCGGCTTCATCGTACTGACCATGATGATGCTTGAAGGCATGCCGGGCCCGAACCGCTTTGCGAAGCGGTGAAGTAGTGCAGCGCTGCTTGGCAACCAACAAGAAGGCCACCGTGAGGTGGCCTTCTTGTTGGCAGGTCCCGGCATGACGGGAATACGGCACGCCTTCCACTGCCTGGCCCGGACTCAAGCCGCGCGATGCATCCCGCACAGCTTGTTGCCATCGGGATCACGCACGTAGGCGATGTGCGCCGCGCCCAGGCTGCTGCTGCGCAGGCCCGGTGGGTCTTCGATCGAAGTGCCGCCGTGGGCCAGGGCGATGTCGTGGAAGGCCTGGACCTGTTCGGGCGAATCGCACTTGAAACCGATCGTGCCGCCGTTGGCCGCGGTGGCCGGCTCGCCATTGATCGGCTGGCTGACGCAGAAGCTGCTGCCGGCATGCCGGTAGAACAGCCGCACATGACCGCTTCCGGCGACGTTGCGCACCGGCTGGCCTGCGCCGAGCAGGCCCAGCACGGCGTCGTAGAAACGCCTGGAGCGTTCGATGTCGTTGGAGCCGACCATGATGTGGTTGAACATGTCTCTCTCCCGCTGTTGGTTGTCGATGCCGGACAAGGAAAAAGCCGCGGTCCCCCGCGGCTTTTTCCGGTCTCACCTTGAAGCGGTGAGGATCAGGCCAGGCCGGCCTGCTTCATCACTTCGGCGGCGTAGTCTTCCACCACCTTCTCGATGCCTTCGCCCACGGCAAGGCGCTGGAAGCCGACCACGTCGGCGCCGGCAGCCTTGAGCACCTGCTCGACGGTCTGGTTGGTATCCAGCACGTACGGCTGGCCGTACAGGGTCACTTCGCTGACGATCTTGTTGATCTTGCCGCTGATGATCTTTTCCAGGATGTCGGCCGGCTTGGACTTGTCCTTGTCGGACATCTTGGCCAGTTCGATTTCCTTTTCCTTGGCCACGAACTCGGCCGGCACGTCGCTGGGCTTGTTGTGCGGCGGGTTCATCGCGGCCACGTGCATGGCCAGGCCACGGGCCAGCTCGGCGTCGCCGCCCTTGAGCTCGACCAGCACGCCGATACGGCCGCCGTGGACGTAGGCGGCCACGGTGTTGGCGCTGTCGATCGCGGCGACGCGGCGGACCTGCAGGTTTTCGCCGACCTTGGCGATCACTGCGGCGCGAGTTTCTTCGACGGTTTCGCCGGACGGCAGCTTGGCGGCCTTCAGGGCTTCGGCATCGGTGGCGCCGGAGGTCAGCGCCGCCTGGGCGACGGCATCGGCAAAGGCCAGGAAGTTGCTGTCCTTGGCGACGAAGTCGGTCTCGGAGTTGATCTCGACCAGCACGGCCTTGCCGCCGTCCTGGGCCGAGGCGATCTTGCCTTCGGCGGCGACGCGGTCAGCCTTCTTGTCGGCCTTGGCCAGGCCGGACTTGCGCAGCCATTCGGCGGCGGCGTCGATGTTGCCCGCGTTTTCGGTGAGTGCCTTCTTGCACTCCATCATGCCGGCGCCGGTGCGCTCGCGCAGTTCCTTGACCAGGGAAGCAGTGATTTCCACGGTGATGACCTCAGTTTTGGGTATTGGTTGGGAAGGCGCATGGCGCCGTTCCAAGCGACAACGGCGGGACTAATGCCCGCCGCTGGAGCCGACGCGCGAACATGGCGCGCCGGCATTGCACGACGATGACGCCTTAGGCGGCGGCTTCGTCGTTCTTGCGGCCACGACGGGCCGGCTTGGCCTCGGCGTTGCCTTCGCTGAACTCTTCTTCGCGCACGACAGCGTTGTTCGGCGAAGCAGCCTTGCCTTCCAGCACCGCGTCGGCGGCGGCACGGGCGTACAGCTGCACGGCGCGGATGGCGTCGTCGTTGCCCGGGATGGCGTAGTCGACCAGGGCCGGATCGTAGTTGGAGTCAACCACGGCCACGACCGGGATGCCGAGTTTCTTGGCTTCCTTGATGGCAATGTCTTCGTGGCCGATGTCGATGACGAACAGAGCGTCGGGCAGGCGGTTCATTTCCTTGATGCCGCCTAGCGAGGCCAGCAGCTTCTCGCGCTCGCGACGCAGGCCCAGCACTTCGTGCTTGACCAGCTTCTCGAAGGTGCCGTCGGTTTCAGCGGCTTCCAGCTCCTTCAGGCGGGCAACGGACTTCTTCACCGTGGCGAAGTTGGTCAGGGTGCCGCCCAGCCAACGCTGGGTCATGAACGGCATGTTGCAACGCTCGGCTTCTTCCTTGATGGAATCGCGGGCGCTGCGCTTGGTGCCGATGAACAGGACGGTGCCGCGCTTCTGGGCGATGGCGCTGATGAAGTTCATCGCGTCAACGAACAGCGGCAGGGTCTTTTCCAGGTTGATGATGTGGATCTTGCCGCGGGCGCCGAAGATGTACGGGGCCATCTTCGGGTTCCAGTAACGGGTCTGGTGACCGAAATGGACGCCGGCTTCCAGCATCTGGCGCATGGTGATCTGGGACATTGCAAAACTCCAAGGCAGTGGAACCTGCCGCGCATGGTGATGCGGCATTGATGGTTCCGGGGTTGGGCCTCCCTGCAGCTTCCGTGGCCGAACCCTCCAAAGGAAGGCACCCCGGCACGGGCGTTGGCAGCAGGTGTGTATTCGCCGGTGACGCCCGGCGTGGGCGGTCTTGCGGGCCAGGAGGCCTCGCCAAGCCGGCGGATTATAGCCGCACGGCGGACGCTGGCGCAAATCGCGCCGCGTCAGGTCTTTCAGGCAAACAGCGGGGCGGCGGCCATCAGGATGACGAGCAGCAGCAGACGGCGGGAGGAGGTCAGGCGCATGGTGGTGCAGTTCCGGGGGACGTGGCGGGACGCGGGATGCGTCGGCCTGCGTGGGACTTGAAGCACAGCGCGTGCCAACTCCCTGGAGAGGAAATCACCCCTCACAACGAGATGCAGGTCTCGTTTCTGAGGCCGTCGGCGGGTGCGGTTCCGGCGCTCGCGTCACTTTTGGCCGCGGCACATCCGCCGCGCCAGCGCGGCTGCGTCAGTAGGTGATCGTGACGATGACCCGATCGCTGTAGCTGCCGGGCGCGGCGGTCTGGCCGGCCTGGACCCGGCCATATACCGTCGCGGTCTGGGGTGCCCCGGTGCCGGTGCCCTGCAAGGTGTCGGTGTCCACGCTGCTTCCCCAACGGGTACTTCGGCCGCTGTCGCGATACAACTCGTAGTTGACGTACTGGTCTGTCGTGCCAAGTCGCATGCGTCTGAGATTTCCGGTGGCGTTGTCGCCATTGCTCAGGCCCAGCTGCCAGGCCGTGCGAAGCGTGCAGGTCAGGCCGATGGTGGAAAGCTGGTCGACATTGGAGGTGATGAAGCCCGGGACGCTGCCGAAATCCAGGTCCGTGGTGCTGTACGCATAGCACTGGCCCGGCACGCTGGATGACACGCTGAAAGGGAATGCGTTGGTGGCGGTGGTGCTGCCGGCGATGTTGCAGGACGAAGGGTAGTTCGCGGTGGCGCCCAGGATCGGAGTGACGGCGGCGTAGGTCAGGACCGTGTTCGCGCCGGAGTAGGTGCTGCCATAGCTGCCGGTGGCCAGCGCCTGGTTGGCGGGGATGCGGCCGTAGAGCGTGACCGTCTGGCTCTGCGAGCCGCCGACCAGGAGCAGGACCGAATAATCGAAATCCAGGACCACGACATTGCTGACGCTGGCATTACCCAGTGCGCCCCAGATCTGGCTGCGCGCCGGGGTGGTATAGAGCTGGTAATTCATCAGGTCGCCGCTGGCGTTTGCCATCTGCCGCGGCGTCATGGCGGTGCTGGTGCTGCCCGGGCCCAGCCCAACGCACAGTCGGACCTTGGTGTTGCTGAGCACGGCCAGCGCGGTGGTGACGCAGCTGATGGTGAAGGTGGTGGAAGAGTCGGTGTTCTGGGTGGTGGAGGCGCTGCCGAAGGCCAGCACCGTCGGCGTGCTCGCGGTGCAGACCGTATCGGCCCTGGCAGGTGGCGCCCACAGCGACAGCAGAATTAGCGCGCCCAACAGGACCAGCGGCAGCCAGCGGTTCATGGGGTGGTTTCCGGCGTGCAGGTCAGCGGTCCGATACGCGGCATCTGCGCAGGCTGGCTGGGATAGTCAAAGCTCACGGTGCAACGGCCGGTCGGGGTGGTGATACGCAGGCGATTGTGCAGCTGCAGATCCTCCAGATAGGCCTCGCCGTCGTATCCCACCATGGACGGCGGACCCGGGGCGTCTAGCGCCGCCGCGGTGCTGCCGACCGGAAGCGCCGCGCCCTTGGCATCGCGCAGTATCAGTGTGGCCGCGCGGACCGGGGTGATGGCAAAGGGGATCGCAACGCCAGCGCCAGCGCGTGGCGTGACCTGGCGTTCGACCGCGTCCACGCGCAGATCGGCCGGGAGGTCCAGCGTGTCGATCGAGACCCGGTTGCGCTGCCAGGGCTGCAGGGGGGTGACCAGCAGCAGGCCATCGGCGTTGGTCTGCCCGACCAGGCGGTTTTCCAGGCGCACCGGTGTGTCGGGCCTGCCGGTGGACACCACGCCGAAGGCGTCTTCGATATCGCGTGCGGCCAGGATCCCGCGGCCCATCCAGACCAGGCTGCCACTGGCGCTGGCATAGGCGTGGCGGGCGCCGCCCTGGCTGGCGACGCCTGCGCCGTAGCGGCCCACATCGCGCTGCCAGCCGATCTCGGCCAGGCCGCCGCTGCCGTCGTCCCCGGTCCGTGCCTGCACGCGCCAGCCCAGGCCGTTGGGGCCGCCGTCGCCGGGGATGGCCTTGGAGACATCGGCCACGTAGGTGCCGCGGGTGCCGTTGCGCTGGGCCGAGACCGAGGCGCGCCGCAGGTCATCCAGCGCCAGCGAGACCGAAAAATAGACGCTGCGGTCGTCCGAATCGTCCAGGTTCTGGTTGATCGACAGATTGGCCGACCAGTCGCGGCCGAAGGTCTGCGACCAGAACAGTCCGCCATAACGCGTACTGGCCTGGCCGTCGTTGCTTAACCGCACGTAGCTGGCGCTGATCGAGCCCGCATAAGGGACGACTAGGCCCAGCACCAGGTGATCGCTCGCGCTGATCGGAATGCTGCCCTGCAGGCTGCCCGCGTCGCGGTACCGACCATGGGTGCGCTGGGTGCCCAGCGCCAGGTTGTAGCGGCGATTGTTCCAGGTGTATTCAAACGCGCTCTGGCCGCCTTGGTCATCGCCCTGGCGGCCGCGCGCATAGGACGCCGACAGCAGACCCGCCTCGCCCAGCAACCACAGGCCGCCGGCGCCGGCGTTGACCACGTTGTCACCTCCTTCGGTGTGGCCTTCGATCGTGAACCGGTCGCTGACGCCATACCGCAGGGTGCCGGTGCCCACCACCGTGTTGCCATAACCGAAGGAGCGTCGCCCGTAGTCCTGGCGGAGCACGCCCAGGCCCGCACCGCCTTCGGACAGTCCTTTGGCCAAGAGCTGCTGGGTGCCATAGAAGGAGAAGTTCAGCGTCCGCACCTGGCCAAACGCGTCGGTGACCACCACCTGCGCGCTGCCGCTGCCGTTGATCCCAGGCAGGCTGGACAGCTGGAATGGGCCGGCCGCGACCTGGCCGCTGTACTGGCGCAGCCCATCCACGTACAGCTCCACTTGCGAAGGCACCGCCGCATCGCCCAGGAACGCCGGCAGTGGCGTGGTGACCCGATAGGGCTGCAGGCCATAGTTGCGGCCAATCTGGATACCCGCCATGCGCAGCGACCGGGTCCAGTCCAGCGCGTCGCTGTAGAAATCGCCCAGCTGCAGGCTCAGGGCGCGCTCGGGCAGGTCCATGCGCCAGCTGGTGTCCAGGCGGACCGGCCTGGCCCGCCAGCCATCGGTGCCCCGGCCCTGATAGAAGCGCTGGACCGAGGTGCTGCTGAGCACGCCATCGCCCACGCCAAAGGCGCGCAGCTCGGTACTCGCCGTCAGGTTGGTCAGGTCGGCGTCACGGCTGGCGTAGAGGTCATAGTTGAACAGCAGGCCCAGCGAGGTGCTGGCCTGTGGCGCGGCGTCCTGCTGCGGACGCAACAGGGTGGTGTCCAGGTTGAGTTCGGACAGTGGCGCATCGAAAGCCACCCGTTGCAGGTCCGACTGATAGCGCACCGACACGCCGGGCAGCGTGTCCAGGTCCAGCATCTGCGCTGGATCACGGCCGGGCAGGGCGAAGCCGACATCGCGCAGCGCCGCCACGTCCGCCTGCAGGCGACCGCCATGCAGGACGAAACGCACCAGCTTGCCGGTGTCGGTCTGGTTCAAGGTGACCTGCAGGTACAGCACCTGGTCGGGCCGTTGACTGGCCTGGGTGCGATTCAACATCGCCGCTGGGTCCTGCGCGGCCGCTGCGGCCTGGGCCAACTGCGCCACGACGATCATGGCCAGCAACCAGGTCTCAGCGCGATGCCGGCGACAGCGGCAACGGGCGCTTGTGTGCGTCACCGTTGATCCTTGCAGAGAAGCCCACGCCGGTATAGCGCGCCGGGACGCCCGGCAATGTCCAGCGCATGGCCTGGCCTGGGAGTACATAGCCGACCAGGCCCGGTAGCACCACGATTTCGCCCCCGGGCGCTGCATAGGCCAGGTCCGCCAGCTGCGCATGGCCGTCGCCGCCATTGCGGACTTCCAGGGCGGGCTTGCCATCGTCGCCAATGACCAGCGTGGCCTGCAGCTGCGCGTCGGGCGCCTTGGCCGATGGCAGTACGAACACGGGCACCGAATAGCGCAACACGAACTGCAGCCCCTGCTGCGGATCGCCGTCGGGCAACTCGTCCACCACGATCCGATAGGTCGATTCCGCCGTCACCGGCGCGCCTGGATGAATGATGCGGACCAGCTGCCGCGCACCCGGGGCAATGGTCTGCATCGGCGGGCTGGCGACCACGTCCTGGGTAGGATCGAGCGACTCGGTCCCACCGGACTGGGTCCATCGAAACACGCGCAACTGGACGTTGAGCGGCGCGGTGCCGGAGTTGCTCAGCCATAGCGCATCTGCGCGCTGGGTCGGCGTGAGGGTGATCGATGTGGGCGAAACCTGCAGACTGGCAGCGGACGCTGTGCTCCCCAGCACGGCCATCAACACCACCCACGCCAGCTGCATCAGCCCCCGCCAATGACTGCCACGCGTGTCGCTGGTCTTGCTCATCGTGCGCCTCAATAGGTGATCGTCGCGGTGACGGTGTCCTGGTAGTTGCCGGTCGCAGGATTGTTGCCGGCCAGGTTGGCGATCCGACCATAAATCGTATAGGCCTGGTTGATGCCAAGACCGGTGCCCGCCTGCGTATTGGTCCCGGTGGTCGTGCCCCACACCGAGCCGCGGGCCACATCGGTATAGAGCTGGTAACCCACGTAGTTGTTGGTGGTCACGCTGGCGTTGGTGTTCTTCATTCGACGTGTCGTCACATCACCGGTCGTGCCGGCGTTGGTACCGGCATTGAGCGCGATGGCGTACGGCGTCAACGGCGTGCACTGGACGGTCAGGCTGCCGGTGTTGTCGACATTGCCGGCGGTGGTGGAGGTCTGGGTGCCGAAATCCACATCGGTCGCCGCCGCAGCGGTGATCGTGCAGGCCTTGGTGACCACGAGTTTGACGTTGAAGGTGGTGGTATCGGCAGCGCTGGCGACGCCGCAGCCGGCCAGCAGCGCGACGGCGAACAGGTTTGGGAGCAGGTGACGCATGCAGGATTCTCCGGGGGACATCCATCGACGAAAGTGTCGGCGATGTCCTTCACGCATCTCTCATGCCAAACCTGCTTGGGCCAGGGCCTGGCGACGATTTTCGTGTCGATCTGGGACATGGTTCCCTGGTTTCGCTGCCTGGCGCGCGAGGACCATGTCAGGCCTTCGATCGCCGCGTGTCGGGGAATGTCAGGGTGCGTCGGGCTGGCGGTGGCCGCAGTACAGGTTGGGTCAATTTAGACCTCCAAGCGCCGGATTTCCTTGAGGAATCCGACGTTTTTACGTCACTGTGAGACTTCTGCCTCGTTCCTGTGGCAGTGCAGCATCGGGCCATTCAGGCTGGGCCGGAATCGGCGATAATGGCGCCATGAGCATTCAACTGAAAACCGCCGCCGATCTGGAAAAAATGCGCGTGGCAGGCCGTCTGGCTGCCGAGGTGCTGCAGGTCGTTGCCCCCCACGTGAAGCCCGGCGTGACCACTGCCGAGCTGGATCGGATCTGCCACGACCATATCGTAAAGGTCCAGCACGCCATTCCGGCCAATGTCGGCTACCGCGGCTATCCGGCCACGGTGTGCACCTCGGTCAACAACGTGATCTGCCACGGCATTCCCAACGAAGCCAAGGTCCTCAAGGACGGCGACATCGTCAATATCGACGTCACCGTCATCAAGGACGGCTGGCATGGCGATACCAGCCGCATGTACATGGTCGGCACGCCGTCGGTGATGGCCAAGCGCCTGGTCGACGTCACCCGCGAGGCGATGTTCCGCGGTATCCGCGCCGTCAGGCCGGGCGCCACGCTGGGCGATGTGGGCCATGCGATCCAGCAGTACGCCGAGGGTGAGCGCTTCAGCGTGGTTCGCGAGTATTGCGGCCATGGCATCGGCACGGTCTATCACGACGAGCCGCAGGTGCTGCATTACGGCCGTCCGGGCGACGGGGTGGTGCTCAAGCCGGGCATGACCTTCACCATCGAGCCGATGATCAACGAAGGCACCCGCTACACCAGGACGCTGCCGGACGGCTGGACCGTGGTCACCAAGGACCGCAAGCTTTCGGCACAGTGGGAGCACACCGTGGCGGTGACCGAAGACGGTGTGGAAATCCTGACCCGGGTGCCGGGCGACGACAACGACCTGTGAGCCAGCCGGCCGCCGCGCACGACGCCGGGCCGCGGCCGCCGCTGAGCGCCGATCCTTCCCGCGACAACGACTGGTCCCAGCAGGCCCGCGCGGTGCTGGCGGCCGTCGACGAACGGCTCGCCCGTCGCTTTGACGACGTCGAGCGCATGGATCACGTGCTGGCCCTGCGCGCGCGCGCAGTCGACCAGCTGCTGGACGAGGCCTGGCATCGCTGTTTTCCGGCCGAGGTCGGCCTGTCGTTGTTCGCAGTGGGGGGCTACGGTCGAGGCGAGCTGTTTCCGCATTCGGATGTGGACGTGCTGGTGCTGGGCGATTCAGACGCACAGCAGCGCGGCCATGAAGCCCTTTCGCGCTGCCTGGCGCTGATCTGGGACGTCGGGCTGAAGGTCAGCCACGCGGTGCGCTCGCCCGAGCAGTGCACCGAGGCAGCCGCCGACCAGACCGTGCTGACGGCGCTGATCGAGGCACGCCCGCTGGTGGCCAGCGAGGGCGCCTGCAAGGCGCTGGCCGATGCGGTGTCGCCGGACAAGGTCTGGCCGCCGCGCGAGTTCTTCGCGATCAAGCGCGAGGAAATGCGCCTGCGCCATGCGCGTTTTGGCGATACCTCCGACAACCTGGAGCCTGACATCAAGGACGGTCCCGGTGGTCTGCGCGACCTGCACACCCTGGGCTGGATGGCGCTGCGCACCTTTGGCGTACGCGACCTGGAGGCTCTGGTCGGCATGGACCAGCTGGGCCACGACGAAGCCATCGCCCTGGCGCGCGAGCGCCGCGTCCTCGGTCGCCTGCGCTACGGCCTGCACCTGGTGGCTGGACGCCCTGAAGAACGCCTGCGCTTCGATTACCAGAAGACGCTCGCCGCGCGCCTGGACTACGTCGACGCGCCGGGCAGCCTGGCGGTCGAACAGATGATGCAGGGCTTTTATCGCAGCGCGGCGATCGTGCGCCGGATCAGTGACCGCCTGCTGCAGCGCTTTGAGGAGCAGTTCGAAGGCGAGTCCGAGCCGCGCGCGCTGGACCAGGCGTTCGAGCTGCGCCGCAACTATTTGGCCGCGAGCAGTGCGCAATGGCCGCGCGATATTGGCGATGTGTTCGCGCTGTTTTCCACCTGGGCCGCGCAGCCGCAGATCAGCGGCCTGCATTCGCAAACCGCGCGCGCGCTGGCCGAGGCGCTGCCAAGCCTCAAGCCTTACCAGGGCGCCTCCGCCGGACAGCGGGCGCAGTTCCTGGCCCTGATGCGCGCGCCGCGTGCGGTCGACACGCTGGCGCGGATGGCGCGCCTGGGGGTGCTGAGCCAGTGGCTGCCGGCGTTTGCACTGGTATCCGGGCGCATGCAGTTCGACCTGTTCCACGTGTACACGGTCGACCAGCACACGCTGATGGTGCTG
>JBIIHJ010000113.1:0-10700 GCA_044235875.1 Pseudoxanthomonas sp.
GAAGCGGCCTTTCGCCCCTTCCCTTGCGAAGCAAGAGGAGGGCTGAGGAGAAGCGGCCTTTCGCCCCTTCCCTTGCGAAGCAAGAGGAGGGCTGAGGAGAAGCGGCCTTTCGCCCCCTCCCTTTGCGAAGCAAGGGGAGGGCTGGGGAGGGGTCGCTTCTAGCGCTTTTCGCTCGCTGCCGGGAATCAGAACGCAAAGCGACAGCAACCGCTCCCCAACCCTCCCCTCCGTGCTGCGCACGCAAGGGAGGGAGCAAAGCCCGTGCTTCACGCCAAGGCTCGGGAATACCTCGCGGCGACGGACATTGGACATGCCGCGGCACGGGACTTGCCTGGGAAGGACACACCCCCTTTCCACGCACCGCCACCCGGCCCTTCCGTCATGACCATGCAGCTGCCCGGCACCACTGCACTCTCCTTGAGCAAGTCCAATACGGCTTCGCCCGAGCAGATCAAGAAAGCCTCCAAGGAACTGGAAACCCAGTTCGCCTCGATGCTGGTCAAGTCGATGCGCAGCACCACCGGCGGCGATCCGCTGGGCGGCGGCGATACCAGCTACCGCGACATGTACGACCAGCAGTTGGCCAAGGAACTGACCAAGGGCCGCGGCCTGGGCCTGCAGGCGATCATCCAGAAGCAGCTGAGCCGCGACAACGGCGGCAGTGAGGCCAGCACGCCAGTGGACAGCACGCTGCCTTCGGCCAAGTCGACCTCAGGCACGCCAATGCCGTTGCGCCCGCAGACCTCCGGCGGCGCCTTCCCGTTCACCGCCAGCCAGCTGCCGCTGCGCGCGCCGACCAGCGCCAGTGGCGCGGTGCCCGTGGCCACCGGCGCCACGTTGTCGCTGGCATCCTCCAGCGCCGGCGTCTCGCTGCAGGCCATGCCGGCGATGCAGCTGCCGCAGGCGCCGCAGCAGGTGGACCTGAGTGATTGCCAGCTGGACTGCAGCACGCCGGAAGCCTTCGTCCAGTCGATCTGGCCGCACGCACAGAAGGCTGCCCAAGCCCTGGGCGTGCCGGCCAAGGCGCTGGTCGCCCAGGCCGCGCTGGAAACCGGCTGGGGCCGGCGCCTGGCCGGCAAGCAGGGCGTGACCTCCAATAACCTGTTCGGCATCAAGGCCGGCAGCAGCTGGGACGGCGACTCGGTCAACGTGGTCACGACCGAGTACACCAACGGCGTCCGCCACGGCGAGCGCGCCAACTTCCGCGCCTACGACTCGGCCGCCGATAGCTTCGCCGACTACACCCGGCTGCTGGGCAACGATCGCTACGCCGCCGCGCGGGGCACCGGCCAGGACACGCACCGCTTCGCCAGCGCGTTGCAGCGCGCCGGCTATGCCACCGACCCGCACTACGCGTCCAAGCTCACCGCGATCGCCAACGGCAGCACCATCAGCCGCGCGCTGGCCAACCTGCCCGGCAACAGCGCTGCGCCGTCTTCGCCTTACGGCACGGACGCACGCCTGGCCGTGGCCGCACCAGCCGCTAGCACGCAACTTGCATCGGCCTCGGGCAGTGGCGTGGACACCTCGGTCTTCGCGGCACTCGGCGCGCGCTATCGCGCGGTCGCGAGCTATTAAAGGAATCGTTTCATGACGAGCATGCTCTCCACCGGTAGCTCTGCCCTGATGGCCTTCCAGCGCGCGCTGGGCACCATCAGCAACAACGTGGCCAACGCCACGACCGAAGGCTACAGCCGCCAGCGGGTGGAGCTGTCCGCGCGCGTGGGCACGGCGATCGGCGCCGGGGTGGGCTACAGCGGCCAGGGCGTGGATGTCACGGCGCTGCAGCGCCTGGCCGACGGCCTGGTGTTCGGCCGCCAGGTCAACAGCAGCAGCGAAGTCGGCCGCCTCACCAGCCTGTCCTCGATGGCCGGGCGCGTGGACACGCTGCTCTCCGATTCGGCCACCGGCCTGTCCACGCCGATGTCGGCCTTCTTCAATGCCGCCAAGGGCGTCAGCAGCGATCCGACCTCCACCAGCGCGCGCGAGGCCCTGCTGGCCGCTGCGCAATCGCTGTCCTCGCGCTTCAACTCGCTGGACGGCCAGCTGTCGACCATCGACGACGAGACCAACGAAAACCTCAAGAGCAGGATCGGCGACGCCAACCAGCTGGCCAAGGAAATCGCCGACCTCAACAAGACGATCGCCGCTTCCGGCGCCAATGCGTCGGCCGATCTGCTGGACGCGCGCGAGCTGCGCGCGACCAAGCTGGCCGCGCTGGTCGGCGCCACCACCGTGGCCCAAAACGATGGCTCGCTCAATGTCTTTACCATCGGCGGCCAGCCGCTGGTGCTGGGCGCCAAGGCCAACACGCTGACCGCGCTCCAGGATCCGGACCGCCCCGAGCGCTCGCAGGTCGGCCTGGATACCGGCAACGGCGTGGCGGTGCGCCTGCCTGATTCGTCGATCTCAGGCGCCTTGGGCGGCCTGCTCGAATTCCGCACCAGCGTGCTCGATCCGGCGCGTGCCGAACTCGGTCGCCTGGCCACCGCGACCGCACTGAGCTTCAACCAGGTCCAGGCCAGCGGCGTGGACTACAACGGCGATGTCGGCAGCGCGCTGTTCTCCATCGGCACACCTGGCGTGAACAGCAACGCGGCCAACACCGGCACGGTGGCGTTCACCACTGCGATCAGCGATGTCGGCAAGCTCACCGGCAACGACCTGGTGCTGCGCTACAGCGCCGGCGGCTGGACTGCGCAGCGCGCCGACACCGGCGCGCTCGTGCCGATGGCCGGCGACGGCTCGGCGTCCAACCCGTTCGTGGTCGAAGGCGTGAGCCTGACGATGTCCGGCAGCGCGGCGGTGGGCGACAAGTTCACCCTGCACCCGACCTCCGGCGTGGCCGGCAGCCTGGCGGTGGCAATGAGCGACCCGACCAAGGTCGCCGCGGCCGGGGCGATGTCCTCCAGCGCCAACACCGCCAACCTGGGCAATGCGGCGGTGGTCAGCACCTCGGTCACCAACGCCACCGCGTTTGCAGGCTTCAGTGGCGCGCAGATCGACTTCATCGACGACAGCCACTACACCGTCAACGGTGGCGCGGTGCAGACCTACACCGCGGGCGCGGCGATCACCGATCCGGCCACCGGCTGGTCGATCGCGCTGAGCGGCACGCCGGTGGCCGGCGACAGTTTCACCCTCTCGGCCACGCCGGCGCGTTCTTCCAGCAATGCCAATGCGCAGCTGTTTTCGGCGCTGGATACCAAGCAGATCCTCAGCGGCGGCACCCAGTCGCTGACCATGGGCATGAGCCAGCTCACCGCCAAGGCCGGTACCGAGGCCAGCCACGCCCAGCTGAGCCTGGAAGCGCAGCAGGCCATCGATGCCCAGGTCAGCGCCGAGCGCGAATCGGTCAGCGGCGTCAACCTCGATGAGGAGGCGGCCGACATGATGAAGTTCCAGCAGGCCTACCAGGCTGCTGCGCAGGTGCTCAAGACCGCCGACACGATGTTCCAGACACTGCTCTCGGCAGTGAGCCGCTAACAGGAGCGCGCCATGACCCTTCGCCTTTCCACCAACGGCATGCACCAGCAGAGCCTTGCCGCGATGCTGGCCCAGCAGTCCAAGGTCTCGCGCTCGCAGCTGGAACTGACCACGCAGAAGAAGCTGATCACGGCCGCCGACGACCCGAGCGGCATGGCCCAGGCCCAGCGGCTGGACCACGCGATCTCCACCCTGGACCAGCAGGACAAGGATGCCGCACTGCTGGAACATCGGCTGCGCTCGCAGGAGCAGGCGCTGACCGACGTGGGCACGCAGCTGGATCGCGCGCGCACGCTCACCATCCAGGCCAATACCGCGACACTGAGCGACTCGGACCGCAAATCCATCGCCGACGAACTGCGCCAGATCCGCGAGGCCATCATCTCCATCGGCAACCGCGACGACGGCACGGGCCACCAGCTGTTCGCCGGTTCGCGCGATGCGGTCATCCCGTTTACCCAGGATGCCAACGGCAACGTGTCCTACGTCGGTGACGACGGTCAGAACCAGGTCGAGGTCTCGCCCAACCTGAAGGTGTCCGATACCGATCCGGGCAGCAACCTGTTCCTGCGCGTGCGCACCGGCGACGGCACCAGCGCCGCCATGGCCAGCAGCACCAACACCGGCACCGGGGTGCTCAACAAGAGCGCGGTGACCGACAACACCGCCTGGGGCGGGCAATCGGTGACCGTGCAGTTCACCGCGCCGGATACCTACCAGATCGTCAACAGCGCCGGCACGGTGTTGTCCAACGGCACCTTCGCCTCGGGCGACACCATCAGCGGCGCCGGCATCCAGATGACCATCGCCGGCGTCCCCGCCGCGGGCGACAGCTTCACCCTGGGCAAGGCACCGACCAAGGACATCTTCAGCACGCTGGACGCGCTGGCCGATGCGCTGGAAGCCCCGGCCACCACCAGTGCGGAAAAAGCCGCGCGCGGCAACGCGCTCAATACCGCCCTGGCCAATATCACCACCGCCCAGGATCACTTCCTGCTTGGCGTGTCGCGCACCGGTACGCGCCTGGCGGCGCTGGACGATGCCACCGACGCACGCAGCGCCTACGGCGTGAGCCTGCAGACCACGCTTTCGGCACTGCGCGACGTCGATCCGGCCGAGGCGGCGAGCAACCTTTCGCTCCAGCAGATCGCGCTGGAAGCCGCGCAGAAGACGATGCTGGCCGTGCAGAGCAAGTCGCTGTTCGACCTGATGTAAGTACACGCAACACGCCATCTACCCTGCAACGGATCGTCGGAGCCGCGCTGGCGACGATGGATCTTGATTCGGTGGCATCGTCGCGATGGCGGTTCCCACCTCGTTGTTGTTGGCCTGGCCGCGCGCCGTCCCTGCGTCCAGCCGGGCTGTTTTGAATCCGGCCTCAAGTCCGCGCCTCTGCCGCCGTTACCCGGGTCGAGCGCATTTGTGTCGATGCATGACGCCTGTGACACGTCCGGACGCGCTAGCAGCTTGGCAATGCCTTTGAAAGTGGCCCGGCAAAGAAAATCGAAAAATTTTCGATGCAGGGCTAAAGGCGACGCACCCCGTGCCGTTAAACCTATCAGCAGCGGAGAGGGCCATCCCGGCCACACCCTGCGTCAACCCGGCTCAGCCCTCTCATCGCCGCCGGACCACTTAACCCAGGAGAGCTTTCTCATGTCCTCAGTCATCAACACCAACGTGTCGTCGCTGAACGCCCAGCGCAACCTGACCACGTCCGGCAGCGACCTCGCCACCTCGCTGCAGCGCCTGTCCTCGGGCCTGCGCATCAACAGTGCCAAGGACGACGCCGCCGGCCTGGCCATCAGCCAGCGCTTCACCACCCAGATCAAGGGCCTGGATGTCGCAGCCCGCAACGCCAACGACGGCATCTCGCTGGCCCAGACCGCCGAAGGCGCGCTGAGCACCATCGGCGACAACCTCCAGCGTATCCGCGAGCTGGCCGTGCAGAGCCGCAACGCCACCAACTCCACCTCCGACCGCGCCGCGCTGGATTCCGAAGCACAGGCACTGAAGGACGAAATCGACCGCGTGTCCGGCAGCACCAACTTCAACGGCGTCAACCTGCTGGACGGCTCGTTCACCGAGCAGGCCTTCCAGGTCGGTGCCAACCAGGGCGACCTGATCTCCATCGACAGCATCGTCAATGCCTCGACCTCGGCGCTGGGCACCTGGACGTCGGCTTCGACCACCGCCTACACCCAGACCACCGCTTCGGCCACCGCCACGGCGTTCGCCACCGGCGTGGCGATGTCCATCAACGGCGTGAGCATCACCACCGCCAATGGCGCAGCCGATGCCGCCGCCGCGGCCGCCGCGCTCAAGACCGCTTTCGACAGCGCCAAGACGGCCGACACCACCGGCAAGCTGGCCAACGTGACCATGGCCGCCGACGGCAAGATCACCTCGACCGACAAGACCCTGACCATCGCGGGCCTGACCAATGTCAGCGGCGTCACCGCCGGCACCACCAACGGCACCGCGAGCACCGTGGCCGGCACCGCACAGACCGGCTTTTCGAGCCTGGACCTGACCACGGTCAGTGGCGCGGACAACGCCATCCTGGCCATGGATGCCGCCCTGACCGCCGTCAACTCCGCCCGCGCCGACCTGGGTGCCATCCAGAACCGCTTCACCTCGGTCGTGTCGAACCTGTCGACCACCTCGGAAAACCTGTCCACGGCCCGCAGCCGTATCCAGGACACCGACTACGCCAAGGAATCGGCCCAGCTGACCCGCAACCAGATCCTGCAGCAGGCTGGTACGGCGATGCTGGCCCAGGCCAACCAGACCACCCAGTCGGTCCTCAAGCTGATCTCGTAATCCGGTAACACCGCAGGCGCGGCCGGCAACGGCCGCGTCCTGTTCCAAGCGTGCGCAAGGCCTTCAGTGGCGTGCGCTTGGAACAGGACGGCATGCATCTTGCCCCTGGCTTCTCCCATGCCGCCACGTTCCTTGCCCCGCACCTCCACCCTTCCGTCCGTCCAGGATCCCGCCATGCGCAACGCCCACACGCTGCCAGACGCCCTGCACGCCACGCGCAGGGGTGCAGGCGCATGACCACCATCGGCACCACCAGCGGCACGATCGATGCCGCCACGATGGCGTCGCAGCTGGTCGCCGCCGAGCGCGCGCCGACCGACACCCGTTATGCCGCCACCGCGACCAAGATCAGTTCGCAGGTCTCGGCCGTGGCCACGCTGCGCTCGGCCTTCTCCAACCTGGATTCGTCGCTGACCGTGCTGCAGGGCAATACCACGGCCAATGCGCGCGCGGTGACCCTGTCTGCGGCCACCGGCTTCAGCGCGACAGTCGCCTCGGGCGCTGCGCGTGGCAGTTATGCAGTGGAGGTGATCTCGCTGGCTTCGGCACAGAAGCTGTCGTCCGGCGGCTTTGCCGCCGGCAGCACCGTGGTCGGCACGGGCAACCTGAGCATCGGCTACGGCAGTACCACGCTGTCGGTGGACATCACCGACGCCAACAACACCCTGTCCAACATCCGCGATGCGATCAACAACGCCGCCGGCGGCACCGGCATTTCCGCCAGCATCGTCACCGGTGACGACGGCGCGCACCTGGTGCTGACCTCGCTCGATGGCGGCAGCGCAAACACCATCACCGTCTCGGCCAGCGGCGGCGACGGTGGCCTGGCGGCGCTGTCCTACGATGGCAGCGCCTCCTCGGGCATGTCCCAGCTGGTCGCCGCCAGCGACGCACAGGTCAAGGTCGACGGCGTGCTGCGCACCAGCGCCAGCAACACGATCACCGACCTGGTCCAGGGCGTGACGCTGAACCTCAAGGCCGCATCGCCCGGCACGACCATCAACATGGACGTGGCCACCGACACCTCGGCACAGCTCAACGCGGTCAAGGACTTCGTCACCAAGTTCAATGCCGCGCTCTACGCCATCGCCAGCACCACCAACTACAACGCCACCACCAAGGTGGCGGCGGCGTTGAATGGCGACTCCATGGTCCGCGGCACCAGCCGCCAGCTGCGCGACATGCTCAGCAGCAACGTGACGGACCTGAAGGCGCTGGGCATCAGCATCGGCACCGACGGCACCTTGACCATGGTCGATGCGGACTTCAGCGCCGGCCTGACCAAGGATCCCGCCGCACTGAACCGCCTGTTTGGCAGCGGCAGCGACAGCATGGCCGGCAAGATGTCGACACTGTCCGGTGCGCTGATCGACAGCGATGGCCTGCTGAGCACCCGCAGCGACAGCCTGAAAAGTCAGAGCAAGAAACTGGACGCGGCCAAGGAAGCGCTGGATACGCGCATGGCGGCGGCCGAAGCCCGTTACAAGGCACAGTTCACCGCTTTGGATACGCTGATGACCAAGCTCCAGAGCACCAGCGATTTCCTGACCCAGCAGCTGGCCTCCTCCAGCAGTGACGACTAACCGAGTAGTGACATGAACGCGCGCAGCCTCGCCAACCAATACAAGCAGACCGGCGCCAGCAGTGCCACGCTGGATGCCAGCCCGCACCAGCTGATCGCGATCATGCTATCGACCGCGCGCGAGCGGATCCGCCTAGCGGTGGCTTCGCTGGAACGCGGCGACGTGACCCGCAAGGCGCATGCGATCACCGACACCTGCGCCATCATCGGCGGGCTCAACAGCTCGTTGAACCTGGAAGCCGGCGGCGAGATCGCCAGCGGCCTGGCTGCGCTGTACGACTATTGCCAGCGCCGCCTGCTGGCCGCCAACCTCAACAACGACGCCGCCCCCCTGCACGAGATCGACGGCATCCTGGGCGATATCGAATCGGCCTGGCGCCAGATCGCCCCGCAGGCGCCCTGATGGACGGCACGCCGCACCCCATGCTGGCGCGCGTGCCGGAGCTGCCGATCGAGGCCATCCGCCACGCCATCGAGCTGGAAGACTTCGACCAGGCCGGCGAGTTGCTGGCCCACCACCAACACCAACTGGTGCTGGCCCTGGCCAAGGTCGACCTGAAGACCGCCGACCGCGCGCCCTGGCTGCAGCTGCTGGCCGCGCACCACGGGCTGATGGACGAAATGCGCACGGCCCGCGACACCGCCTCGATGGAACTGGCCCGCCTGGGTGCCGGCCGCCGCGGCGCCAATGCCTGGCTGCGTGCGCTGAAGTAACGCCTGTCGGCCCCGGGCGCGTCTCCGGCCGCACGCACATCGCTCACCATTTCTGCGTCATCCTGCCGGCCCGATCCTTCGAGCGCGTGCCATGACCGATGCCGTGTCCATGACCCCCGAACAGGCGCGCATCGCGCTGTTCGACGAGATCCTCACCCTGGAAGAAACGCGCGCGGCCACCTTCGTGCCCGGCGCGCTGGAGCCTTCGGCCCTGCACGAGCTCGCCACCCAGGGCGAGGCGCTGCTGCGCTCGCTGGCGGTGATCGATGACGGGGCGGCCTGGACCGACGAACCGGACCAGCAGGCCGATCCGGCGCTGCTGCGCATGGAAGCGAAACTGGACATCCTGACCCTGCTCGTCGCCGACCTGGCGGCGGCCCACAACCGCACCGATCCGCGCCAACCGCTGGTCTGGTCGGCGCGCGGCGTCGCGCTAACGCTGGCCGATGCACCGGCGCCCGGACAGGAAGGCGTGTTCCGCGTCAGTGCCTCCGATTGGCTTCCCACGCCGCTCCTGCTGCCTGCGCGCGTGATCGCCGTCGAGCCGCAAGGCCAGGCGACGCGGGCCTGGCTGGCGTTCGTGGCGCTGCCGCCGGCACTGGAATCGGCGGTGGAACGCCACGTCTTCCGCATCCATCGCAAGGCCGTGGCACACCGTCGCAGGGAGCGCTAGGCACCGACACTGCGTGGCCCCGGTCTTGTTGGATCGGCAAACGGTTCGTAAGGTTGCACATGGCCTGGGGGGCCGGAGGAGGAGTTACATCGTGCTGCGTGTGCTGATTTGCGATGACCATGCCCTGGTCAGGGCGGGCGTGAAACGTCTGCTGGAGGCCATGGACGGCGTGGAGGTCGTTGGCGAAGCCGCCAACGCCGATGAAGTGGTGATCAAGGCCAAGCAGGTCCTGCCGGACATCATCATCCTGGACCTTTCCCTGAAAGGCCGCAGCGGCTTCGACGCCCTGACCGAGCTGCGGCGTACCTATCCCGATGCCGCCGTAGTCGTGCTGTCCATGCACGACGATGTGCTGCACGTGCGCGAAGCCCTGTCGCGGGGCGCCCTGTGTTACGTCGTCAAGGACTCGTCGCCGGCCGAACTGGAAATCGCACTGCGCGCGGCGGGATCCGGGCGCAACTTCCTCAGTCCGCAGGTGTCGGCGCCCCAGCTGCGCGGCTATCGCGCCGCACGCGAGCCGGGCGATGTCGAAAGCCTGCCGCGCCGACAGCGCGAGATCCTCGATGCACTGGGCGCAGGCCGTACCACCAAGCAGATCGCGGCCGACCTGGAGATCAGCGTCAAGACGGTGGAAACCCACCGCGCCCGCATGATGGAGGCGCTGGGCTGCCGGAATGCCGGCGAATTGCTGCGCGTGGCCATGCGCCACCACGACCGTCCGTGACAAAAGGCCGTCTTGTGACGCCGTTAACACGTGACGCGATATGTCACTTGCGGGCAGACAGGCGCTGTTCACGTCATTTTCACGACGCAAAGTCAGGGGCCGCCTGACAACGCGACAGGATCGCCCCCAATCCCTACAGGGTTCGCCCTGATTCGGCTTCCGTCGCGTCAACTTCACGATATCTCCACACCGGCACTCCAGCCGGATGCGACCGGAGATTTCGAACGTGAAAGGCACTCTTCGCGCCAGCATGGCGCAAGGCGTCAACCTGACGCCGCAACTGCTCCAGTCCATCCGCCTGCTGCAGCTGACCAGCCAGCAGCTGGAACAGGAACTGGCCCAGACCCTGGACCGCAACCCGCTGCTTGAGACCGAGGACGCCGAGTCCGAAGTCGAGAGCATCGAGGATGCCGACGCGGCCCAACTGGAAGCGGCCTCCTGGGACGAGCTGCCCGAGGCGGCCTTCATGTCCGGCCTGTCCGGCAATAGCGCCGGCGGCAGCGACCTGGAAGACGCCAGCGCCCGCATCGCCGAGGGCGAGTCCACCGACATGCGCCTGCGCCTGCTGGACCTGCTGGCCCTGCACTGGAACAAGACCGACCTGACCATGGCCGCCTGGTGGCTGGACCGTTGCGACGACAACGGCTACCTGGAGCAGTCGCTGGACGCACTGATGATCGAAGGCGCTGCCGCCTTCGACG
>JBIIHJ010000406.1:0-3306 GCA_044235875.1 Pseudoxanthomonas sp.
CCGCGGCGCTGCTGGAGGTGCTGGACCCGGAGCAGAACCACACCTTCAACGATCATTACCTGGAAGTGGATCTGGACCTGTCGGACGTGATGTTCGTGGCGACCTCCAACTCGCTCAACATTCCCGGCCCGCTGCTGGACCGCATGGAAGTCATCCGCATCCCCGGCTACACCGAAGAAGAAAAGCTCAACATCGCCCAGCGTTACCTGGTGCCCAAGCAGCTCAAGGCCAACGGGCTGAAGGCCGATGAGCTCAAGATCGAAGAAAGCGCGGTGCGCGACATCGTGCGCTACTACACGCGCGAATCGGGCGTGCGCAACCTGGAGCGCGAGATCGCCAAGATCTGCCGCAAGGTGGTCAAGGAAATCGCGCTGGCCGGACCTCAGCCGGAAAAGAAGTCCAGGAAGGGGGCTGCGCGCATCACCGTGGGCGAGAAGAACCTGGAGAAGTACCAGGGCGTGCGGCGCTTCGACTACGGCCGCGCCGAGGAAGCCAACGAGGTTGGCCTGGTGACCGGCCTGGCCTGGACCGAAGTCGGCGGCGACCTCCTGCAGATCGAAGTCACGCTGGTGCCTGGCAAGGGCGGCATGACCCTGACCGGCCAACTGGGCGATGTGATGAAGGAGTCGGCCTCGGCCGCGCTGTCGGTGGTGCGTGCGCGCGCCGAGAGCCTGGGCATCGATACCGACTTCCTGCAGAAGCAGGACGTGCATCTGCATGTGCCCGACGGCGCCACGCCCAAGGACGGCCCGAGTGCCGGCATCGCGATGGTGACCGCGCTGGTCTCGACGCTGACCCGTAATCCGGTCAAGGCCGAAGTGGCGATGACCGGCGAGATCACCTTGCGTGGTCGCGTTTCGGCCATCGGTGGCCTCAAGGAAAAGCTGCTCGCCGCGATGCGCGGTGGCATCACCACCGTGATCATTCCCGAAGAGAACCGCAAGGATCTGGCCGACATTCCAGAGGCGGTGACCAAAGGCATGAAGATCGTGCCCGTGAAGTGGATCGATGAGGTCCTCGACCTGGCGCTGGAGCGTCCGGTTGGCCCCGTCGGAAGCAACCAGGGTGGCAAGAAGGTTGCGGTTCCCAAGACGCGCAAGCCTGCCGCGCAGCCTGATGTCAAGCATTGACTTGATGCGGTTCATGTACCCTAAAACGGGCTGAAACCCGCGCCGTTATTAGGTTTTTTGGTTGCGGTATGGGGGTGTCGCTGGTATAAAAGCCGCACCCCGCGGGCACCCAAGCAAGGTGTTCCGACCGGGTTCCAGCCGGCCCGCAGCGGCGCAAGCCCCGGGCCGGTCACTCATTCAGCGGTCCCTACCGCACACGGAGTAACTCAATGAACAAAGCCGAATTGATCGAGGCCGTCGCCGGCCGTTCCGACCTGAGCAAGGCAGACTCGACCCGCGCCGTCGACGCCGTCGTCGCCAGCATCACCGAAGCCCTCAAGGGCGGTGACTCGGTCACCATCGTGGGCTTCGGCACCTTCCAGGTCCGTGGTCGTGCTGCCCGTACGGGCCGCAACCCGAAGACCGGTGAGAACATCGAAATCGCCGCGTCGAAAAATCCTGCATTCAAGGCTGGTAAAGCCCTGAAAGACGCCGTAAACTAATCAGCTCGCTAGGGTGCTTAGCTCAGCGGTAGAGCGTCTCCTTTACACGGAGAGGGTCGGGGGTTCGAAACCCTCAGCACCCACCAAGCACCAAAGCAACGTTTCAAGTGCGGAGTGGTAGTTCAGTTGGTTAGAATGCTGGCCTGTCACGCCGGAGGTCGCGGGTTCGAGTCCCGTCCACTCCGCCAGTTCCAATAAACGCCCGTCGGTCATCCCGGCGGGCGTTTTCTTTTGGCTGACCGTTGCGACCGGTCCGCGGCTGATGGCGTCGAACTGCGCGTGGAACCACGCTAAACTGCGCGGCTTGCCGAACCAGACCTAACGACTCGATGCTGCAGACACTTCGCGAAAAGACCTCAGGCTGGATCGCCACCGTGGTGATGGGCCTGTTGATCATTCCGTTCGCCTTCGTCGGCGTGAATGAATACATGGGCAGTGGGCCGGAGACGGCAGTGGCCACGGTCAAGGCGCCGCCGTCATGGTGGTCGTCCGCGCCGGCATGGTGGCCGGTCTCGATGGCCTGGCAACATGCCGATGTGAGCGTGCAGGATTTCCAGGTCGCGTTGCGCAACGAGCGCCAGCGCCAGCAGTCGCAGCAGGGCGAAGCCTTCAACGCGCGTGAGTTCGATTCGGTCGACAACAAGCGCAAGGTCCTCGACAGCCTGGTCGACCGCAAGGTGGTCGAGTTGGCCGCCAAGCGCAACGGCGTGGCGATCAGTGACAGCGCGCTGCGCGAGTCGATCGCCACCGATCCGAATTTCCAGGTGGGCGGCAAGTTTGATGGCGCCACCTATGCTGCGCTGTTGTCGCAACAGGGCCTGACGCCGACGACGTACCAACAGCAGGCGCGCGATGACATGACCATCTCGCTGGTGCCGCAGGCGCTGGCGCAGTCGGGCTTTGTCACCGACAAGCAGATGGAGCAAGTGTTCGCGATGCTGGGCGAAACCCGCGACGTCACCCTGGCCTCGCTGCCGGCGCCGGCACCGGACACCGCGCCGGTGTCCGACGCGCAGGCCAAGCAGTGGTACGACGCGCATCGCAGCGCCTTCCGCAAGCCGGAGCAGGTGAGCGTGGAGTTTGTCGAAGTGGATGCGGGCAAGCTGCCGCCGCCGCCCGTGGTGGATGAGGCCGAGCTGCGCAAACGCTACGACGCCGACAAGAGCCGCTTCTCCAGCGAGCAGCGCATGGCGTCGCACATCCTCATTCCGGTGGCGGCTGGTGCGGATGCGGCGACGCAGAAGGCGGCAGAGGGCAAGGCCGCCAAACTGGCCGAAGAAGCCAAGGCCCCGGGTGCGGATTTTGCCGCGTTGGCCAAGGCCAATTCGCAGGATCCGGGGTCGGCCGAAAATGGCGGCGACCTGGGTTGGGTGAGCCGCGGCATGATGGTGGCGCCGTTTGAGCAGGCGCTGTTTGCCATCGCCAAGCCGGGCGAAGTGGTCGGGCCGATCAAGACCGAATTCGGCTACCACGTGATCAAGCTGACCCAGGTCAAGGGCGAGGCAGGAAAGCCGTTCGAAGAAGTGCGCGAGCAGCTCGCCAGCGAAGCCGGCAAGGAAGCGACCACGCGCCAGTACAACGACATCGCCGGCAAGCTGGTCAGTGCCACGTTGGACAATCCCGATTCGCTCGCCGCCGGTGCGCAGGCGGCGGGGCTGCAGGTGCAGAAGGCCGGTCCGTTCTCGGCAGCGGAT
>JBIIHJ010000408.1:0-3290 GCA_044235875.1 Pseudoxanthomonas sp.
CTTGTCGAAGCCGCCGGCCGGCTTGGCCGACAGGCCCAGGCCGCGCAGGTCCGGCACCACCACGGTGTGGTCCTTGGCCAGATCGGCCGCGAGCGGCACCCACATGTCGCCGGTTTCGCCATAGCCATGCAGCAGCACGACGGCGGGGCCGCGGCCGCCCACGCGCACGTGCAGGGTGGTGCCGTTGGTCCGGATATCCTGGGTTTGGAATCCCCTGGGAAAGTCGAACGACTGGGCCTGGGCCAGCGAAGACGTCAGGGCCAGCAGGCCAGCGGTCATGGCGGTACGTATCAGGGTGTGCATGGCGATGCTCCGGTGCAGGTGCGATGGGAGACGGGGATGGCCGGCGCACCTTGCGCCGGTGATCCGCATCGTCGGCCTGCGCCCGCCATTTGCCGTGCCACAATCCAGGTCAACTCGTTCGAGGGGATCGAACATGTTGTCTGCCGACGAACTGGCGCTGCTGGAAGCCATCCGGGAGAGCGGCAGCCTGTCGCGCGCCGCCGCCAAGCTCGGCAAGGCGCCCTCGACGGTGTCCCACGCCGCACGCCAGCTCGAGGAACGCTTTGACGCGCTGCTGTTCGATCGCCGCCGCTATCGGCTGGAGCTGACCCCGGCCGGGCACCTGCTGGCCCAGGAAGCCGCGCGGCTGGCGCAGGACGCGCAACGCATGACCCAGCGCGTGCGGCAGGTCGCCGGTGGCTGGGAAGACCGCCTGTGGATCGTCACCGACGAGATCCTGGAGTTCGAGCTGCTGCTGCCGCTGGTGCATGCCTTCGATGCGCTCGGCTCGGGCGTGGGCCTGCGCATCACCCACGAAGTGCTCGGCGGGACCTGGGAAGCACTGCGCGATGGTCGCGCCGATCTGATCGTCGGCGCGACCAACGAACCACCAGCCATCCCCAAGCTGCGCTGGCATGAACTGGGACAGATGGAATGGGTGTTCGCCATCGCGCCCGGGCATCCGATGGCCCAGGCCAACGAGCCGCTGGAACGCGAGACGATCGCTCGGCATCGGGCCATCGTGGTGGCCGATTCCTCGCGCCGCATCGATGCGCGCGGCTACGGCACCGTCGGCGGCCAACCGGTGCTGGCCGTGCCCAGCATGCGCGCCAAGATCTCCGCGCAGTGCCAGGTACTGGGCGTGGGCTGGCTGCCGCGCGCGCATCGCCACGCTGCTGGCGCAGGGCGCGCTGGTCGAGCGCAAGACCGCCGACCCGCGCGAACCCAACACGCTCTACATCGCCTGGCGCGGCGATACCGAAGGCCGCGCCCTGCGCTGGTGGCTGGACCGGATCCAGGATCCGCACCTGGCCCAGGCGCTGGTGCGCGGGATCGACCTCAAGCGCTGAGCGCGCTCACTCGACCTTGTCGTCTTCGCGTTTGGCGTCTTCCATGGCTTCGGGCTCAAGCTCTTCGGCGGCGCGATTGAGCTTGACGAACACGCCCCATGCGATCAGCAGCATCGCCGCGGTCAGGCCGATGGCGCCGGCATAGGGCAGCTTGGTCGGATCCTCGTGGACCAGCTCGAAGGTCATCACCAGGGTTTCGATGGACAGCGCGATGACGATCACGACCAGGAAGCGCGACAGGTAACGGCGCACCCGCGTGGGCCCGCTGACCTTGACGTCGCGCATCACCTCTTCTTCGAAGATCGTCTGGCCCAGCTCCATCGACACCAGCGCGATGGTCAGCAGGCCGATGCATTCCAGCACCAGGTTGAAACGCGCGCGGGCATCGGTCGCATCCTGCTGGAAGGCGTGCAGCAGTTCGGCACCGGCCATCCACATCAGGCCCGCGCCGCACAGGACGAACAGCACGATCACCACGACATGACCGACCAGGAACACCTTTTCGAACGCTTTCATTGCCGTGCTCCGTGCCGAATCTGGCGTCGGAGCATGGTCAGTGCGACGTCGCGTCCGCGCGAAGGCTCAGCCGGCCGACGCGGTCTGGAAGACCTGCAGGTGGATCCATGCGGTCTCCAGGCGCGGCGCGCGCAGGCCGGCATGGGCGGCGCGATGGGCCATGTCGCCGACGATGTGCGCCGCTTCCACGCGCTGGCCCGACTGCAGGTCGCGCAGCATCGAAGCGGTCAGGTCTGAGCCCGGACGGGTCAGGTGCTCGAGCATGGTGACCTGGGCCGTTTCGGGCACGGCCACGCCGCTGGCCTGGGCCACCTCCACGCATTCGCGGTACAGGCCGGTCATGAAATCGCGCCCGCCTTCGGCCGCGACGATGGCGCCCACGCTGCCGCGCATCAGGCAGGTGGCCGCGGCCAGCGCGGTGAGGAAGCTGTACTTGTTCCACTGCGCCAGGGCGATGTCGCGGGCATGTTCAAACTGCACGCCCGCCTGTTGGAACAGCGCCGCCAACGCCAGCGTGCGCGGGCTGTCGGCATCGCCATTGCGCTCGCCGAAGGTGACCGATGCGGCCTTGCCCAGGTGCAGCACCTCGCCGTCGGGCCCCTTCATCGCGCTGATGAAGCAAAGCCCGCCCAAGACGTTGTCCGCGCCAAAACGCGCATCCAGCGCGGGGTAATGCAGCAACCCGTTGAGGATCGGCATCACGCTCGTGCCTGGGCCCACGGCCGGGGCGATCGCCTCGATCGCGCTGTCCAGGTCATAGGCCTTGCAGCTCAGCAGGACCAGGTCGAAGGGCCGCTCTGCCGCCAGCGCCGTCAACGCCGCGGCCGTGACGTGCGCCACCGGCACCTGCGCATCGCCCAGCGGGCTCTTGATCACCAGTCCGTCGCGCTGCAGCTGGGCCGCGCGCGCATCGCGCACCAGGAAGGTCACATCGGCCCCGCCCTGTGCCAGCCGTCCGCCGAAATATCCGCCGGTGCCGCCGGCACCCAGGACCAGGATCCGCATCATGATGTCCTTACGCCAAGAAGGATCAGCTGCGCAGGCCGACGCCGCGCTTGAGCAGCCACAGGCCCAGCGCGCCCAGCACCACGACAAAACCCAGCATCAGTGCATAGGCCACCCACAGCGGCACGTCCGAGCTGCCCAGCAGGCCGTAGCGGAAGGCGTTGACCATGTAGAAGATGGGATTGAGGTGCGTGGCCGCCTCGGCCCAGCCCGGCAGCAGCTTGACCGAATAGAACACGCCGCCCAGGTAGGTCAACGGGGTCAGGATGAAGGTCGGCACGATGGCGATGTCGTCGAACTTGCGCGCGTAAGCGGCGTTGACGAAACCGGCCAGCGAGAAGATCGTCGCGCCCAGCAGCACCGTGGTCAGTGTCACCAGCGGATGCGGGATGCGCACCGGGGTGAAGAACATCGCGA
>JBIIHJ010000407.1:0-3290 GCA_044235875.1 Pseudoxanthomonas sp.
CAGTACGGCACCGCCGTCGGTGCCCAGGCCTATGCCAGCGAGTACGGCAATACCGCGCTCGGCGCAGGCGCCCAGTCGGCGGGATCGCTATCGCTGGCGCTGGGCACCAATTCGATCTCCGGTGCAATCGGCTCGGTCGCGCTGGGTACCGACACCTTCGCCGTTGGCGACCACGCGATGGCGCTGGGCTCACTGTCCAGCGCCTATGCGCAGATGGGCCTGGCGATGGGGTACTACGCAACCGCCGGCGGCGAGAGCGCAATCGCAATCGGTGGCTCGCTGGCCTGCGACCCAGGCATGTTCTGCATCGAGCAGAACACCGCGGCATGGGGACGCAACGGCGTGGCTGTCGGTGCGGGTTCCTCGGCGCAGGCCGACCAGGCCGCGGCATTCGGCCCGGGCGCGTTCGCCGGCGGCTTTGCTTCGCTGGCGTCCGGCTACTTCGCACAGGCCTGGGGCGAGGGCGCGGTGGCGCTGGGCAACCAGGCGATGGCCATCGCCGACAACAGCGTGGCGCTGGGCGCACTGTCGCTGGCCGAGCGCGACAATACCGTCTCGGTCGGCAATGCGGGTCTGGGCCAGACGCGCCAGATCACCAGCGTGGCCGCCGGCACCGAAGATACCGACGCCGTCAACCTGGCCCAGCTGAAGGCGGTGACCGACAACCTGGGTGACGACAATCTGTATGTCGGCGTCAACGGTGCCGGCGACGGCAGCGACAGCGCATTGGCCATCGGCGACAACGCCGTGGCGGTGGGCCCCAATGCCGTGGCCGGTGGCAGCCAATCCACCGCGACCGGGTACCAGGCCGATGCCAGCGGCGAATACGCCACGGCGGTCGGCGGCAGCAGCCTGGCGCTGGGCGAAGGCAGCAGCGCATTCGGCACCGGCGCCAGTGCCTTCGGCGACCACGCGCTGGCGGCGGGCTACGGCGCGGTGGCCGAAGGCATCGACAGCACCGCGGTCGGCAAGGAGGCTTCAGCGGTCGGGGGCTCCAGCCTGGCAGGCGGCGTCGGCGCGCAGGCCAACGGCGGCGGCGCGGTGGCGCTGGGTGCAGGCAGCATCGCCAATGGCAGCAGCGGTGTGTCGGTGGGTGCCAATGCCGAATCCAATGGCTTCAACTCGGTCGCCATCGGCAGCATGGCGCTGGCCGACAGTCCCTTCGCCACGGCGGTCGGCGCGTTCGCCACGGCCAGCGGCTGGACCAGTTCGGCGTTCGGCAACGGTGCGTTCGCGGCGGACTTGAAGGCCACCGCGCTCGGCGCCGGCACGATGGCCGGTTACGGCGGCACCTCGGTCGGCAACGGCGCGTCCACCGCGTACTGGGTCTACGACGACAACACCGGCGAACAGTACGTCGCCAGCACCTCGGGTACCGCCGTGGGCGACAACGCGACGGTTTCGGGCAACTACGGCACCGCGGTCGGTGGTTTCTCCGATGGGTCGGGCGCATCGGCGAAAGCCGCCGGCACCAACAGCACGGCGATCGGCTCTGGCGCGTATGCCGGTTCGTACTGGGACAGCACGCTGGTGGGCGACCACACCACGGCGATGGGGTCCGAAGCGTGGGCCATCGGCGGCTCGGCCACGGCGCTGGGCTTCAACAGTTTTGCCCAGGCCGACAAATCGCTGGTGCTTGGTGCCAATGCATGGACCACGCCGGATGCGACCAATGCGGTGGCGCTGGGCGAAGGCGCGCTGGCCGATCGCGCCAACAGCGTCTCGGTGGGCGCCGCGCAGGCCTGGACCGACGCCGGCGGTGTCGAACACGCTGCCATCGATCGCCAGATCACCAACGTGGCCGCCGGCACCCAGGACACCGATGCGGTCAACAAGGGCCAGCTCGATACGGCCATCGCCACGGTCGGTGGCGACGTCGGCGAACTGGCGCGGAGCGCGGTGCGCTACGACGATGCCGACCGTCAGGATCGCATTACGCTGGGTGGCGAAGGCGGCACCACGCTGGCCAACGTCAAGGCCGGCACCAGGGCCGGCGACGCGGTCAATGTCGATCAGCTGGGTCAACTTGCAAAGGCGCTGGGCGGTGGTGCGGCCATCGGCGGCGACGGCATGTTGATCGCACCGCGCTATACGGTGCAGGGCCAGCTGTACGGCAGCGTCGGCGGTGCGTTCGCGGCGATCGACCAGCAGCTCTCGGGGATCGACGCGCGCCTGTCATCGCTGGAAAAGGCCACCGTCGCGCCGCCCACCAGTGGTGGCGCCGGTGCCGGCGTGGGCACCGGCGAAGGCGTGGCCTCGGGCAACGGCAGCCATGCCAAGGACCCGACCGATACCGCGGTGGGCCAGGGCGCCCACGTCGCCGCCGACAGTGGCACCGCGCTGGGCAGCGGCTCCAGCGTGGCGGCCAGTGCGCAGGGCGCCACGGCGGTCGGCGCCAACAGCAGCGTCGGCGCGACCGGCGCCACGGCCGTCGGCACCGGTGCGACGGCCTCCGCCGACAACGCCACTGCGATCGGTGCGGGATCGGTCGCCGACCAGGCCAACACCGTCTCGGTCGGCAGTGCCGGCAACGCCCGTCGCGTCACCAACGTCGCCGCCGGTACCGCGGCGACCGATGCAGCCAACGTCGGCCAGATGCAGTCGGGCGATGCGCAGTCGGTGGCCACGGCCAACGCCTACACCGATACCACCGCCACCCGGACGCTCAGCTCGGCCAACAGCTACACCGACCAGAAGATCGCCGCGTTCGACGATCGCTTCGACCAGCTGTCCAACGATGTCGGCCACAAGCTGGCCGCGCAGGACAAGCGCATTGACCGGATGGGCGCGATGGGCTCGGCGATGATGAACATGGCCATCAACGCGGCCAACGCGAAGAGCGCCAAGGGCCGCGTGGCCGCGGGTGCCGGCTGGCAGAACGGCGAGGCCGCACTGTCGGTGGGCTACGCCAAGCAGATCGGCGAACGCGCGTCCTTCAGCATCGGTGGCGCCGTCAGCGGCGATGACACCTCGGCCGGCGTGGGCTTCGGCTTCGACCTGTAACGCCTCGAGCGCCGCGCCGGCGTAACGCACGGCGCGGCCCTTCTTTCGCACCTTCCTGCGGCAGGCGCGGCGGCGGCCGGCATGTCGCGCACCCCTCTAATCCGCCGCATCTTTTCCCGGAGATCGCAATGAAGAAGCACATCCGTACGGCCTGCGCCAGCGCGCTGGCCACCGCCATCCTGGCGGCGATGGGGGCCTCGGCGCAGGCCCCGCTGATGGGCACCGGCGCCACGCCTGTGAAGCAGGCCACGGCCAAGCGCAAGGTGCTGTCGGTGCAGGCGCCGCAG
>JBIIHJ010000409.1:0-3280 GCA_044235875.1 Pseudoxanthomonas sp.
ACCAGGGCTTCCAGTACATTCAGGAATTCACCGGCTTCTTCACCCCGGGCATCGTGGTGATCTTCTTCCTGGGCATGTTCTGGAAGCGCGCCAACGAGGCCGGCGCGCTCACCGCCGCCGTCGGGTCGTTCGTGCTGTCGCTGGTGTTCAAGTTCGCGCTGCCGGCGATGCCCTTCATGAACCGCATCGGCCTGGTGTTCCTGGTCTCGCTGGCACTGGCGATCGTGGTCTCGCTGATGACCAACGCCAGCGGCGATCGCGACCGCATCAAGACCCGCGACGTCAGCTACAGGACCACGCCGTCGTTCAACATCGCCTCGCTGGCCATCATCGCGGTGCTGATCGCGCTGTACGCCACCTTCTGGTGAGCCGGTGCGCGGCGCCGGACCTGTCGTCCCGCGCCGCGCATCTTCGCCTGCCGAGCTGAGGCAACCCTGCGCCCGCTGCGCCAGCGCGCCATGTTTCGGGAAACCACGATGAGCACCGTCCTGCGCCTGGGCCTGCTGGCCAGTCTGTGCGTGCATGCTTCGCCCGGCAGCGGCCAGATCCGCGATGCCAAGGCCGCACCCGATGCCCTGACCGAGGGCTTCGCCGATCCGCCGATCGACGCACGACCGCTGGCGTGGTGGCACTGGATGGACGGCAACATCACCCGCGCAGGCATCGATGCGGACATCGCCTGGTTCAAGCGGATCGGGCTGGGCGGCGTGCAGAACTTCGATGCCGGCCTGCGCACGCCGACCATCGTCGATCAGCGCATCCCCTATCTGTCGCCGCAGTGGAAGGACGCTTTCCGCCACGCAGTGGAACAGGCCGACACGCAGGGACTGAGCTATGGCACGGCCGCTTCGCCGGGCTGGAGCGAGACCGGTGGGCCGTGGGTCACGCCGCAGGACGCGATGAAGAAGCTGGTCTGGAGCGAGGCGGTCGTCAGCGGCGGCGACCGCGCGATCCGCCTGCCGGCGTTGCCCGATGTCGCCGGGCCCTACCAGCAGCTGCCGCGCGGCGACGGCAATCTGCCCGGCGGCGCCAGACGCCTGGCCCGCGATACGCGCGTGCTGGCCTACCCCATCGAGGTGGACGCGCAGGACGCGGCGCCGCGTATCACCGTTTCCGGCTATCCCATCGACGGCGCGACGCTGGGCGACCCACGCGCGATCACCTCGATCAGCGTGCCGGCCGGCACGTCCGAGCAGCCCACCGATATCACCCTGACCTATGCCGCGCCGCGCACGCTGCAGTCGGTGACGCTGTTCATGGCCGGCGCCTGGGTGCCGTTCCAGGCCGCGCGCTTCGTGCCGACGCTGCAGGCGCGCGTCGATGGACAATGGCGCACGCTGGCCACGCTGCCGGTCGAGGCGGTGCCGACCACCGTGAGCTTCGCACCGGTGCAGGCCGATGCGGTGCGCGTGGTGCTCACCGTCAATCCGCATCACGTGCGCCCGGTGATCGACAATCCGGCGCCTGGCGTGGATGTCGGCGTGGATACGCATGCTGCCGCGCGCCTGATCGAAGTGACCACGTTCACCGCCTCCGGCGATGCGCGGATCAATCGCTTCGAAGCCAAGGCCGGCTTTGCGACCGCACCGGATTATTTCCAGCTGGGCGATCCCGCGACAGAGACGCCCGGCGTCGCTCCGTCGCAGGTGCGCGATCTCACCGGCAAGCTGCGCGCCGATGGCAGGCTGGACTGGACACCGCCGCCAGGACGCTGGCGCGTGCTGCGCCTGGGCTACTCGCTGCTGGGCACGACCAATCATCCGGCGCCGGCCGAGGCCACCGGCCTGGAAGTGGACAAGTACGATCCGGCCGCGGTGTCGCGCTACTTCACGACCTACCTGTCGATGTACAAGGCCGCAGTGGGCGCCGATCTGTTCGGCAAGCGCGGACTGAAGACCATCGTCACCGACAGCATCGAGTCGGGCAATGCCAACTGGACGCCGTCGATCGTCGCCGATTTCAAGCGCCTGCGTGGCTACGACCCCACGCCGTACCTGCCCGCGCTGACAGGGGTTGTGGTCGGCTCGCGCAGCGCCAGCGATGGTTTTCTCTATGACTGGCGTCGGACCCTGACCGACCTGTTGACCAGCGCCCATTACGGCACGATCGCGCGCCTCGCCAAGGCGCAGGGACTGACGCTGCTCGGCGAAGCGCTGGAAACCGGCCGCCCGCAGCTGGGCGATGACCTGGCCATGCGCAGCCATGCCGACATCCCGATGGCCGCGCTGTGGACCTTCAATCCCGCGCTCGGCCCCAATCCGGCGTATGTGGGCGACATGCGCGGCGCGGCGTCGGTGGCGCATGTCTACGGCCGGCCGTATGCCGCGGCCGAGACGATGACCGCAGGGCTGGCGTCTTACGCGTTCGCACCCAGTGATCTGAAGCGGGTGATCGACCTGGCCTTTGCCAGCGGCATCAACCGGCCG
This sequence comes from Pseudoxanthomonas sp., assembly GCA_044235875.1. Lineage (GTDB taxonomy): Bacteria > Pseudomonadota > Gammaproteobacteria > Xanthomonadales > Xanthomonadaceae > Pseudoxanthomonas_A. The sequence goes on from JBIIHJ010000409.1 coordinate 2,427, forward strand.
GTGATCCACAGCTCGGTGCATCAGCCGGTCGATGACAGGCAGCCCGGGCTGACGCTGTCCGGCTTCGGCCAGTACTTCAACCGCCACGACACCTGGGCCGACTACGCGCGGCCGTGGGTCGACTACATCGCGCGCAGCAGCTACCTGTTGCAGCAGGGCCGCAACGTGGCCGACGTGGCCTGGTTCATCGGCGAGGAAGCGCCGGTCACTGCGCAATGGGCCGACGGCACGCTGCGCGCCGGTCCGGCGACGCACGCCTACGACTACGTCAACGCCGCGATGCTGATCGACGCATTCACCGTCGAACACGGCACGCTGGTGACCCGCGGCGGCGCGCGCTACCAGGCGCTGTACCTGGGCGATGCCAGCGAACAGATGACGCTGCCGACGCTGCGCGCGATCGCGCGGCTGCTGCAGGCCGGTGCGACCGTGATCGGCACCGCGCCACGCGACACGCCGTCGCATGCCGATGACCGCGGCGCGTTCCAGGCGCTGGTGCAGCAGCTGTGGGGCGATGGTGTCGCCCGCGGTGCCGGTCGCCTGATCGCCACGCGCGATCTCGACGCGGGGCTGGCCAGTGCGGGCATCGCCGCCGATGTCGCCGTGCAGACCACGGTGGCCCACGGCACGCCGCGCTTCGTCCATCGCGCGCTTGCGCAAGGGCATCTGTATTACCTGCACACCACCGCGATGCAGCCGATGCAGATCGAGGCCAGCTTCCGCGTCACCGGTTACGCGCCCGAACGCTGGGATGCCACCACCGGCCGCACCACGCCGCTGGCGTACACGATCCGCGACGGCCGCACGATCGTGCCGCTGGCACTGCAGGCCGAAGACGCGGTGTTCGTGGTATT
>JBIIHJ010000114.1:0-10525 GCA_044235875.1 Pseudoxanthomonas sp.
AGATGGCGTTCCTGAAGACCCATCTGCCCAAGCGCTCGCGCCTTTCGGCCTGATCTGGCCACGTCGGCTTCACGCCCCCCGACCGCGGGTGATCCCAGACTGAACTCCCTTGCTTGCCCCTCCCCTGCCGCGGGAGGAAAATGCGTAATTGCATTGCCGACCGCCACGATGATCGACGCCACCCGCTATCCCCGCCTTTCGAAGGTCGAAACACCAGCCGACCTGCGCCGCTTCGACGAGGCCGAACTGACCGCCATCGCCGACGAACTGCGCGCCTACCTGATCGAATCGGTCGGTCGCAGCGGCGGCCATTTCGCCGCTGGCCTGGGCGTGATCGAGCTCACCGTGGCCCTGCATTACCTCTACGACACGCCCAACGACCGCCTGGTCTGGGACGTGGGTCACCAGACCTACCCGCACAAGATCCTCACCGGCCGCCGCGACCAGATCCACACCGTCAAGCAGGCCGACGGAGTGGCGCCGTTCCCCAAGCGCGAGGAGTCCGAATACGACACCTTCGGCGTGGGGCATTCGTCGACCTCGATCTCGGCGGCGCTGGGCATGGCGATCGCCAATGCGCAGCGCGGCAACGGGCGACGCTCGGTAGCCGTGATCGGCGATGGCGCGATGACCGCCGGCATGGCCTTCGAAGCACTCAATCATGCCGGCGGCATGGAGGATGAGCCGGACATCCTGGTCGTGCTCAACGACAACCAGATGTCGATCTCCGAAAACGTCGGCGCGCTGACCCAGTTGCTGGGACGGATGAGTTCGTCCAAGACGCTCAACGCACTGCGCGAGGGCGGCAAGAAGCTGCTGGGCGACAAGCGCAAGCCGCCGGCACGCTTCATGCGCCGCTGGGAAGAGCACTGGAAGGGCATGTTCGTGCCGTCCACGTTGTTCGAGCAGATGGGGTTCCATTACACCGGCCCGATCGATGGCCACGACGTGCCGGCGCTGGTCGGTGCGATCAAGACGCTCAAGACCCTCAAGGGCCCGCAGCTGCTGCACGTCATCACCACCAAGGGCAAGGGCTACGAGCGCGCCGAGGGCGATCAGATCGGCTATCACGCCGTCGGTCCGTTCGATCCGCTCAAGGGCCTGCCGGCCAAGGCCGTGGCCTCCGTCAAGAAGCCGACCTATACCGACGTCTTCAGCGACTGGCTGTGCGACATGGCCGCGGCCGATCCGCTGCTGCTGGGCATTACCCCGGCCATGCGCGAAGGCTCGGGCCTGGTGCGGTTTTCCAGGGAATTCCCGCGTCGCTATTTCGACGTGGCCATCGCCGAGCAGCATGCGGTGACACTGGCCGCGGGCATGGCCTGCGACGGCGCCAAGCCTGTGGTGGCGATCTATTCCACCTTCCTGCAGCGCGCCTACGACCAGCTGGTGCACGATGTGGCCATCCAGAACCTGGACGTGCTGTTCGCGATCGATCGCGGTGGCGTGGTCGGCCCCGATGGTGCCACGCACGCCGGCAACCTGGACCTGAGCTTCCTGCGCTGCGTGCCGAACATGGTGGTGATGGCGCCGGCCGACGAGAACGAATGCCGGCAGATGCTGTCTACCGGCTTCCGCCACACTGGTCCGGCTGCGGTGCGCTATCCGCGCGGCACCGGTCCGGGCGTAGCGATCGATCCATCGTTGGATGTGCTGCCGATCGGCAAGGCGCAGCTGCGCCAGCGCGGCACGCAGGTCGCCCTGCTCGCCTTTGGCGCGATCCTGCCGGCCGCCGAGCAGGTCGCGTGCGAGCTCGGCCTGACCGTGGTCAACATGCGCTTCGTCAAACCGCTGGACCGCGGGCTGGTGCTGGAATTGACGCGCAGCCACGCAGGCCTGGTGACGCTGGAAGACAACGTCGTCGCCGGTGGCGCCGGCTCGGGCGTGGCCGAACTGCTCAACGCGGAAGGCGTGCATCTGCCGATTCTGCATCTGGGCCTGCCCGATGCCTTCCAGCATCACGCCAGCCGCGAACAGCTGCTGGCCGAGGCCGGACTGGACGCCGCAGGCATCCGCACTGCCGTGCTCGCCCGCTGGCCGCAGCTGCAGCCCGGCCAGGCGCCGCTGACCGCAGCGCGCTGAGCCGGCGTTTCGACATGCAGGCAGTTCTGATGGCGGCCTGCCCGATCATTGCGAAGCTCAGTACTCGCCCGGCGCCTGGACGGTGTAACCACGGGTCTTGAGTGCATCCATCAGGTTGTCTCGCCCCAGCACCAGGCCGATCGGCAGCAAGCCGACCGTACTGGTGTTCTTGGCCAGCGCGGCCTCGGCCTTCTGCAGCCAGAGATCCAGCGACTGCTTGCGCAGGTTGCCGACGCCGAACTTGCGGGCAATCGCGCTTTCGCTGATCGCCGCTTGGCACGCAGCGTACTGGCTGGTCTGCGGGCTGTTGCGCAGTACATCGACATCGCCGATCGCCCACGCGTTGGCCTGTTCGCGCATTGCGTCAATTTCGCGATCGATCACCTCCAGGGTGCGCACGAAACAGGTCTGGTCCTGCAGCCCGGTGCGTTGGAACTCCTTGATCGCCGCCTTCGGATCCTCCAGGCGCACGGTGCTGGTGACCTCGGTGATCGGCAGCCTGGCGCGCTTGGCCAGCTTCTCCACTTCGGCGCGCACCACGTTGTCCATGGTCAGCCCCGAGCGTTTCATTGCCGCGGTATAGAGTTCGGTGGCGGCGAAGATGGGACGCCACTGCTCGACCCCGCGATCGCCGCCGATATAACGCGCCTTGAGTACGCTCCAGCGTGCGTATTGCTCGGCTGGCACCACGTCCTGCAGGGTCTTGTCGTCCGGATTCTTGCGTGCCTTCAGCAAGGCCGGGATCAGGAACAGATTGCGGAACATGCCGCGCCCGGTGTCCAGCGACAGCGTCGGCGGCAGCAGCAACTCCTGCGACTGGGTGATGGTCTGCTCCACTTCCTGCGAACGCCATTCCATCCGCTTGGGCAGCGGCGACAGCGTGCCCAGCACCCACAGCGTGTGCGCGCCGCGACTGACCTTCCACAGGCCAGGGCCGGGTTGCACGCCCGAAACCGTCATCGGCGCCAGGTCGGTAATCGGCGCTTCCGCTGGCGCGGTGATCGACTGCGGCGTGGCCGGTGGCGCCACGCGCTCCTGCGCCAACGAAAGGACTGGCACAAGCGTGCAGCTCATTACGGCGATCTTCAATCGCCTGGTCCAGAGACGTCGTGATGGAGTCTGTCGCACCGTGCCGCGTCCTGCCGCTGTCTGCCAGCGGCCACTGTATCGGGCGCGCATCAGTCAACGCACGGTGCAGCGTCAGAGCGCGTGGCGGGCCTTCAGCTTGGCGGCCACATCCGGGGCGGCATCGATCAAGGCAAAGCCGCCCCACTCGAAGCCCGGTGTCACCACGCAGTTCACCAGGCTCCAGGGCGAAGCCGTCCAGGCGCGCTGCCACCAGCCCGCGGGCACGGCGTGAAAGGCCATTGTCTCGACCTCATCGACGCGCTGTGCCGTCAGCGCGTCGCCCAGGACGATCTCCTGCAACCGCTCGGTCTCCGGATCGAACACCTGCAGCCGCAGCGGCCCACCTGCGCGCCACAACCAGGCCTCGTCGGCATCCACCCGATGCCACTGGCTGCACTGCCCCTGCGCCAGCAGGAACTCGATCGTGGTCGAAGCAGCGCGCAGCCGATCACCGCACTGGACCTGCAGCGCCGAGGCATGGATACGACGGAAATAACCGCCCTCGGGATGCGGCGCCAGGTGCAGGCGTGCGATCAGGTCGTGGGCGGAGACAGCGGAATGTGCATCGGGCATGCCACAGGATCACCGCCTGCGGCATGGCTTTCAAGCCGATCAGGCAGGGGCGAGTTTGCGCGCCCGGATACATACCGCGAAAAACGTCACCAGGTCCACCGAATAACGCTTGAGCAGGCGACGCGGCTCGTGCAGCAACCGGAATGCCCATTCCATGTGGATCCGCTGGATCCAGGCCGGCGCGCGACGCGCATTGCCCGACAGAAAATCCAGCAGCGCCCCGACGCCAAACGCCAACGGGACCTGCAGCTGATCACTGTGCTTGAGGATCCAGCGTTCCTGCACGGGGTTGCCCAGTGCCACCAGCAGGACGTCCGGGCGGGCGCGGTTGATCGTCTGGACCAGCGCCTCGCCCTGCTCGCGCATCTGGCCGTAGCCGTCGCAGATGCCAACCACATCCTGGCCGTGCACACCCTCCAACGTGGCCGCGGCAGCGGCGGCCACCCCGGGCTTGGCGCCCAGCAGGAAGAATCGCAGCGGCTGTTTGCTGCGCCTGCACAGGCTGGGGATCAGGTCAGTGCCATTGAGGTTGGCGGCAAAGCGCTTGCGATGGATCAGCAGCGCGGCCAGGTCCAGGCCGATCCCATCATTGACGATGGTGACGGATGGGTCGTGCAGCGCCTCGCGCAGGCCACGGCATTCGACCACGAAATTGGTGTTGGCGAAGAAGACATTGCGGCGTTCGCGCAATGCCACCGTCTGCAGGAGCGCATCGGTGAACGGCTCCAGGGCCGTGCTGGCGATCGGCAGGCCGCCAAGCCAGATCGGGTCGCCCTGCAATGTGATGTCTTGCGATTGTCCGGAAAAGACGAGCATGGGATCACCAGAGATCGTAGGGGAAAGTATCCATCAGCCCGCGCTGGATGGCGGCCAGGTCGAATGCGGCGTTGCCTCCGATCTCCAGGCATTCCTCGACCGAACTGCCGCTGCGCCAAGTCTGGCGACCGGTGCCGGCGTAGTAGTCGTCGTACTTGAAGCGGTCCTCGCCATTGCCCCAGTCCAGATAGACCGCGGGGATCCCGTAGGCCTCGGCCAGGATCACGCCATGCAGCGAGCTGCTGACCACGCGTTCGGCACCGAGCAACTGGCTGATGAACGTCGCCGGCTCGACACGCGGCGACACCAGGAGTTCTTCGTAGCCTGCGTACTTGTCGAGCGACTCGTTGAAATGCGGCACTACCACATAGGGCTTCTTCGCACCTTTGCCGCGCAACAGGTCCGCGTCGAAGAAGCGCGGCGTCAGCAATGCCGGATCGCCATAGACCTGCGGCGCACTGATCCCCATGTCGGCCAGCACCTGGCGCGTCTTGGGGCCGCGCACGGCGCGGACATCGAGCGTGGTGAATCGATGCGCCTGGGCGGGGATCTTGCCGTTGATGCCGGTGCCCCACACCACTTCGCCATTGGTGGCGAAATGCAGGACCGAGCCGATGCACAGCAATCGCGGCGTCCCCGGTCGCTTGCGCAGCAGGTTGGTGTCCCGCAATGCCAGCACCGACGACACCAGCACCTTGGACAGGTGGTCCCCCACATTGACCGAGCCGTCTTTCGGCGTCCACCAGAACAAGGACTTGCGCTCGCGACGTTCCACGAGATATTCAACCAACGCCATACCCACACACTCCTGACATGCCGCCTTCCCCCAAGGCATTACGCGTAAAAAGAAATAAAACGGCAACGGTCCGAGAGGACCGGCGCCTGTCAATGCTCCAGATGCGTTTCCGGGTAGCGCTCGGGCTCCAGCAGGCGATCGGTCGTCTGCGGCCAGTCCAGGCATTGGCGATAACGCACGTGCGGCGCATCGAGCGCCTGCTGGATCGCCCCGCGGATCGAAGCCTCATCGCCCGGCGTATAACCGAAGCGCGAGGCATACGTCCCCACCACCGCATGCGGGCACACCGCCGGCAGGCCGAAGAAGTCGTATTGCAACAGCTTCATCGAGCTGTCGGCCAGATAGGCAGGCACCTGCTCGGAGGAATAGGGCGCGATGCCGAAGCGCGCGTGCTTGATGTAACCCACCACGTCGGCGTGCTTCATTTCCCCGTATACCTTGACGTTCTCGCCATACCCCGGCATCGCACCGGTGCCCGACCCGATCACGTGGAAGGTGACGTCCGGATACGCTTGGCTGGCCTGGGCGATGAACGTCGGATCGAACAGCATCGAACCCACCGAGACCGCATGGATGCCGGTCTCAGGATATGGCGATGGATCCCCCATCTCGTCCAGGCCAGGATCGACGCCATGACCGACGTGATAGACATTGTGCTCGCTGTTGATCTCGTCGGCCATTACCGGCGACACCAGTGCGATGGCGTCGAGCGTGCCGCAGACATCGTCGAACTCGCGCGCGATGAAGTCGGCGACCTCGATCGTGCTCAGGCCATCGGAAGCGCGATAGACCAGGCGTGCATTCGGGTTCAGGCGCTTGGCCAGGCGGATGAAGGCGACGGCGGTGCCGCTCTCCAGCACGATCACATCGGATTCGCGAATCCACCGCACCAGCACCTCTGGCGGATTGCCCGCGTACATGCGGAACATCGCGTTTTCCACCGGGCGTAGCCAGCGGCGACGGGTATTGAATGGGTGCACCAGCGTGCGCCACAGGTAACACTCCACGCCCTTGTGCTTGACGATGCTGTTGGCCGTGCCGTCCAGCGGCAGGCGCATGTCGTGCTTGAGGCGCGACAACCTGCTGTAACGCAGCGAGAAGAAACGCGTCGTACCGCGCTTTGCCAGTTCATCGGTGATGAAGTGGATATTGGCGCGTCGCGGCGTGCGGTAGTCATGCGCCGACATCACCAGGTAACGCAGATTGCGTCGCGCGGCCACGGGGGATGGCTCCGCGCGTGGAGGCTGTGCAATTTCGGCGACTGCGGGGGAATCAGAGACCGACATAGAAGCGTGTCCTCGTCAGGATCGAGTCATGGGGGTGGACATGGCGCCACGGACAAATTGAACGCCGCCATCACGACAGAACACATCGACCCGTTCGGAAAGATTTGAATCATGGCAATCACGGGGCCGACAGAGTGGGGGTGGCGGCGACGATGCCCTGCTTCGGTACATTCAGGGACCGTGCGCACAGAGTGCTTGTTTTCGCGTTCCAAGAGCGTGACCGCGCGCACCGATATGATGCCGCGCGCTCGATCGCGCTGTGGCGGTTCAGCAACATCGAACCGCGATTTCATCCGCGACGACGCAACAGTTCACGGCTGTGGAGGATCGTCTGCACATCGCGCCTGAAGGCCGGCCACACCAGGCAGACCACGCCGAAGGCCAGCAGGATCGACACCGTGCCGACCGCCAGCGCCGTCACCGGCGTGCGGCCCCAGGCGTGCGCGGCGAACCAGGAAGCGCCCGCACACAGGCCATAACCCACGATCGCACGCAGCCCGTTGTTGAACATCGCCATGCCCGGCACCTTGCCCACACGCGAGACCCAGACCGTGGACAGCGGCCAGGCAAGCATCAGACCCAGCGCGTAGCCGGCGGCGACGCCCAGCGCTCCCCAATGGGCGCCTGCGAAAATGCAGGCAATGGTCAACATGCGCGCCACGATCGAGTACATCAGTTGCGCACGCGCGAGCCCCATCGACAGGAAGACCCAATAGGCCGCATAGGCCACCACCTGGAAGATGCCGCCGACCGTGAGCACCTGGAAGATCACCACGGCCGGCTGCCATTTTTCGCCGAGGAACAGCACGATCAACGGATGGGCCTGCGCACACGCAAAGGCGAATACCGCCACCACGATATGGACCATCACCGTCTGTCCGCGCAGCAGGAACGCGGAATAACGCGCGGGCTCGTCCTGCAGTTTGGAGAGCACCGGCAGCGCGACCGTGGTCGCCGGTGCGTTGATCTGGTTCAACGGCATCATCAGTAGCTGGAAGGCCCGGTTGTACAGGCCCAGGGCCTCGGCGCCGGTCCGATAACCGATGACCACCTGCCCGATATTCTGGCTCACATAGCCCAGCATCTGCGCCGCCATCAGATTGGTGCCAAAGGTAAGAAAATTGCGCATCGGCACATCGCGGTGCGGACGACCCGGCAGCCAACGGCAGGCCACCATGGCCACCGCCAGTCCGACCGCGACGCCGACCACCTGCTGGATCACCAGTGCCCAGTAGCCGAGGCCACCCAATGCCGCCAGCACGCCTGCGATCAGGCCCAGGGTCTGGCCGCCCACATCACTCATCGCCAGACGGCCGAACTGCAGATGGCGACTCAGGTGCGCGCGGTACTGCGTGTTCATGCCGCTCAGCAGGAATGTCACCGACATCACCTGCGCCACGGCTACCAGGCGCGGCTCGTGGTAGAACTCGGCGATCAGGCGCGCACCGAGCAACACGCACAGCCCCAGCACCAGGCCGATCGCGCTGTTGAGCCAGAACAGGTTGTCGCGCTGCTCGCGAGAGAGCGCCTTGGCCTGGATGGCCGCCGAGGACAAGCCGAAATCCCGCAGGATTTCGCAGATGCCCACCAGTGCGGTGACCATGGCCATCAGGCCGTAGTCTTCCGGGCTCAGCAGGCGCGCAAGCAGGATGATGCCGCCGAACTGCACGACCATGCGCGCGCCTTGCCCGGCCATGGTCTTGGCAGCGCCTGCAGCCGCGCGCGAGCCCAGGCCGGAAGTGGATCCCGGCGATCCCCCAGGTGCCATCACGGACATGTCTTCATCGTTTCCCGCTGGGCGTTGCGGTCGGCAGCGACGGGAGCCGGTGGGTGCGTCGCGGCCTGCGACGCTGCACGATGGCTGCGGCATAGCTGCGGTAGTGCCGCTCGCCGGCTCTGGCCCATTCGCGCTGCGAAAGGTCAGGCTCGCCGCGTCGATTGGCGCTGCGCACGCGACCAATCCCTTCTTCCAGCACCGCTGCGGTCAGCTCGCCTTCGTACATGAAGACCCAGCCTTCGCCCACCTCTTCAGCGACTGCTTCGTTATTGGGCGTATGCGGCACCAGCACAGGACGCGACAGCGACAGGCTCAGCAGCAGCGTGCCAGAGTTGTGCATCTCGTGATAAGGCAGCACGACGAGCTCTGCTTCCGAGATTTCGCGATTCAATGTGGGGTCGTCCACGTACTGCAGCAGCGCGTCGATGCGAGCATCCTCCTCGCATGCATGTTCGACCAGCGCACGCATCTGGGCATTGGCAGGGTTGCCCACGATATGCAACGTGCAGTCATCCATATGCACGCCTGCGATGGCGTCAATCAACGTTTCCACCCCCTTGTACGGGCGGATCAGGCCAAAGTGCAGCAGGCGCCCCTTGATCATGTCGGGCTTGCGTAAGCGCGCATACCAGTCGCGGTAATGTCCGTGCAGCGCGGTGTCGGTGCCGGGTTCGCGTAGCTCGGTGGTGGCATTGATCCTGATCCAGCGGGTGACCAGGTGGTCGGCCCAGGCCAACAACCATCGCTCGAAGTGACCGCCGCCTTCGTGGGGTTCCAGGTTGTGCATGGTGCGCACCACCGGCGTGCGCATCACGGTCCAGCGCAGCAGCACGGCCGCCACGACGAAGCGCCGCAGGACGCGGCCGATCCGCGACGGGTGCCGCATCATGTATTCGGGCCAATGCAGGTGCACCACGTCATAGCGCGACAGCAGGGCCTTGCGCAGCGACCAGTACTGGATGCGTACCATCGGCGACAGCACGTCGAACAGCTGGACCAAGTAGGGATTGGTCGTGGGCGTAGGCGCATTGACCTGCTGCAGCACGGTCAACTTCGGCCGCAAGCCGAGCCCATCGTCACGGTGGTTATCGGTGACCGACATCGGGCCTTCCCTCCACATCCAGTGCGGCGCGGTATTCATCGACATACCGACCTACGACATGCTTCCAGTCATAGCGCTCGACGTAGGCCATGGCCAGCTCGCGCCTCGTCGAAAATTCAGCTTGGGAGACCTCGGCGAGCCGTTCGGTCGCGGCCGCCGCGGCTTCTGCGTCCCCCGGATCGACGATCGCGCCCAGCCCCGATTCCCGATTGAGACGCACGAACGGCGGAATGTTGCTCAGCACTGGGATCAAACCCGCGCTCATCGCCTCCACCGGCGCGATGCCAAAGCCTTCGTGCCTGGACAGGCAGACAAAGTACTGCGCCTTGCCCAGCAACGCGGCCAACTCCGCCTCTGAAGGCGAGACCACGATTTCGACGTGTGCTTCAAGGCCACGCATGGCGATCTCGCCGGCAAGATCCTCGCGGCTCAGATCGTATTGGCGACCGGCGATGACCAGTTGCCATTCCTTGTTGCGGCCACGCAAGGCGGCAAACAGGTCCAGAGTTTCCAGCAGTCCCTTGTTGACCGACCAGCGTCCGAAGTAGATCAGCGTCCTGCCGCTGACCGCACTGCCCTTGCCGGCAAACTTGGTGACGTCCACGCCGTTCTCGATCACGCGCAGGCGTTGCTTGGACACGACCTGCGAAAACATGTCGCCGTCGTTCTCGCTCGTGGCCACCACGCGCTTGTAGGCCAGTGCCGAAGTCCGCGTCAGCGTGTTGAACCACAGGCGCTTCAATTTCGAGGCATATGCGGTATGGAAGAATCCACCGTGCGTAGACACGATCATGGGCTTGCGATGCACCGCCGCGGTCAGTGCCAGATAGTCGTAGAAGAAATCGATGCCATGCACATGCACCACGTCGGCGTCGGAAATGGCACCGAGCACGCTGGGTGTCAATGGATAGCGCGACGAACCGCGCCAGGGCAGGCGACGGATCGACACACCGCCATGCTGGGCG
>JBIIHJ010000411.1:0-3252 GCA_044235875.1 Pseudoxanthomonas sp.
TGCGGCATTCTTCTACAAGGACCTGAAGAGCTACATCTATACCCAGACCCGCGACGACTACGACTTCAGCGCATTGGTGGCCGGTTATGTACCACCGCCAGGCATGACCGTGCCGGTGCAGACCACCGGTACCTTCAGCGCCCCGTTCAATGGCAAGGGTGGCACCCTGCGTGGCCTGGAGCTGACCGCTTCGCTGCCGCTGGACATGCTGTTGGCGCCGCTGGAGGGCTTCGGCATCCAGGCCAGCGCCACCTTCAACAAGAGCGATGTCAGCATCATGGACCCGGAGAGCGCCTCCAGCGTGGGCAGCGGCGCGATCGACCTGCCCGGCCTGTCCGACCGGGTCTACAACTTCACCGCGTATTACGAGCGCAGCGGCTTCGAGGCGCGCGTGAGCCAGCGCCGACGCTCGGACTTCATCGGCGAGATCGGCAACTTCAATGGCAACCGCACGCTGCGCTACGTGGTCGGCGAGAACATCACCGACGCGCAGGTCAGCTACACCTTCGGCGACACCACCGCGTTCAAGGGCCTGAGCCTGCTGCTGCAGGCCAGCAACCTGACCAACACGCCGTACCGCACCTACGCTGAAACCAAGGACCGCCCGCTGGAATACGTCGAGTGGGGCCGCACCCTGGTTCTGGGCGTGAACTACAAGTTCTGAGCGTCAGGCGGTCATGCCAGGCAGGGCGCCCCGCGAGGGGCGCTTTTTTTATGGCGAGGACGCTGGCTGCGACAGCTGGGCCTGGATCGCCGCCCGGTCGATCAGCGACCAGACCCGGATGATCCGGCCGTCCTGGAACCGGTAGAAGACGTGCTCGGAAAACCGGACCCGGCGGCCGTTCACCGGTAGCCCGAACAATTCCCCGATGGGCGTGCAGTCGAACGTCAGCCGGCTGGCCACCACCGGCGGTTCGCAGGCCTGCAGTTCGGCCTGGAAGCTGAGATCGGGAATGGCGGCAAAGTCGCCTTCCAGCATTTCCCGATAACCGTCCAGTCCAAGCGGGCGATCGTTGTGACGCACCTGTGCGTGGACGAAATCGCCGAGCCTGGTCCAGTCCTGGCGGTTCAGGCAGTCCAGATAACCACGGTAGTGCGCGGAAAGTTCGTCGGCCGTCATGCGTACGTTTCCTGATGAGGGGCGGGCATTGAAGCATCGCACCCCTTCTTGAGCCGTCGCGGCGGTGGGTGGCTCAGGCGCCGTCGGCCGGTTCAAGGCGCGGAATGATCGCGTCCTGGCGCGGGAGGCGTCGGCCGGCACGGCGATCGGCCTTCCAGCAAAGCCAGCCGGCAACGAAGAACGCCGACGCGCACAGCGCCAGCTTCAGCGGGTCATGCGCGACCAGCGGCGACAGCACACCGGCCACCACCGCATTGACGGTCAGTTGCACGAAGGCCTGCAGCGACGAGGCCAGTCCGCGCTGGCGCGGATACAGGTCCAGCACCGCCAGGGCCAGGATCGGAAACACCAGGCCCATGCCGGTACCGGCGACGAAGATCGGCAGCACCGCCCACGGCACCTGCAGCTGCGACACGCTGGCCGCATAGGCGATGCTGGCGATGCTGGCCACGCCGCAGCAGATGAAGCCCACCCGCGCCTGCGATGCGGGCCTGAGCCGGCCGGCCATGCGCCCTGACAGCCACGATCCCAGGGTCATGCCACCGATGGTCGGGATGAACAGCCAGGCGAAGTCTTGCTCGGTCTTGCGCAGCAGGTCCATCACGAAGACCGGCGCCGAGGCGATGTACAGCCAGATGCCGGCGAACGTCAACGCGCCGGCCGCGGCCAGGCGCTGGAAGCGCCGGTCCAGTGCGATGGACCTGTAACCCTGCCACAGCCCGGTCACCGACAGTGGCGTGCGTGCGGCGACCGGATGGGTCTCCGGCAGCCAGACCTGGGTGGCCACCAGCAGCACCAGGCCGAAGGCCACCAGGAACCAGAAGATCACCGGCCAGCCCGCGCCGGCCCCGAGGATCCAGCCGCCGATGATCGGGGCGATCGCCGGGGCGATGCCGAAGATGATCGAAACCTGGCTCATCAGCTTCTGCGCCAACGGACCGTCGTAAAGATCGCGGATCACCGCACGGCCGACGATCATGCCGGCACCGGCCGAAAACCCCTGCAGCGCGCGGAAGGCCAGCAGTGTCCCCAGGTCGCGCGACAGCGCGCAGCCCATCGAGGCCCCGACGAACACCACCAGTCCGCCCAGGATCACCCGCTTGCGGCCGAACGCATCGGACAGCGCGCCGTGGGCCAGGCTCATCACCGCATAGGCCAGCAGGTACACGCTCACCGTCTGCTGCACCGCCATCTGGTCCACGCCCAGGCGCTGGGCCAGCTGCGGGAACGCCGGGAAGATGGTGTCGATCGAGAACGGCCCGAACATCGCCAGCCCCGCCAGCAGCAGGGCGAGACGGCGGGTCGAAGTGGCGGGCAACGGCATGGACGGTCCTGGCAGGGGCCTTCGCGGGTATGGCAGCGATGGCATGGCACGGGCCGCGCAGACGAGGCGCGGTCCCGGAAACGACGGGAAGGCCCGCCATGATAGGGGCTGGGCCGCCTGGCGTTAACGCCCAGGGACCGGACAGGCCGTTTCGTGACGGCATCGCGGGCCTGCATGCGCCGGGCATACGCGCGCGCGAAGGGACCGTATAATCGGCCGCGTAGTCCAGGTGGGAGAAGCGGCGCAGGCCCGTAGGGCCGGTGACGCTGCCGAAGGCGCAACGCCCGTAATCGCTCAGGCCCGATACCACCGCAGGCGGCAAACACTCTGGAGAGACCGGTCGGCCCGCACGGGTCGGCACCGGCGCCGAAGGGGCACGAAGCGCATCCAATCGCGCTTCCAAACTCTCAGGCAAAAGGACAGAGGGGCGCGAGGAAGACCGTCGTCTTTCCTGCAGGTCCGCACACCGGACCGCGGGAACGCCGCGCGGCTTCCGACCTTTCGCGTGCCCCACCCTTCGGATGCCTGCCATGTCCCAGAACACCCCCTCGCTGCGCGACCTCGAACACCACTCCGCGTTCGTCGAGCGCCATATCGGCCCCAACGACGCCGAGATCGCGCAGATGCTGTCCGTGGTCGGCCATCCGACGCTGGAGTCGATGACCGACGCCATCGTCCCGGGCAAGATCAAGTCGCCAGCGCCGCTGGCGCTGCCCGAAGCGATCACCGAAGAAGAAGCGCTGGCCAAGATCCGCCGGATCGCGCTGAAGAACCAGGTGTTCAGGAGCTTCATCGGCCAGGGCTATTA
>JBIIHJ010000412.1:0-3244 GCA_044235875.1 Pseudoxanthomonas sp.
CTCCCGTGCGATCTGCCCGGCCAATGCCGACTGGATGATCGGGACCGAAATCAGGCCCGCGCGCTCGGCTTGGGTTTGTTCAAGCAGGACTTCATGAAAATTCATGCGATGACTCCGGAAAAGGCAACGGTGGCAGGACTGCGGTAACAAGCGTCCACCTCGGCCTGATAATGGGAAAGAATGGCCTCACGGCGTGGGCGGCCGTTGGCGGTGAGCAAGCCATCGACCGCAGTGAAGGGGGCGGACGCACGTACGAATCTCGAGACCTGTGCGTAGTCGGGAAGGCCCGCGTTGACCTCGGCCAGTGCACGCGCGATGACGGCATCGTCGGTGTCGGCCCGGCGCGGCCACAGCACTGCCACATTGTCGGCCTGCGCTTCGCCCCAGACCACCGCCTGTGCCAGGACCGGATGCTGCAGCAGCTCGCTTTCCACCCACTCGGGCGAGACGTTGCGGCCGAAGGCGGTGATGAAGACATTTTTGCGTCGGCCCGTGATGTGGACAAAGCCATCGGCGTCAACGTGTCCCAGATCGCCCGTGCGTACGGGTCCTGCGGGCAGCGGCTCACCTCCCAGGTAGCCCAAGGCCCTGACGCCGTCCACCAGCAGTTCACCGTCTTCCACAACCAGGCGCGCATGGGGCAACGGGCGCCCGACGCTTCCAGCGCGTTGCGCGCCAGGCTGGTTCAGGCACACCACCGACGCGCATTCGGTCAGGCCGTAGCCTTCAAAGACCGGCAGGCCCAACGCCTGCGCGCGCACCAACAGCGCAGGACCGACACGACCACCGCCGACGGCGATGTAACGCAGGGACGACGGCAGTGGCGCGCCCTGTTCGGCCGCCGTCACCAGCGCGAGCAGCAGCTGCGGCACCAGGATCACGCTCTCGGGCTGGTAGCGATGCAAGCAGCGCAGCAGCGTAGGCACATCCAGACCCGAAGCCCCGGTGTAGCCGATCTCTCCCAACGACGGAAGCGCGATCTGCGCATCGGCCAGCAGCGTGGCGTAGAGGCCAGCCACATTCTCCAGCAATGTCGATAGCGGCATCAGGCACAGGTGCCGCCCAGGTCCGATCGCGCTGGACGCCTGCATCAGTGATCCAGCGACGGTCAACAGGCTCTCCGCGTCCAGGCAGACACCTTTGGGCCGTCCTGTGGTGCCGGAGGTGTAGGTGATGCAGGCCGTATTGGCCGGCAGCGCAACCTCGCGACCTGGCGCGAGCCGCCAACCGCCAAGTGCTGTTCCTGCCAGCACCTGCCCCAGCGACGAGACTTCCGGCGGCGCTGGCGTCCCGATGGCCGTCACGACGGCCTGCGCACCGCTCGTATGCAACGCATGAACGGTCTGCTCCTCCGAAAAAAAAGTCGGCAGGGGCACATGCACGCCCTCGATCATCTGCAGTGCTAAGTCCAGGACCAGCCAGCGCGGCCCGTTATCCATACGGCTGGCTACACAGGACAATCCGGCCTGGTGGAGACGCTCGGCCAGGACGTGGACCTGGGACACCAACGCAGAATCACCGATAACGCCATCGCCCGCGATGATGCGCTCGGTCCTGCTGCGCAGCGTGCTCATCAGCGAGCGGGCCGCGGGCGGATTCACAGCGCCCCTGCCTGACACAGGTCCGGACACGGTGCCAGCCCCAGGACGCTGGCCGCCTCGGCGCGACGCATGAGATAGGCATGGCCCGAAGCGAGATCGCCGCACATCACCCGTGGCTGGGCAGCGTAGTAGCTGCCCCAGTCGCTGGCATCGTGGTGAAGCCGATCCTGAATAGCCTCGGCCAGCTCGACTGGAGATAGCTGCAAGCGCTCGAAGGCATTGCGCAATTGCCGTGTCGCGGCAAACAGCACCCAACGCACACGTGCGGCGTGGAGCGTGCAGGTTAACTGCACGATCAGATCGCGGGCGGTTCCGGGAGAAGCGGCGGCGAAGTTACCCACCTCGGCCAGGTCACGGCGCCGGAGGCCAACGGCAAGGCCACGCGCGCAGATCAACTCCTGTGCCGGCGTATCCAGATACTGTTCAACGAAAAGCGGACCCTCGTCGCCCAACCGCAGTCCAACGGCGGCGACTAGCTGTCCTTCGGCATCGTGATACGCCAACAGATGTGGCAGGAAGCCATGCAAGCTGGCTCCGTAGCGCTGGCGATAGACCTGCGCGATGAAGTACTCCACCCCGGCACGTTGGGGGTGAAGGGCATCCACCAAGGTGGCGCTCGCAAAGCGGCCGGTATTCGGGACAAGTGCAGCGTTGGGGATCCAGGACATGCGCTGCATCCTGGGATGGTCAGATTAAGCACTGATTAGGCGAACGTTAGCCAAGCATTAGCTTTTCGCTCAAGACTCGTTTTAGCGTTTTTTTGCCTTGGCTGCGTTGGCCCATGGCTTTTAGACCGTAAGGGAAGGGAGCTTGCTCGGGATGCGTTTGATGGATACCCAGCCCACCTTCGACACCTCGGCGCATGCGCCCGGCAATAGAATTAGCTCCTAATTGATGTGGGCGCCGACATGCGCGAGCTGCGGGGCTAGCCAGAGTAAATATATACTCGCCCTTTGATGCTAGGAGGCTGCAAATTACTCAGCAGGCAGGTTCGTCTCTCCGCATTGGACGAGACGCACGCGCTTCTCTGCAAAGCACTGATGCTCCAAAAAGAAGTTAGCCGGTTGAACGAGCCGGTTCTAACCTCAAGGCCTTGAAGGCTCCTTGAAGCCACATGATCTGCGTAAGCACGGTCCGCTTCCGGCCAGAAGCGGGCATCGTGAACGCCTGAATTAAGCCGCGTCGCGAAGCGGGTTCGGCTTGAATGAATTGTTAGGCATGCGATATCGGACACTTGCCCAGAGCAACATGCCGAGAGCAACTAGATTGCTCCCAAGCTTGGCTTGCCCTTGCCATGTCATAGCGACGTCGAGGTGAACCGCAAGCCATGCATAGAAGGTGGCGGTTTGGGTGGCGATGATTGGAACTTGAATGGCAAATACAACTAATCCTAGAAGTGCAGCCCAGCGACGTTGGCGCAGCGATCCGATGCCTGCAGCGAGTGCTGCCAAAATCTGCGCGATGAAGATGATCCAAGCACTCACGGAAAGCTCCGTGCGTAAAGCAAGCCACGCGAACGTTGCGCCGCCAACAATGCCTTGGAACAGTAGGAAGCAGGTGATCATTTTGTCTTGCTTGGCCAATTGCGTACTCCCTACGCTTGCCCAACGCCTGAGTTAAGCCGCACCGCGAAGCGGTGTCGG
>JBIIHJ010000115.1:0-10496 GCA_044235875.1 Pseudoxanthomonas sp.
ATCTACGAAGGCACCTCGGAAATCCAGCGCTTGGTGATTGCGCGCGGCGGGACCGGCCTGCGCTGAGGCCCGCCACGCACCAGTACGTCGCCTTGCGGCGACGTTTGCCGGAACGTTCAACCGCGAAGCCAAGATCACCGAGATCTACGACGGCACCTCTGAAATCCAGCGCCTGGTGATTGCGCGCGGCGAGACCGGGCTGCGCTGAGGCTCGCCACGCACCAGCACGTCGCCCTGCGGCGACGTTTGCTGGAACATTCAACTGCGATGCCAAGATCACCGAGATCTACGAAGCACCTCGGAAATCCAGCGTTTGGTGATCGCGCGCGGCGAGACCGGCCTGCGCTGAAACACGCTTGTCATGCTGATCTGCAGGTGGCGCCGCAAGGCGCCATCTGCGTTTTCCGTGCCTGCGTTCCGTGGTGCATTCGAGGGTTTTGAGTGGGCGATGCCCGCCAGAATCGCCCGATCCCCCGATGCAAAAGGAGTTGTCATGGCGTCACGCACAAGGTTGTCGCTGTCTCTGGGACTGGGACTTGTCTGCTGCACGCAGGCCCAGGCCGCGGTCTTCATCAACGAGCTGCATTACGACAATGCCGGCGCCGACAGCGGCGAGGCGATCGAGGTGGTCGCCTCGGCCGGCGAGAGCCTGGCCGGCTACCAGCTGGTGCTCTACAACGGCAGCAGCAGCTACGGCACCAGCACGCTGGGCGCCGGCACGGCGGCCACTTGCGGTGGCAACGCCATGATCGCCACGATCAGCTATCCGCGCGATGGGCTGCAGAACGGTCCTGCCGACGGCGTCGCGCTGGTCAATGCCACAGGCCAGCTGGTGCAGTTCATCAGCTACGAAGGCCAGATCACCGCAAGCAACGGCGCCGCTGCAGGCGCCACCAGTACCAACCTGCCGGTCAGCGAAACCAGCAGCACGGCCGCCGGGACTTCGCTCCAGCTGGGTGGCAGCGGCGCGGCCGCAAGTGATTTCAGCTGGAATGCGTCAGCGGCCCAGACCCTGGGTGCCTGCAACGCCGGACAGACCTTCACCGGCGGCGGTGGTGGCGGCGGCCAGAACACCGCGCCCAGCGTGGTCTCGACTGTGCCGACCAACGGGGCCACGGGATTTCCTGCGGCCGGCGATCTGCAGGTCACCTTCAGCGAGCCGGTGACGTTGGCCAACGGCGCGTTGTCGTTGACCTGCGCCAGCAGTGGCGCCGTGCCTCTGGTGCATGCCAGCAGCGGGACCGGTTTTTCGGCCTCGACCGACACCGCGTTGGTCGCGGGCGAAAGCTGCAGCTTCACGGTGAGTGCGTCGGCCATCAGCGACGGGCAGGGCGCGCATCCGGCCTCCAGTACCGTGGTGGGCTTCACCGTGGCCGATGCCGGTGGAGGGGGCGGCGATCCAGGCGCTTACTACGGTCGCGTCAACACCAGCAGCGCCAGCCAGCTACGTTGCTCGCTGCACGAGACGATCAAGGGCCACACCGCCTACCCCTACAGCGGCAGCGGCACCAGCGTGTGGTCGATCCTGGAGATCGCCGACGAGGATCCTTCCAACAGCGGCAAGGTGCTGGATATCTACAAGAACCACAGCTACACCAAGGTCAGCGATCGCGCGGGCACCGGATCGGGTACTACCTACAACCGTGAGCACACCTGGCCCAACTCGCTTGGGTTTGGCACGACCACCGGCGACATGGGCCTGCCGTATGCGCCGTATACCGATACCCACATGCTGTTCCTCACCGATACGGCCTACAACGCCGATCGCGGCAACAAGCCCTATGCCAACTGCACCACCGGCTGCGGCGAGCGTGCGACCGAGGCCAACAACGGCAGCGGTGGCGGCAGTGGGACGTATCCGGGCAACTCCAACTGGGTGAAATCGCCGGACGGCAATCAGGGCTCGTTCGAAGTCTGGGGCGCACACAAGGGCGACGTGGCGCGTGCGGTGATGTACATGGCGATCCGTTACGAGGGCGACGACGACCCGAATACCGGGCAGGGCGAGCCGGATCTGGAACTGACCGACGACCGCAGCAAGATCGTCATCACCTCGGCCTCGCCGGCCTACATGGGCCTGCTGTCCACGCTGCTGGCCTGGAGTGCCGCCGATCCGCCAGACGATGCCGAGCGCACCCGCAACGAGGTGATCTACAGCTTCCAGGGCAACCGCAATCCCTTTGTTGATCATCCCGAATGGGCGACCCAGGCGTTGTTTACTTCCACCAAGCCGGCGACCTGCCAACTGGCCAACTAGGCCGGGCACCATCGGCCGGACATCAAAAAAAGCCCCGGCAATGCCGGGGCTTTTTCCGTTACCCAGTGGCGGCAGGCTTAGTGTCCGCCGTGCGCCTGTGCGGCGCCCTGGCCATCCTGGTCCTTATGGGCTTCCAGGTATTCCTTGGACTGCTCGTCCATCTTGTCGCCCAGCAAGCGGCGGACCACGATGAAGAAGATCGGGATCAGCAGCAGGCCGAAGATCGTGGCGAACACCATGCCGCCGATCACGCCGGTGGAGATGGCGTGGCGCGCGTTGGCGCCGGCACCGCTGGAGATGGCCATCGGCACCACGCCCATGATGAAGGCGAAGGAGGTCATCAGGATCGGACGCATGCGCAGGTGCGCGGCGTTGACGATCGCATCGTGCAGCGTCTTGCCCTGCGCGCGCTCCATCACCGCGAACTCCACGATCAGGATCGCGTTCTTCGCCGCCAGGCCGATCACCGTGATCAGTCCGATCTTGAAGAAGATGTCGTTGGACAGGCCGCGCAGCATCGAAAACGCCAGCGCGCCCAGGATGCCCAGCGGCACCACCAGCAGCACCGACACCGGGATCGACCAGCTTTCATACAGCGCGGCCAGGCAGAGGAACACCACCACCAGCGACAGCACCATCAGCAGCGTGGCGCTGTTGCCGGCCAGGATCTCCTGGTAGCTCATGCCGGACCAGTCGTAGCCGAAGCCCGCCGGCAGCTTGTCGTTGACGATGCCTTCCATGGTCGTCATCGCCTGACCCGACGAACTGCCCGGGACCGGCGCGCCGTTGATGTTCACCGCCGAATAGCCGTTGTAGCGGGCCAGCGAGGGCGGCAGCGAATTCCAGCTGGTGGCCACTACGTTGCTCAGCGGGATCATCGCCGCGTTGCCCTTGGCATCGGTCTCGGTGCTGCTGGGCGTATAGAACTGCGACAGCGACTCGGCGCCGGTACGGAACTGGGCATCGGCCCGCATGTTCACGCGCTTGATGCGGCCGCCGTAGAAGAAGTCGTTGACATACACCGGCGCCAGCATCAGCTGGATGGAGGTGTAGACGTCAGTGACCGACAGGCCCATCGACTCGGCCTGCACGCGATCGACCTTGAGCTGCAGCTGCGGGGCGTTTTCCAGCGTGTTGGGACGCACCTGCATCAGCGTCTTGTCCTGCGAGGCGATGCCCAGCAGCTGGTTGCGCGCGGCCATCAGTGCGTCCTGGCCTGCGCCGGTGCGGTCCTGCAACCACATGTCGAAGCCGCCGAACTGGCCCAGGCCCTGGATCGTCGGCAGGTTGACCACGAAGATCTGCGCGCCCTTGATGCCCTGCATCGCGCCGTTGGCCTGGCCGATGAAGCCGGTCACATCGCCCTTGCGGTCGGCCCACGGCTTGAGTTTGATGAAGGCCATGCCGACGTTCTCGCCCTGGCCCAGGAAGCTGAAGCCGGAGATCTGGAACATGCCCTGGAAGCCATCGATCTTGCCCAGCGAACCACGGATCTGATCCATGATCTCGTTGGTCTTGTTCAGCGGCGTGCCCGGCGGGGCCTGGACGATGCCCAGCGCGTAGCCCTGGTCTTCTTCCGGGATGAAGCTGGTCGGCATCCGGGTGAACAGGAAGCCGGTCACCACCACCAGCACGGCGAACACCACCATCCAGCGCGGCGCGTGTCGCACCTGGCGGCCGATGGCGCCCACGTAGGTGCGCTCCAGCTTGCCGTAGTACTTCTCGAAGGTGCGGAAGACGATGTTCTTCTTTTGCTCGTGGCTGTCGTGCGCATGCTGCTTGAGGAAGCTGGCGCACAGGGCCGGGGTGAAACCCAGCGCCAGGAAGGCCGAGAAGCCCATCGAGATGGCGATGGTGAGCGCGAATTGCTTGTAGATCTCGCCCGAGGCGCCGCCCTGCAGCGCCGAGGGGATGAACACGGCCGCCAGCACCACGGTGATGGCGATCACCGCGCCGGTGATCTGGTCCATCGCTTTGATGGTCGCCTCGCGCGGCGGGAGTTTTTCCTCGGCCATGATGCGTTCGACGTTTTCGATCACCACGATCGCGTCATCGACCACGATGCCGATCGCCAGCACCAGCGCGAACATGGTCAGCTGGTTGATGGTGAAGCCGATGACGAACAGGCCCAGGAAGGTGCCCAGCAGCGCGACCGGGATGACCAGCGTGGGGATGATCGTGGCGCGGAAGTTCTGCAGGAAGATCAGCATCACCAGGAAGACCAGGATGATGGCCTCCACCAGCGTGTGGATCACTTCCTCGATGGAGATCCTGACGAAGGTCGTGGTTTCGTAGGGCGCGAACCAGGTCACGCCCGGCGGGAAGCTGGCCGACAGCTCGTCCATCTTGGCGGTCACTGCCTCGTACACGCTCAGCGCGTTGGCACCGGGCAGCAGCTGGATACCGAAGGCACCCACCGGCTTGCCGTCGAACTTGGTGTCAAAGCCGTAGTTCTGCGGGCCGAAGGCGACGCGGGCAACATCCTTCAGGCGCACGGTGCCGCCGTTGTTGTCCGAACGCAGGATGATCTGCTCGAACTGCTCTGGCTGGGTGAAGCGGCTTTCGGCCGAGACGCTGACCTGGAAGGCCTGGTTCTGCGGCGCAGGATCGCCGCCCAGTGCACCTGCGGCGAACTGCACGTTCTGCGCCTGGATGGCCGCCAGCACGGTGCTGGCGGCCATGTTGTAGCCCTGCAGCTTGCCCGGATCCAGCCAGATGTTCATGGCGTACTCGGAACCGAAGTGCTGGGTGCTGCCCACGCCCGGAACGCGGGCAATCTGGTCGAGCACGCGCGAGGCGATGATGTCGTTGAGGTGGTTGCGGTCGATGGACGGGGTGTTGGACTGCACCGCCACCACCATCAGGAAGCCGGCGTTGGCCTTGGCCACGATCACGCCCTGATCGACCACTTCACCGGGCAGTCGCGATTGCGCCAGCGAGACCTTGTTCTGCACCTGCACCTGAGCGATGTCCGGGTCGGTGCCGGTCTGGAAGGTCAGGGTGATGGTGGCGCGGCCGGACGAGCTGGACGTGGAACTGAAGTACAGCAGGTTGTCGATGCCGGTCAGCTGCTGCTCGATGACCTGGGTCACCGAGCGTTCGGCCGTATCGGCGCTGGCGCCAGGGTAGGTCGCGGTCACGGTGATCTGTGGCGGGGCGACGTTGGGATAGGACTCGACGCCGAGGTTGAGGATCGCGATCACGCCCGAAAGCGAGATCAGGACCGCGACAACCCAGGCAAAGACCGGGTGGTTGATGAAGAACTTGGGCATGGGGGATGTTCCTTACTTGGCCTGGCCTTCGGCCGGCTTCTGGGCGTCATCGCCCTTCGCATCGGAGGCCGGGGCATCGCCCTGGGACTTGTCGCCCTGCGCGGCCGCGGCCGGCGCCTGGCCGGGTGCGCCACCTTGCTGCTGCTGGGCCTGTGCGGCCTGCGCCTTGGCCTGCTCATACGGTACGGCCTTGACCTGGCCCCCTTCCTTGGCCTTCTGCAGGCCCAGCGCGATCACCTGGTCACCGGTGTTCAGGCCGCCGGTCACGATCCAGTCACTGCCCTGCGCGCGGCTTTCGATCTGCACATCCTTGCGCGTGACCTTGCCGTCCAGGCCGACGACCATGGCGTAGGCACCGTTGGTGTCGCGCTGGATGGCCGCCTGCGGCACCAGGAAGACGTTGCTGCGCTGGCCCAGGTCGACCTCGACGGTGACGAAGCTGCCGGGCAGCAACGCCTTCTGCGGGTTGGGGAGGGTGGCGCGCAGCGACACCGCGCCGGTGGCCTGGTCCACGACCACGTCGGAGAAGTCCAGCGTGCCGGTCTGGTCATAGGCCTGGCCGTTGTTCAACATCACCTTGACGTTGGTGTTCTTGGTGTCGTTGAGGCTGACACTGCCCTGGCCCTGCGCCTGGCGCAGCGAGGACAGCTCGGACGAGCTCATGGTGAAGTTGATGTACAGCGGATCGATCTGGTCGACCGTGGTCAGCAGGGTGACGTCACCGGAGCCCACCAGCGCGCCTTCGGTCACCTGCTGCTTGCCGGCACGGCCGGAGATCGGCGCGGTGACGCTGGCATAGCCCAGGCTGATCTGGGCATTGGTCACCGCCGCGCGGGCCTGCTGCAGCGAAGCCTGCGCGCTGCGCTCGGTGGCCTGGGCATCGTCCAGGTCCGACTGCGAAACGTACTTCTGCGGCGCCAACTGGCGTGCGCGCTCGGCCGCGACATGGGCGTTGGTGTAGGTGGCCTGGGCCGACGCCAGCTGGCCCTGGGCCGAGCTGAGATCGGCCTGCAGCGGCGCCGGATCGATCTTGAAGAGCACCTGGCCTTCCTTCACGTCGGTGCCTTCGTCATAGGTGCGCTTGAGCAGCACACCGGCGACGCGGGCGCGCACATCGGCGCTGCGCACGGGCGCCAGGCGGCCGGACAGGTCGCGCACCAGCGGCACGCTCTGCGGCTGGACCTTGATCACGCCGACTTCCGGCGGCGGCGGCGCGGGCTGTTCTTCCTTCTTGCAGGCGGCCAGGGCCAGCGCGATGGCGGAGCCAAGCAGGAGCGAGCGGGTTGAGGCGGTCATGAGGCGGGAGCTCCGAGAAAACGTAGGTGGTGAAAGGACAAATCCAGAAAAGCCAGACAGCGTCAGCAGTGGGCTGCGCGGGAAATCGGCGCATAAGCGCGAAGAAACGTATCGACGGCCAGCGCGGCCCAGGCGCGCTGGGCCGCGGGCGTGCGCTGCGGGACGGCAAACCGCTGTCGCTCAAGGTCCAGGCCGGCCATCATGCCCAGCAGCAGTTCAGCCGCCGCGTGCGGTTGGTCATGCCTGAGGCAGCCCGCGTCCATGGCCAGCGACAGCCACGACGCCAGGCGCGCGAGCAGGGTCTCACCCCCATCGCGCCAGATCGCCTGCGCCTCCTCCGGAAACTGCGGGGATTCGGCACTGAACAGCCTGCAGCTGGCCACCACATCGGGCGCCGACAGGCGCTCCAGATGCTCGATGGCAAACGCCAGCAGCGGCTCGCGCACCTGGCCATCGAAGGCATCCAGGCGCGAGGTGGTGATTTCCAGATGCTCGTGCATCAGGTCGTGCAGCAAGGCGTGCTTGCTGCCGAACTGTGCATACAGCGTCTGCTTGGAACATCCGGCACGCTGCGCGACCGCGTCCATGCTCACGCGGAAGCCTTGCTCGGCCATCAGCGCGCGCACCGCGGCAAGGACCCGCTGACGACGTTCAGCGGTGCTGGTGGTGGAGTCTGGATAAGCCATCGGGGCTGGACTATACCGTCCAGTTTAGAATTTGAATAGCCTGAAAATGGCCTGTTCACAGGCTTTGAGCGTTTGTGTAAAAGGCGCGTGACGAAGTGGTGACCGCATGGTCAGGCAGCTCGTTCGCGTGGCCGAATTCGCATCAATCCGATCAACGGCGCGCCGAGGCGATGACGCAGGCGGCAACCACGCGAGCATGAAAGCCATTCGAATCGTGATGCCGCGCAGCAAGGCTGTCATGGGGTGCGGGCATACAATGAACGATTACCTTCAACCGTGTGACTGCGACTGTATGAGCACCACTGGCAACAGCAGGCTTGGCGACAAATCCGCTTCCACTTCCAAGGCCAACAAGGCCGCCCCGACAGGGGTAGGCAAGAAGAACGGCAAGGGCACCAGGCCCGTTGCCAAGGCCGCGCTCAGGTCCGGCGCCGCACCGGCGGCTTTCTCGCTGCAACCGATCCACGATGCACTCAAGGCGCGACTTCCCGCCGCCAGGCGCGAGCAGGCTCGCATTTTTGCCGAAGCCTTTTTCCGCCGAATGGAGCAGGACGAATACCCGCACCACACGGCCGATGCCTGGGCTGCGATGGCGGCCGACATGCTGGAGTTCGCGCGTGCCCGCAAGCCGGGCAAGGCCAACGTGCGCGTATTCAACGCCACCGCCAAGGCCAATGGCTGGGAGTCTTCGCATTCGGTGCTGCAGATCGTCAATGACGACATGCCGTTCCTGGTTGATTCGGTGAGCATGGCGCTGGCCACGATGGGCGTGGGCGTGCACGTGCTCGGCCATCCGGTGGTGCGCTTCGAGCGCGACAAGGCCGGCAAGGTCACGGCGGTGGGCGAGGGCAAGGCCGAGTCATTGATGATGCTGGAGATCGACCGCCAGCCGGCCGAGGCCATGCCGCGCATCGCCAAGGCCGTCGAGCAGGTGTTGAACGAGGTCCGCCAGATCGTGCGCGACTGGGGCTCGATGCGTGAAAAGATGCTGGAGGTCTCCGAGGACCTGGCCACGCGCCGCATGCCGGTCAGCGATGCCTCGCGCAGTGAGACCCAGGAGTTCTTGCGCTGGGCATCGGCCGACCATTTCACCTTCTTCGGCTACCGCGAATACCGGGTGCAGAAGCAGGCCGGCGAAGATGTCCTGGTGCCCTTGGAAGACAGCAGCCTGGGCATGTCGCGCAGCCACGCCTCGGGCAAACCGCGCCCCGTGCGCCTGCTGGCCGCCAACCTGCTCAACGAGGCCGGCGAAGCCGAGGCGATGATCCTGACCAAGACCAATGCGCGCGCCACGGTGCATCGCAAGGGCTACATGGATTACATCGGCGTGCTGTCCTTCGATGCCAACGGCCGCATCACCGGTGAGCAGCGCTTCCTGGGATTGTTCACCTCCAGCGCCTACAACCGCCGGCCGTGGGAAATCCCGCTGGTGCGTGAGCGCCACGAACACGTCATGCGCCAGTCCGGCCTGTCGCCCAACAGCCACAGCGGCAAGGCCCTGCGCCACATCCTGGAGACGCTGCCGCGCGAGGAGCTGTTCCAGTCCAGCCAGGACGAGCTGGCCCGCACCGCGATGGGCATCCTCGGCCTGCAGGAGCGCGTGCGCAGCAAGCTGTTCCTGCGTCGCGATCGCTACGGGCGCTTCTGGTCGGCGCTGGTCTACATCCCGCGCGATCGATTCAACACCGAGCTGCGCCTGCGCATCGAGGCGCTGATGAAGGAAGCGCTGCATGGCGAAGCGGTGGACACCACCGTGCAGCTGGGCGAGTCGCCGCTGGCGCAGCTGCACATGACCGTGCGCCCGCGCGCGGGCGAGGAGATCAGCGTCGATGCGGTCGAACTGGAAACCCGCCTGACCCATCTGCTGCGCAACTGGCAGGACGACCTGCGCGAAGTGCTGATCCAGCGTCACGGCGAAGCCCGCGGCCTCGATCTGGCCGCCAGCTACGGCCGTGCCCTGCCGCAGAACTACATCGAAAACGTCTCGGTGCAGCTGGCCGCCGATGATGTCGAGCGCCTGGCCTCGCTGGCAGGCAAATCCGATCTGCGTCTGAGTCTGTATCGCTCCAACCAGCACCGTGCCGGCGAAGGCGCACTGCGCCTGAACCTGTATCGCCAGGGCCAGGACATCCCATTGTCCGACGCACTGCCGCTGATGGAAAACATGGGCCTGCGCGTGATTTCCGAGCATCCCTTCCGCTTGGACGTGGACGGCACGGTGTCCTACATTCAGGAATTCGAAGTGGAGCCGGCGATCGGCGCGATCGATGTCGCCGCGCGCGCCGAGGATTTCGACGAAGCCTTCGCCCGCGTCTGGCGCGGTGATGCCGAGAACGACCGCTTCAACCGCCTGGTCCTGCGTGGTGGCCTGGACTGGCGCCAGGTTGCGGTATTGCGCGGCTATACCAAATATCTGCTGCAGACTGGCGTGCCGTTCTCGCAGGGGTCGGTCGAGGACACGCTGAGCCGCTATCCGTTGTTGGCCGCGCTGCTGGTGCGGATGTTCGAGGCGCGTTTTGATCCGTCGCTGGACCTGCCGGCCAAGGCCCGCAATGCCGCGCGCGCCGAAGCCCTGGTTGCCCAGCTGCAGACGTTGGCCGGTGAAACGGACCAGGACACAGTCAAGGCTCTGCAGCGACTGATCGATGCCGCCGCGCAGCCGCGCCAGGCCCAGTGCGATGCCGTGCATGCCACGCTGCTGAAGCTGCTCGATGGCGTCTCCAGCCTGGACGACGATCGCATCCTGCGCAGCATCATGGGTTGCATCGAAGCCACGCTGCGCACCAGCTATTACCAGACCGGCACCGATGGCGCCCCGGCGCATACGATCAGCTTCAAGTTCGACTCGGCCAAGGTGCCGGACCTGCCCAAGCCGCGCCCCTACCGGGAGATCTTCGTCTGCGGTCCGCGCGTGGAAGGCGTGCACCTGCGCTTCGGCGCGGTGGCCCGTGGTGGCCTGCGCTGGTCGGACCGCCGCGAGGATTT
>JBIIHJ010000116.1:0-10495 GCA_044235875.1 Pseudoxanthomonas sp.
GTTACGCCGGGACCGGGTATGCCGGCACAGCCGATGGCTCGATGGGCGCAGGCGCGCAGGGCGTGCTGCTGGAAGCGTTGCACCACCTGCTGCAGGAATCGCGCGGCCATCGCGGCGAATCTGCCACCGGTTACGGCGCAGGCCACGGTCAGGGCGGTGGCGCCGAAGGCGATGCGCGCTCCCTGTCCAAGCGCGAAATGCTGTCGGTGCTGTCGCTGCTGCAGACCACGCCGAGCGCCACGTTGCAGCGGGCCGCAGCCGGTGGCACCAACGAGTCGCTGGCCCAGCGGCTCAAGAGCGAAGTAATCAACAACGCCGGCCAGCTCGGCATGGAGCCGGGGGCGACCAAACTGTCGCCGGTGGACGAGGATGCGATCGATCTGGTCGGCATGCTGTTTGACGTGATGCTCGACGAGCGTGACCTGGAGATCCACTCGCGTGAGCTGATGGGCAAGCTGGTCGTCCCCTTCGTCAAGGTCGCGCTGCTGGACCGGCGCATGTTCGTGCAGAAGACCCATCCGGCGCGGCGCCTGCTCAATGTCCTGGCCGAGGCCTGCGAGGGCAACACTGGCGAGAGCGCGGCCGAGCGCGTGCTGATGGCCAAGGTCGAGGAAGTCGTCGACCGGCTGGTGACCGAGTTCAACGAAAACCTGGCGATCTTCCTGACCCTGGAAGAAGAGTTCCGCGATTTCCTGGGGCAGCACAAGCGCCGCATCGAGATCGCCGAACGCCGCGCCACCGAACTGCAGCGCGGGCAGGAACGCCTGGAAGCGGCGCGCGCGCGCGCCGGCGCCGAGCTGGCCAAGCGGCTGGGAGGCCGCCGCGTGCCGCAGACGATCGAGGATTTCCTGCGCCAGCCGTGGGCACATCACCTGACCATGGCGCTGCTGCGAGATGGCGAAGACAGTTCGATGGCGACCGGTGCGCTGGCCCTGGCCGATGGCGTGCTGCAGGAACTGGCCGAAGCGCAGATGCAGATCGTCGGCAAGCCGTGGCTGCAGGAATGGCGCCACGGCCTGATCAAGGTCTTCAGCAGCGTGGGCATGGGGGGCGAAGCGGCCGGCTCGGCCATCGACGCGCTGCACGACACGCTGCAGGCGGTCTCGGTGTCGCGTCCTGACCTGGAACGCGCGCTGCCGGACCTGCCGCCCGTGGCCGAGCCGGCGGCGCAGGCCGCGGCCGCGCAGTCGCCGAACCTGGAGCTGGTCGGTGGCACCGATTCGCTGGACTTCGACAGGGCCGATGCCGACCACTTCCGTGCGCTGCCGATCGGCACGTGGCTGGACTTCGTCGACAAGGACAACAAAGTCCAGGCAGGCAAACTGTCCTGGGTCAGTCCGATCTCCTCGCGATTGCTGTTCGTCAACCGCCGCGGCGTGCGCTTCTGCGTGGCTTCGCCGGAGGAGCTGGCGGTCATGGTGCGCCTGGGCCGGCTGCGCCGGCATCGCCACGAAGACGCTTTCGACAGCGCCATGCAGGGCGTGATCGACCGGCTGGATGGTGTGTCCCGGCAGCCTGCCGACGCCTGAGGGCGCGTTTTCGACGTCTGGGCCCGCAACCGTGCAGGTTCACCTTTGCTAGCATCGCCGCTCTTTGAATAGCGGGTGGGTCGGCGGATGACGGTCGAAGTGCGAGTGTTGCGGGAAACCGCAGTGGGCGAGCGCCGCGTGGCGGCGGTTCCGGAAACGGTGAAGAAGCTCATCGCCGCCGGCGCCGCCGTCCAGGTGGAGGCCGGTGCAGGGATCGCCGCGGGGTTCACCGACCAGGCTTATCTGGATGCCGGCGCAATGCTGATCGATGTCGCCGCGCCGCTGACCGCCGGCGTGGTGCTCTGCGTGCAGAGCCCGGATGCGGCCGCGCTCGCGATGTATCCGGCCGGCACGGTGCTGGTGGGCATGCTGCAGCCGCAGGCGGAGGCCGCGCGCGCGCAGGCGCTGACCGCCTCCGGCGTGGTCGCCTTCCCGCTGGAGCGCCTGCCGCGCACCACCCGCGCCCAGGCGATGGACGTGCTGAGTTCGCAGGCCGGCATGGCCGGCTACAAGGCAGTGCTGATCGCCGCCGAACTGACCCCCCGCTTCTTTCCGATGCTGACCACCGCGGCCGGCACGATCCGTCCTTCCAAGGTCCTGATCGTCGGCGCCGGCGTGGCCGGCCTGCAGGCGGTGGCCACGGCCAAGCGCCTGGGCGCGCAGGTCGAAGGCTTCGACGTGCGTCCTGAAACACGCGAGCAGATCGAGTCGCTGGGCGGCAAGTTCCTGGACTTGGGCGTCAGCGCGGCCGGCGAGGGCGGCTATGCGCGCCAGCTCACCGACGAGGAGCGTGCCGAACAGCAGCGCCGCCTGGCCGAACACCTCAAGGGCGTGGACACCATCGTCTGCACCGCCGCGGTGCCCGGCCGCGCGGCGCCCAGGATCATCACTGCCGCGATGGTCGCGGGCATGAAGCCAGGCAGCGTGATCGTCGACCTGGCCGCCGAGACCGGCGGCAACTGCGAGTTGACCCAGCCGGGCCACAATGTGGTGTCGGACAGCGGCGTCACCATCGCCGGTCCGCTCAACCTGGCCAGCATGGGCGCGGTCCATGCCAGCGAGATGTACGCGCGCAACGTCTACAACTTCGTGGCGCTTTTCCTCAAGGCCGGCGCGCTGTCATTCGACTGGGAAGACGAGCTACTGGCCAAGACCCGCTGGCACGCCGAACCGGCCGCCTGACTCCGGTCCGGACGATCGGGACTCAGTCCGGGTCGTCGTTGCGCTCCGGCGGGTGGGTGCGGACCCAGTCCTGGCGCTGCTGCGGGGTCATGCTTTTCCACGCATCGCGCAGCTGTTTGCGCTGGGCTGGCGGCAGGTCGCGCATGTGGTCGAACAACGCGCGCGCCTCCCTGCGCTGCTGCGGGGTCATGCCTTCATAGCGCCGCACGCCCTGGCGGGCCTGTTCGCGTTGCTGCGGGCTCATGTCGCGCCAGCGCTGGGCGTGTTCCATCATCCGCGGGCGCTGCTCGGGATCGGCGTTCCAGCGCTCGCGCAGCTGCGATATCAGCACCTCGCGTTGATCGGCGGTCAACTGTTCCCAGGCTGGCCACGGTGCCTTGGCGACAGGCGGTGGCGGGGGCTGGGGCGGGTGGGGCGGAAAAGGACCTTTCTGCTGGGCCCAGAGTGGCGTGGCGGCGCCGGCCAGGATCAGCAGCAGGAGCAGGCGAGTGGAAGTGCGCATGGTCGTCATTCCTGGGTCGGCAAGGCGTCCGAGCCCAGCCAGACGTAAAGGTCGGGGTTCTGATCCAGCACGTCGGAGGTGCTGACGAACGCGTCGTTGTCCTGGTTGGACTGCAATGCCACCGCTGCAGTCCGGCTGAAGGCGGGCGCGGCGTGGTCTGGAGACATCAGCTGGGTCGCGGCCACCACCGCCAGCACGGCCGTGCTGGCGGTGGCGCCCAGCCAGGCAAACGCGCGGCCGCGTCGCGGCGGAGGCGCGCTTGCATGGCGCGCGCTGCGCAGCCGGGCCAGCGTCTGTGGCGACACCGACTGCAGCGCCGCAGTGTGCAGCTGGTGCGACGTGCGGTCGAAATCGGACGGGGTGTTCACCGGAAATCCTCCAGTTGTTTCTGTAGCGCGTCGCGCGCACGCGATAGATGGGTTTTGACCGATCCTTCCGAGCAGCCCATCGCACGCGCGGTCTGGGCCACGTCCAGTTCCTCCAGCACGCGCAGGGTAAAGGCTTCGCGCTGGCGGGCAGGCAGGCCGCGCAGGGCCTGGACCAGCTTGCCATAGGCCTCGTGCTGGTCGTGGCTGCCGGACGGGCCGGGCGTGGTGTCGGCCCAGTCGATCAGGCTGTTTTGGTTGCGGTCGCTGGCCGGCAGCATCCACTTCAAGCGGAAATTGCCACGCCGCTGCAAGTCGATGATGCGCCGGCGCAGGATGCTCCAGAACAGGGGTGTCCACTCCCCGGCCGGGCGTTCGGCGTAGCCGAGCATCTTCATCATCGCGTCCTGGACCGCGTCCAGCGCGTCGTCGCGGCTGCGCAGGCCGGCTTCGGCAAAGCGGAACGCGCGCGTGGAGATGCCAGCCAGGAATACCTCCAGCGACGCGGGCAGGAGGGCGTCGGCGGGTTCCGGGTCTTGCGTCGGATCAGGGAGCAGGGGACTCACCAGCACAGCTTAGCCATGGCAGGGGGGAGACTGGTGCGAACGCGTCAGCGTCCCGGGGGTTGACCGGTGCCGCTGGCCAGTCAGGCCGCGGTTATGATGCCGCCCCGGCTTGGCGCCGGCTTCCACAGGGAAACAGGTCCATGAGCGACGGCTTCGTTGCGCTGTATATCTTCATGCTGGCGGCCATTGCCGGCCACGTCATCATCTCGCGCGTGCCGGTAATCCTGCACACGCCACTGATGTCCGGGTCCAATTTCATCCACGGCATCGTGCTGATCGGCGCCATGGTCGTGCTGGGCCATGCCGACACCACGCTCGAAAAAGCCCTGGGCTTCATCGCGGTGCTGCTGGGCGCGGGCAACGCTGCCGGCGGTTACGTGGTGACCGAGCGGATGCTCGACATGTTCAAGTCCAGCAAGAAGCCGGAGGCCGACAAGTGAACCTGACCACCGTCGAGCTGCTGGACTGGGTGGTCAACGCCAGCTACCTGGTGGCCGCCACGCTGTTCCTGCTGGGCCTGCAGCGCATGGCCTCGCCCAAGACCGCGCGCAGCGGCATCCGCTGGGCCGGCGCCGGCATGCTGGTGGCGACCATCGCCACCTTCTTCCTGCCCGACCTGCACAACATCCCGCTGATCCTGGCGGCGATCGTGATCGGCGTCGGTGCGGCCTGGGTGTCGGCCAAGAAGGTCGCCATCACCGACATGCCGCAGATGGTGGCGCTGTACAACGGCATGGGCGGCGGTTCGGCCGCGGCCATCGGTGCGGTCGAGCTGCTGCGCCTGTCGTTTCTGCTCAATCGCGACACCAGCAACTGGAGCGATGCGGCCATCGCCGAGCTGGCCGCGCGCCAGCCCAGCGCGACCATGCTCGCGCTGGCGGTAATCGGTTCTGCCATCGGTGCGGTGTCGCTGTCCGGCTCGGTGATCGCCTGGGCCAAGCTGGACGGGCGCCTGGACAAGCGCGTGACCTTCCCCGGCCAGCAAGTGTTCAACCTGGCCGTCGCGGTGGCCGTGGTGGTGTTGGGGATCTGGGCGGCAGTGAGCCTGAGCCCGCTGGCGATCGTGGCGTTTTTCGTCACCGCCCTCGCCCTGGGCGTGCTGATGACACTGCCGATCGGCGGCGCGGACATGCCGGTGGTGATCTCGCTGTACAACGCGTTCACCGGCCTGGCGGTGGCCTTCGAAGGCTACGTGCTGGGCAACGAGGCCCTGATCATCGCCGGCATGATGGTCGGCGCGGCCGGCATCCTGCTGACCCGCCTGATGGCCAAGGCGATGAACCGGCCGGTCACCGGCGTGCTGTTCTCCAACTTCGGCGGCGGGGGCACCGCGGCCGAGATCAGTGGTTCGCAGAAGCCGATCGAAGCCGGTGACGTCGCCGCGATGATGGCCTTCGCCGAGCGCGTGGTGATCGTGCCCGGTTACGGCATGGCCGTGGCCCAGGCCCAGCACAAGATCTGGGAGCTGGCCCAGCGCCTGATCGAGCGCGGGGTGAAGGTGAAGTTCGCCATCCACCCGGTCGCCGGCCGCATGCCGGGCCACATGAACGTGCTGCTGGCCGAAGCCGGCGTGCCGTACGACCTGATCGCGGACATGGAGGACATCAATCCCGAGTTCGCCAACACCGACGTGTCGCTGGTGATCGGCGCCAACGACGTGGTCAATCCGGTCGCCAAGACCGACCCGGGCAGTCCGATCTACGGCATGCCGATCCTGGATGTGGTCGATTCGAAGAACACCATCGTGATCAAGCGCGGCAAGGGCACCGGCTTTGCCGGCATCGAGAACGCCCTGTTCTACGCCGACAATACCCGCATGCTCTATGGCGACGGTGCCGAGGCGGCCAGCGCCCTGGTCAGCGAGCTCAAGGCCCTGGACGGCGGCCACTGAGCCGTCGCGGCGTCGTCTTGGCCGTGCGCGTTCAGCGCGCGGCGAGGGCGGCGCCGATCACCGCCAGCGCCATCAAGGCGTAGTCCAGCGGCGTGTTGGCCAGCTGCAGCAGGGTCAGCGCCAGGTGCCCGCCCATCTTCACTGCCGATTCCTGCGGCGGTACGCCCATCGTGGCGCCCATCTGCAGCACCACGATCCCCCAGCTGGCCCAGGCCACGCCGACAGCGGTGAGCCCTGCGGCCCAGAGCATGCGCGCCCAGCCGCGCGCCATCCCGCCCATGCGCAACGACAGTGCGGCGGTCAGGCCCACGACCAGTGCCATCCAGCTGCACTGTCCGCCCAGGTAGAACGCCAGCGCGATCCAGATCAGCGATTGGAGCAGCCCCAGCAGCACGAACATGGTCAGGGCGGTGAACGGGGGGAACCGGGTCGGGGCGGGCATGGGGCGCGAGCAAGGGGCAATCCGACAAGGATACTGCGCCAGCCCGCCGCGCCGCGGGCTGCTCCTTGCCAGAAGCGCATCCGCAACGCTGTGGGGTGTCGATGAAGCCCGGTCGCCGGCCCGCGCCCGGTAGAATGCGCGCTTGCCTTGCGTCCGCGCGTCCCCATCTTTCCCCGCATGTACTCCAGCAGCAGCGAACCGGTCCAGTTTGAGCGCGATTGCGCCGCCGTCATGGTGCCCGCGGGCGAAACCGTGACCTTGCCGGCCGGCACCTACGGCTACATCACCCAGGCGCTCGGTGGCAGCTACACCGTGTTTGTAGAAGGCAACCTGTTCCGCATCGCGGGCAAGGACGCCGACGCGCTGGGCAAAGAGCCGGCCGAGCCGCTCGAGGTGGCCGACAACGCCAGCGACGAGCAGGTCGAGCAGGTGGTGTGGAAGCAGCTACGCACGTGCTTCGATCCGGAGATCCCGTTCAACATCGTCGACCTGGGCCTGGTCTACGAAGTGGACATGTCCCATCGCGAGGATGGCCAGCGCCAGGTCGCGGTGAAGATGACCCTGACCGCGCCCGGCTGTGGCATGGGCGAGATCCTGGTCGACGATGTGCGCAGCAAGCTGGAGATGATTCCGACGATCGCCGAGGCCGACGTAAGTCTGGTGTTTGATCCGCCGTGGGGTCGGCAGATGATGTCCGAGGCCGCACGCCTTGAAATGGGCATGATGTAAGCGCACGCCGTGCGTGCATCGGCGTTGCGTGGCGCGTGTTCCACTCTGTTGTTGCCTTCCACCACACGATGCAGCGCGCAATGCGCTGATCGAGCGCCGTGCGTGCTGCTATCAACTGCGTCGCATCGCGCGTTGTTGCCTTCGTATTGAAGAGCGCAATGAACACGGCATCGCGCGCATGGATTCACATCATCGACGGCAACACGCGATGACAAAAAGCGCATCCACATCGCGCTAGCGCAGCGGTGGTTGGAATAGCGTTGGATCGGCGACTGCCAAGACAGTCCCATTTCGAACATCTGAAACCGTCTTCGGGATGAACGCGCGTCTGAACCGTGTTTGACTCGCCCTGCATCGTCATTTTTTGAACACAGTTTCTTTGCGTGTTCATTGGCTGCGGCAACGCGACCCGACACGCATCCGCCGCCATCCGCGATGGGCCTTACAAGGAGTTGAACGCACCACGCCGCAGTTTTCCGGGCAGCAAGGACCGCCATGACGGCGTCCAGTCCGCGGTGCGATGACGTTCCTGGACCACGCTCCGGGCCCGCGGCCGTACCGGCAAGGTTGCCAGTGCGGATTGGTCTTGCTTGGTCGCAACGACAACAGTGATTGAAGAGTTGCGTGCATACGCCCGGTCTTGCGCACAGGGGGC
Source organism: Pseudoxanthomonas sp. (assembly GCA_044235875.1). Taxonomy (GTDB): domain Bacteria; phylum Pseudomonadota; class Gammaproteobacteria; order Xanthomonadales; family Xanthomonadaceae; genus Pseudoxanthomonas_A. The sequence continues at coordinate 7,862 of JBIIHJ010000116.1, forward strand.
TAGCTGCGCGTTGGAGGACTGCGGGCCTGCGAAAGCAGCCTGATGTAGGCGATGGCCCAGCGGTCGTCGCACCACCCAAGAAGCGCCTCGGGACACCGATGTCCCCTCAGGCGGGCCAAATACTCATCGACGGAGAACCGCACACGTGATGTCAAACAACGGACGTTCCATCGCTTTCTGGATCAGCCCCCTGGCCGTCGCGCTCTGCGCGGCATCGGCCCAGGCTGCCACGCGCACCGATCTGCACACGCAGAACATCGCCCAGCTCAACGCGCAGTACGCACAGGCCGTGCAGACGCTGGGCGCCACGCCTGCGGTGGCCGAACGCCATGCCGAACTGGCCGGCCTGGACGCGCGCTCCACGCTCAAGCTGATCAAGACCAACAAGGACAAGAACGGCGCCCAGCATTACCGCTACCAGCAGGTCTACAACGGCATTCCCGTGTTCGGCGAACAGGTGGTGGTCGGTGAAGACAAGGCCGGCGCGGTGCGTACGCTGTTCGGTCGCCGCATCGATGGGTTGGCCAGCGAGATCCCGCTCAATGCCAGCACGCGCGTCACTGGTCCGCAGGCGTTGTCCGCGGCCAAGACCGCCACGCTGGGCAAGCAGCTGCTGGCCAGGAAGGTCGAGCGCGAAAAGAGCGAGAAGATGATCTACGTCGATGGCACCGGCAAGGCGCACGTGTCCTACGTGGTGACCTTCTTCGCCGATGCACCCACCGGCGGCAGCCCGACGCGACCTGTGGTGATCGTCGATGCGCAGACCGGCAAGGTGCTCAAGCAGTGGGACGCGCTGGCGCATGCCGAAACCGGCACCGGCCCGGGCGGCAACGCCAAGACCGGTCAGTACGAATACGGCACCGATTTCGGCTATCTCAACGTCACTCAGTCCGGCACCACGTGCACGTTCAACAACACCAACGTCAAGACCATCAACCTCAACGGCGGCACCAGCGGCAGCACCGCGTTCTCCTATACGTGCCCGCGCAATACGGTGAAGACCATCAACGGCGCATACTCGCCGCTCAATGACGCGCATTACTTCGGCAGCGTGGTGTTCGACATGTTCAACGACTATGTCGGGCAAGCGCCGCTGACCTTCCAGTTGCAGATGCGCGTGCACTACAGCAACAGCTACGAGAACGCGTTCTGGGACGGCACCGGCATGACCTTCGGCGACGGCGGCAGCACGTTCTATCCGCTGGTGGCGCTGGATGTGTCTTCGCACGAGATCGCGCACGGTTACACCGAGCAGAACTCCAACCTGACCTACGATGGCCAGTCCGGCGGCATCAACGAAGCGTTCTCGGACATGGCCGGCGAGGCGGCCGAGTACTTCAAGGACGGCAGCAACGACTTCGACGTGGGCGCGCAGATCTTCAAGGGCACCGGCGCGCTGCGCTACATGGACAACCCCACCGCCGACGGCAGTTCCATCGACAACGCCAGCGACTACTACGACGGCCTGGACGTGCATTACTCCTCGGGCGTCTACAACAAGGCGTTCTACAAGCTGGCCACGACCTCGGGCTGGAACACCAAGACCGCGTTCCAGGCCTTCGCCAAGGCCAATGCCGATTACTGGACCTCCAGCACCGACTACGACACCGGCGCATGCGGCGTTGAAACCGCGGCCGAGGACCTGGGATTCGATGTGGCCGACGTGACCGCTGCCTTCGCAACGGTGGGTGTGAGCTGCACCGGCGGCGGAGACGACGGCGGTGGAGATGGCGGCAGCACCGGCACCGAGCTGACCAATGGCACCGCCAAAACCGGCCTGTCCGCGGCGGCTGGCACTGCGCTGAGCTACACCCTGGCCGTGCCCTCGGGCACCAGTAGCGTGACCATCGCCATCTCCGGCGGCACCGGTGATGCGGACCTGTACGTCAAGGCCGGCAGTGCGCCGACCGACAGCAGCTACGACTGCCGTCCGTACAAGAGCGGTAACGCCGAAACCTGCACCATCGCCAGTCCGGTCGCCGGCACCTACTACGTGCGGGTCAAAGCCTATTCGGCCTTCTCCGGGCTCAGCCTGAAAGGCAGTTACTGAGGGACCGCCGCGCCACGGCGTGAGCCGTCGCGCCAGGGATGGCAGGGCCCCGGGATCGCCGGGGCCTTTTTTGTCCCCAGCCCCGGGTGACGGAAAGGCCAGGGCGGGTGAATCGCCCGGCGGCCGGCGCTATCCTTGCCGGGTTTTGTCACTCAGCAGGTATGTGGTCCATGTCCTCGTCGTCTTTGGCCTTCACCGTCCAGCCCTCCAGCAACGCCCGCAGCGCCGCCGAGCGCGATCAGATCCTGTCCGCGCCCGGTTTCGGTACCCGCTTCACCGATCACATGGTCGCCATCACCTGGACGCGCGACCAGGGCTGGCATGACGCACGGGTGCGCCCCTACGGTCCGCTGCAGCTGGATCCGGCTGCATCGGTCCTGCACTACGGGCAGGAGATCTTCGAGGGCATCAAGGCCTATCGCCATGCGGACGGTTCGATCTGGACCTTCCGCCCCGCGTCCAACGGTGCGCGCCTGCAGCGTTCGGCCAAGCGTCTGGCGCTGCCGGAACTGCCGGTGGAGTTGTTCGTCGAGTCGCTGCGCCAGATGATCGCCGTGGACGGTGCCTGGGTACCGTCGGCGCCG
>JBIIHJ010000117.1:0-10491 GCA_044235875.1 Pseudoxanthomonas sp.
ATTCCGGGCCGTAGATCTCGACCACGCGCCCCTTGGGCAGGCCGCCAATGCCCAGTGCGATATCCAGCATCAACGAGCCGGTGGGGATCACTTCCGTTGCTTCGATCACACGGTCACCCATGCGCATCACCGAGCCCTTGCCGAACTGGCGCTCGATCTGGGTCAGGGCGGCAGCCAGGGCGCGCTTCTTGTTCTCGTCCATTTTCGGTGTCCTCAAAGGGGTATTGATCTGGGTGATGAGCTGTTGGAAAGCAATCTACGGGTCGGTGATCGCACAGGCTGAGACCCGACCGACCACACGCAAAAATTAATCAGACCGCAGGGACGCGACTAGCGGGCAACGCCGCTGTGGCGTGTGGGAAAACTCTGGGAATAAAGGCGGAATTCATCGATTGGGCCTCACCAGGCCGCAGTACAGGCCCTCGATGGCGAAGTCCTGCTCCGGGCGCACGTCGATCGGCGAATAGTCCGGGTTGCGCGGCAGCAGCCGGATCGAGTCGCGCCCGATCTTGAGCAGCTTGACCGTGATCTCCTCATCGATGCGCGCCACCACGATCTGGCCGCTGCGCGCATCGCGGGTGCGGTGCACGCCGATCAGATCGCCGTCGAAGATGCCTTCGTCGCGCATCGAGTCGCCCTTGACCTTGAGCAGGTAATCCGGCGAAGGCGAGAAGAACACCCGGTCCAGCACCACGTAATCATGGTGGTCGGCATCGGCCCCGATCGGGGCACCGGCGGCGACCCGTCCCAGCACCGGCAGGCGCAGGGCGGATTCGTCATTGGATGCGGCAAACTTCATCGAGGCCTGCGCCGGTTGCGGCGCGTGCAGCACCCGGATGCCACGCGCCCTGCCCGGAATGCGCTCGATGGCGCCAGCGGCCTCCAGCGCCTCAAGGTGGTATTGCGCCGAGCGCACGCCCTTGAACCCGAATGCCCGGGCGATCTCCGTCTGCGAGGGGGGCATGCCTTCGTCTTCGAGGCGTTCGGCGATCATGGCCAGGATGGCCTGCTGGGTGTCGGTGAGCTGCATGGTTAGTAGTATTACTACTAACGGGAGGAGCGTGCAAGCGCCGGATGCAGATCCTCGACGTCAGCCTTCGACCAGGCCGCCCAGCGCAGCGGCCACGGTCTTGCGCCGGACCGCGTCGCGGTCGCCGTCAAACTGGAAAACCTGGGCGCGGGCGTAGCCACCCCGGCGTTTCCAGCCGATCCAGACCGTGCCCACTGGCTTGTCGGGGCTGCCGCCACCCGGCCCGGCGATGCCGGTGACGGCGACCGCGACGCTGGCGCCGGAATTGACCAGGGCCCCGGAGACCATCTCGATCACCGTCTCGCGGCTGACCGCGCCGAAGGTCTCCAGGGTCTGCGGGCGCACGCCCAGCAGGGCCTGTTTGGCCTCGTAGCTGTAGGCGGCCATGCCGCAATCGAACCAGGCCGACGAGCCGGCGATGTCGGTCATGGCCTTGGCGATCCAGCCGCCAGTGCAGCTTTCGGCGGTGACCAGCCGGTCGCGCTGTGCGTGCAGGTGCTGGCCAACGGACATGGCCAGCTGTTCGAGATCGGCATCGGTGGGGGACATCGGCAGCGTTTGCAGTGGGAGTGCGTCGAGTATCCCAGATCGGCGTCCGGCCTCCTGCCGGACAATCTTCTTGCAGTGCGGCGTGCGTCTTGCGTGTAAACGATTACATTCTCTCTCCGATGCCGCCCTCGGGCGGCCCAGCCATCACGCGATCGCAAGGGGATCGGGCATGACCAAACGAGGAATCACACGCCGGCAGATGCTGCTGGCCACGGGCAGCGTCGCCCTGCTCTCCCAGGTGCCGATGGGCCTGGCGCTCGGGCGCGGCCAGGGCAAGGCCCCGGCCTTCATCGAAACCCTCATCTCCAGGATGACGCTGCAGGAAAAGGCCGGCCAACTGACCCTGTTCGGCGCGGCCATGCAGAACGGCGCGGCCGCGGCCGCCAATCCGGTCACCTCGACCGGTGCGGTGTCCGCGCAGATCGCCGCGGCCAAGGCCGGCCAGCTGACCGGCGTGTTCAACAGCTCCAACGTGCTTTATCACGAGCGCCTGCAGAAGGCCGCGATGCAGAGCCGGCTGAAGATCCCGATGCTGTTCGCCGCCGACGTGATCCACGGCTTCACCACGGTATTCCCGGTGCCCTTGGGCGAATCAGCCAGCTTCGAGCCCGACCTGGCCCGCCGCACCGCCCGCGCCGCGGCGATGGAAGCATCTTCGATCGGCATCGACTGGACCTTCGCCCCGATGGTGGACATCGCCCGCGATGCGCGCTGGGGCCGTGGCGTGGAAGGCAGCGGCGAGGACGTGCTGCTGGGCCGGCGCATGGCGCAGGCACGCGTGCAGGGTTTCCAGGGCGAGCGCGGACTGGCCAATCCGGAAGCCGTGGTTGCCTGCCCGAAGCATTTCTGTGCCTATGGCGCGGCCGAGGGCGGCCTGGACTACAACACCACCGACGTCTCCGAGCGCGTGTTGCGGCAGACCTATTTCCCGCCGTTCCAGGCCGGGTTCGAGGCCGGCGCGATGACCACGATGGCCTCGTTCAACGAGATCTCGGGTATCCCGGCCACAGGCAACAAATGGCTGCTGGATGACGTGCTGCGCGGCGAATGGGATTTCCGTGGCGTGGTGGTCTCCGACTACACCGGCGATGAGGAACTGATCGCGCATGGCTTCGCCCGCGACGGCCGCGACGCCACGCGCCTGGCGATCCTGGCCGGCGTGGACATGAGTATGCAGAGCGGGTTGTACCTCAAGCACCTGCCCGAGCTGGTGGAAAGCGGCGATGTGCCGATGGGGGTGGTCGATGCCTCGGTGCGCCGGGTGCTGCAGCTCAAGGCGCAGCTGGGTTTGTTCGACGACCCGTTCCGCCGGATCAAGCCAAAAGCGCCTTCGCGCCAGCGCCTGCCGGAAACCCTGGAACTTGCACGTGAAGCCGCGCGCAAGTCGGTGGTCCTGCTGAAGAACCAAAACGATGTCCTGCCCCTGCGCACCAGCGGCCAGCGCATCGCCCTGATCGGACCGTTGGCGCAGGACTGGGACAGCACCAAGGGCCCATGGACCCTGTTTGGTGGTGACGATTCGGCCAGCGACCTGGCGACCGGCCTCAAGCAGGCGCTGACCGACGCCTCGCAGCTGACCGTGGTGCCCGGCTGCGGTTACCAGGGCGCCCTGCCCGGCGGGATCGAGGCCGCGGTGAAGGCGGCGACGGCCGCCGACGTGGTGCTCATGGCCATCGGCGAGTCGCGCGACGACTCGGGCGAGGCGCGTTCTCGCACCTCAATCACGATCCCGAAGGCGCAGCAGGATCTGCTCGATGCCGTGGCCGCCACCGGCAAGCCCGTGGTCGTGGTGCTGAGCAATGGCCGGGCGCTGGCACTGGGCGATGTACTGCCCAAGGCCCACGCGGTACTGGTGAGCTGGTACCTGGGCTCGAGTTCGGGCTTGGGGCTGGCCGATGTGCTGTTCGGCCAGCACGGCCCGTCCGGGCGCCTGCCGGTGAGCTTCCCGCGGGAGCCGGGCCAGGTGCCCTATTACTACGACCACAAGATCACCGGCCGCCCCGATCCGCATCCGGACAAGCTCACCGCATTCAAGACCCGCTACATGACCTCGCCCAACTCGGCACTGTTCCCGTTCGGGTTCGGCCTGACCTACGGCCGGATCGAGTACGACGCGCTGGATATCGGCGACGGGCGCCTGGCCGCGGACGGCACGCTGACCATCCGCGCCACCGTGCACAACCGCGGCAGCCGCGCGGCCGATGAAGTGGTGCAGCTCTACATCCACGATCGCGTCGCCAGCATCACCCGCCCGGCGCAGGAGCTGAAGGATTTCAAGAAGGTCACCCTGGCCGCCGGTGCCAGCGCGGACGTGGAATTCAGCCTGCGCTGCAGCGACCTGCTGTTCGTCGGCCAGGACCTCAAGCCGACGGTCGAGCCGGGCACGTTCGATCTCTGGGTCGCGCCATCGGCCGAAGTGGATGGCCTGCACGCCACCTTCGAACTGTTGGCCTGACCTGACCCGCGTGCGGCACGGCCCGCGCGACGACCTGCAATGACCGCCCTACCCGGCTGGCCCTTCCGGGCCGGTCGGGTGCGAGCGCTTACAATCTGCGGTCACTTTTTGCCGTGCCCACGATGTCCAAGACCGCAACCGTCGAACACACTCCGCTGATGAAGCAGTTCTTCGCAGCCAAGTCCGACTATCCGGACCTGCTGCTGTTCTTCCGCATGGGGGATTTCTACGAGCTGTTCTACGACGATGCACGCAAGGCCGCGCGGCTGCTGGACATCACCCTGACCCAGCGTGGCAGTTCCGGCGGCGCGCCGATCCCGATGGCCGGCGTGCCGGTGCATGCCTACGAAGGCTATCTGGCGCGGCTGGTGGCGCTGGGCGAATCGGTGGCGATCTGCGAACAGATCGGCGACCCCGCATTGGCCAAGGGCCTGGTCGAACGCAAGGTGGTGCGCATCGTCACCCCGGGTACGGTGACCGACGAGGCGCTGCTCAACGAGCGTCGCGATACGCTGCTGATGGCGGTCTCGCGCGGCAAGAGTGGTTATGGACTTGCGTGGGCCGATCTGGCCGGCGGCCGCTTCCTGGTCAACGAGGTCGAGTCCGAAGATGCGCTGGAGGCCGAACTCGCGCGCCTGGAACCAGCCGAACTGCTGGTGCCGGACGAGGAAGGCTGGCCTTCGTTCCTGGCCACGCGCACCGGCGCACGCCGCCGCGCGCCGTGGCTGTTCGATGCCGACAGCGGCCGTCGCCAATTGCTGCAGTTCTTCAGGTTGCATGACCTGACTGGCTTCGGCATCGAGGACAAGCCACAGGCCATCGCCGCGGCTGGCGCGCTGCTGGGCTATGTGGAAGAAACCCAGAAATCGCAGCTGCGACACCTGACCGCGATCGCATTGGAGTCCTCGGGCGAGGCGATCGCGATGAACGCGGCCACCCGTCGCCACCTGGAACTGGACACGCGCGTGGACGGCGATACGCGCCATACGCTGCTCGGCATCCTGGACAGCACGGTCACGCCGATGGGTGGGCGACTGCTGCGCCGCTGGCTGCATCGTCCGCTGCGCGACCGCAACGTGTTGAGCCAGCGCCACCATGCGGTGGCCACGTTGATCGAGCGTGGCACCGACGCCGACCTGCGCGATGCCTTCCGCGCCTTCGGCGATGTCGAACGCATCCTCACCCGCGTGGCGCTGCGCTCGGCGCGCCCGCGAGACATGTCCACGCTGCGCAACAGCCTGGCGCTGCTGCCGCGCCTGCGCGAACTGCTGGGGCCGCTGGATTCGCCACGCCTGCATGCGCTGGCCTCATCGATGGGCGAACACGACGCCACCGCGCATCTGCTGATCACCGCGGTCGCCGAGCAACCGCCGCTCAAACTGACCGATGGGGGCGTGCTGGCCAATGGCTTCGATGCCGAACTGGACGAGCTGCGCCAGCTCTCGACCAACGCCGACCAATTCTTGATCGATCTGGAAACGCGCGAGCGCGCATCAAGCGGCATCAATACGCTCAAGGTCGGCTACAACCGCGTCCACGGCTACTACATCGAGATCAGCAAGGGCCAGTCGGAAAAAGCGCCGGTGCACTACACGCGCCGCCAGACCCTGACCAATGCCGAGCGCTACATCACCGAAGAATTGAAGTCCTTCGAAGACAAGGTGCTGTCCGCGCGCGAACGTGCGCTGTCGCGCGAGCGCGTGCTGTACGAAGCGTTGCTGGACGACTTGAACGCAGTGATCGAACCGCTCAAGCGTTGCGCCCTGGCGTTGAGCGAACTGGACGTGCTGTGTGCGTTTGCCGAACGCGCCCAGCAGCTGGACTGGACCCAGCCGGAGTTGTCCGATGCGCCATGCCTGGTGATCGAGCGCGGCCGCCATCCGGTGGTCGAAGCAGTACGCAAGGAACCGTTCGAACCCAACGATCTGCGCCTGGACGGCAGCGACACGGCCGAAGCGCGACGCATGCTGGTCATTACCGGCCCGAACATGGGCGGCAAGTCGACCTACATGCGCCAGAACGCGCTGATCGTGCTGTTGGCGCATATCGGCAGCTTCGTGCCAGCCAGCCGCGCGCAGATCGGACCGATCGACCGCATCCTGACCCGCATCGGCGCCGGCGACGACCTGGCCAAGGGCCAGTCCACCTTCATGGTGGAAATGGCCGAGACCAGCTACATCCTGCACCACGCCACCGCGCAATCGCTGGTGCTGATGGACGAGATCGGCCGCGGCACCTCGACCTACGACGGCCTGGCGTTGGCCGATGCGGTCGCGCGCCACCTGGCCGCGGTCAACCGCTGCTACACGCTGTTTGCCACGCACTATTTCGAACTCACCACCCTGGCCAGCGAGAGCTTCGAAGGCGGTCCGAGCGGCATTGCCAACGTGCACCTGGATGCGGTCGAGCACGGCGATGCCCTGGTGTTCATGCACGCGGTGAAGGATGGCGCGGCCGATCGCAGCTTTGGCCTGCAGGTCGCTGCGCTGGCCGGCCTGCCTCGCACCACGCTGTCGCAGGCGCGCCGTCGCCTGGCCGAGCTGGAACAGCGCGGCGGTGAAACGCAGGCCTCGAAGATGGCACCCAAGGCGCTGGACGCACCGCAGCAGTTCGGCCTGTTTGCCGCGGCACCCTCAGCCGCCCAGGATGCGCTGGCCGCGCTGGACCCGGATGAGCTGACGCCCAAGCAGGCGCTTGAGGCGCTGTATCGCCTCAAGGCGCTGCTGTAACGATCAATTCAATGCGGGGCGGCGCATGCATTGCCCGACACGACGCATGCATCGCCTCTGCTCGTCATTCCCGCGAAAGCGCGAACCCAGGCCAGCGTATCGTCAGGCGCTCAGAGAACAGCTCCAAGCACGCCGACAGCGCATCGGCCTGGATCCCCGCTTTCGCGGGGATGATGATTACCAGGCCGGTCCTCTATCGTCCGGCGATGGCGCTTCAATCAGGCGGCCGCGGCTGCTGGCATATTCGGATTGGGATGCTGTTGCAGCAGTGCGTTGTCGATCTCCATCGCACGCAGCGCCGCCGGACGCGACATGTGTGCCTGGGCGAATGCGACGAAGGCCGGGCGTGGTGCGATGGCGCCCATGCGCAGGTAGTAGCCCAGGCACGCGGCCACATACAGATCGACTGCGGTGAAATGATCGCCCGCCAGGTGCGTGCGGCCGTCCACCGCCTGCTCCAGCGTGCGCAGCAGGTCCTCTTCCGTGCCGTAGCCGGCGCTGGCTGGCTTGCCGAGCGCGCCGCTGTCCTTGGCGGTGATCAGCGCCTCGAACGGACCGGCCATGAAGAACAGCCAGCGCAGGTACGCCGCGCGCTCGGGCGAATCCTCCGGCGGCGCCAGCCGGCGCTCGGGGACCAGTTCGGCCAGGTAGGCGCAGATGGCGGCGTTCTCGGTCACGATCGCGTCGCCGTGGCGCAACGCCGGCACCTTGCCCATGGGATTGATCGCCAGGTAGTCGGGCGACTTCATGCCGGTCCCGTAGTCGAGGATCTTTGCCTCGTAGGGCAAACCGGTCTCTTCGATCATCCAGCGCGCGACGCGGCCGCGGGACATCGGGTGGGTGTAGAGGATCAGGGTCTCGGTCATGGCAACGCTCCGTCGTAAATGAAGCGCCAGTGTTGGCCTGCCCTGCTGACAGGTTCTGTCAGGAGTCCGCGCCGTAGCCGGTCGCCGCGCGCCAGCGCTTGATCAGCACGTGCCGGCGCGAGGGATAGCGCTCGCCCGTATCGACCAGCGCGCACACGCGGTCCGCGCGAAAATGGCGAAAGTCGCGGCGCAGTTCGCACCAGGCTGCCAGCATGCCGAGCCCTTCCATGAAGGCCATCGCAAACGGCCAGATCAGCCGCTGCGTCGGCTGCCCGGCGCCATCGGCGTAATCCATGCGCAACACATGCTCCATGCGGATGCCATGGCGCAGCACCGGCAACCAAGGCGCTGGCGGCGATGCCTGCTGCAGCTGCGGGACCAGCAGGCCGCTGGTTTCGATCGACAGGCGCAGCGCACCGGGCAGCGTCGCGCCGATGCGCGTCACCGCACGTTCTGCAGCCTGGGCCAGGGCCTGGTCGGGTTGGCGTGCGACCCAGCGCGCGCCCAGCGTCAACGCCTCCAGTTCGTCCTCGCTGAAATTCAATGGCGGCAGCAGGTATCCGGGCCGCAGCACGTAGCCGACGCCCGGGTCGCCCAGGATGTCCGCGCCCTGCCCGCGCAGCGTGGCGATGTCCCGATACAACGTGCGCAGGCTGACGCCGAGGTCTTCGGCCAGGCGCGCACCGGCCACAGGGCGACGTCGGCCACCCAGGGCTTCAAGCAACTGCAACAGACGCACGGCACGTTGGGTCATCGCGACAGGATAGAAAACTTTCGACGCGCAGCGATCCTCGGCCGCACAGGATCCCCGCACGGGCTGCCGTGACCGTTGTGCAATGCACTTTCCGGTAAGTTCGGCATTCCCCCGAACCTGTGAGGAATCGCCCACATGAACGAGTCGCTTTCCGGCATGGCCGGTGCCCTGTTCCAGCAGTTGCAGGGCGCGCCGGTGCAGCAACTGTCCGCGCAGCTGGGCTCTGCGCCCGCGCAGACCCAGTCGGCCATCGCCACCGCGCTGCCGTTGCTGTTGGGTGCGCTGGGCCGCAACGCGCAACAACCGCAGGGCGCAGAAGCGCTGCTGGGCGCGCTGCAGCGTGATCATGCGCCGGCAGCGGCGTCGGGCTTCGACCTGGGCGGGCTGATCGGCTCGGTGCTGGGCAACGGCGCGCAGGCCACCAGTCCGCGGACCGACGGCGCCGGGATCCTGGGCCATATCTTCGGCAACAGCACGCCGGCCGCGGCCAATGGGTTGGGCCAGGCGACGGGCCTGGGCGGCGACAAGGCTGGCCAGCTACTGCAGCTGCTGGCGCCAATCGTGCTGTCGTTTCTGGCCCAGCGATTCCTGGGTGGCGGCAACGCCAGTCCCAACCAGCTCGGCCAGGCGCTGGGACAGGAACACGTACAGGCCCAGCAGTCCGGCGGCCTGGCCGGGGGACTGCTCGGCAAGGTGCTCGATCAGGACGGCGATGGCGACCTGGACCTGAGCGATCTGATGAAGCTCGGCGGGGGCTTCTTCGGCAAACGATGATGCAACTTCGATAGTGCAAGACTATCGAAAGTGGAACATCTTTCGATTTTCTTTTGTCATCCAGCTTGCTTATGGTGACGGCTCACCCGCAGCAGCGAGTCCGCCATGAGCAAGCAGACCGATCACGTCGCCGCAGCGCACGGCATGCGCGCGAGGCCCGGAACCCGATCGTCAGCGCGATGTCGTGCCACGGCGCCGTCGATGCCTTCTCGCATGTCGCATTCGTTCTAGCGCCGCATATTTCCCGCCCCCACACTCCACGCCCGCCCTCCGCACCGGACCGGGCCGCCACCCCGTGCAAGAAGAGGTAGCCACCGATGACCACCGAAGCCAAGTGCCCGTTCAACCACACCGCCGGCGGCGGCACCACCAATACCGACTGGTGGCCCAAGCGACTGCGCGTTGACCTGCTCACCCAGCATTCGTCCAAATCCGACCCGCTGGGCAAGACCTTCAACTACGCCGAGGCCTTCAAGCAGCTCGACTACGACGCGCTGAAGCAGGATCTGCATGCGCTGATGACCGATTCGCAGGACTGGTGGCCGGCCGACTTCGGCCACTACGGTCCGCTCTTCATCCGCATGGCCTGGCATAGCGCCGGCACCTATCGCACCGCCGACGGTCGCGGTGGCGGTGGTCGTGGCCAGCAGCGCTTCGCGCCGCTCAACAGCTGGCCGGACAACGTCAGCCTGGACAAAGCGCGCCGGCTGCTGTGGCCGATCAAGCAGAAGTACGGCCAGGCCATTTCCTGGGCCGACCTGCTGATCCTCACCGGCAACGTCGCGCTGGAATCGATGGGCTTCAAGACCTTCGGCTTTGCCGGTGGCCGCGAAGACACCTGGGAGCCGGACCAGGATGTGTACTGGGGCACCGAGACTACCTGGCTGGGCGGCGACGCGCGTTACGCGCACGGTTCGTCCGGCGTGGAAAAGCCCGGCGACGAAGCCGTGCTGGTGTCCGATGACGATGCCGATGGCGACGTGCATTCGCGCAATCTGGAAAATCCGCTGGCCGCCGTGCAGATGGGCCTGATCTACGTCAATCCTGAAGGTCCGGACGGCAATCCCGATCCGCTCAAGGCCGCCTTCGATATCCGCGACACCTTCGGCCGCATGGCCATGAACGACGAAGAGACCGTCGCGTTGATCGCCGGTGGCCACAGCTTCGGCAGACCCATGGCGCCGGACCGGCCGACAACGTGGGCCACGAGCCCGAAGCCGGCGACCTGGAGCAGCAGGGCCTGGGCTGGCACAACACGTTCGGCAGCGGCAAGGGCGCCGATACGATCACCAGCGGCCTGGAAGTGACCTGGACCAAGACTCCGGCGCAGTGGA
>JBIIHJ010000460.1:0-3240 GCA_044235875.1 Pseudoxanthomonas sp.
CTTTACGTTGTACGGTCCCGTCTCCCAGATCGACACCACCAACATCAAGGATGCAGCCTCCCAGCTGACCAGCGCCTACAGCGCACGTGGGATCGCGGTGACCGTCATTGGAAACAAGATCACGGTGCTCCCCGCTTCGTCGGCGAACTGACCAGGCATCTGGGTTCCCGGCGCTGCTCATCGTGCTGGGTTGCGTCACTACATTGAAGAACAGCGTTCCGACATGATTTCTCGAAAAAAAGAAGAAACACCGCAAGTCAAAGGCGCGATCCAGAAGGCGGTGAGCTACGAGCTCACGATTGCCGATATGGCCAGGCGTAGTGAGAGGCGCGCCTGGCAGGTGGCCACTGGCGCGATCGTGCTGTCGCTTGTTCTGGCGGGCGGTTATTTCGTGCTGCTGCCATTGAAAGAGAAAACGCCCTTCATCGTGATGGCCGATCCTTACACGGGAAACGTCCAGGCCAGCCGTCTTGTGCCGGATGTGATGGATAAGACCATCACCGCGAACGAAGCGATCAACCGTGCCAATGTCGAGCGCTACGTGTTGGCGAGAGAGACTTACGACGCCGATCAGCTGTTAACACCGCTCGGCGGCTGGCGCCAGGTCCATGTGTCCTCGACAACCGCGGTGTCCAGTGCGTACCGCGCGGCGTACGCGAAGAACAATCCGGCCAGCCCAATCAATACCTACGGGCGCCAGACGGCATTGCGGGTCAAGATCTTGAGCACAGTGCTGGTGCGCACAGCGGATGGAAAGGGATTTCGTGGTGCGACCGTGCGTTTCCAGCGCTTCCAGTACGACAAGAAAAACGGTTCGACGCAGCCCTTGGACAACAAGCTGGCCACCATCGACTACACGTACAACAATAATCTCAAGTTTGATGATCAGGATCGGGTGATCAATCCGCTGGGTTTCCAGGTCACAAGCTATCGCCTGGACGACGATGCAGCGACCCTGCCGGTCGCCGAAACGCGTGTGAGCGCCGGCAACACGGCGGCTCCTGTCGCGCCCGCTCCGGATCAGGCCCAGCAAGTGGCGCCGGTGGTACCTGAGCCACCGAGCATTTCATCCCCGTCCCCGTCCATTGAACCGAATGGAGCTACCTCGCAATGAGTGCGCCACGCCACCCCGGCCTGCTGCCGATGATTTTTCTACTGTTTTCTCTCTGTGGCTCCGCGTTTTCGGCATCCGGCCAGGTAATTGACCGTTACGAATACAAGCCAGATGCGATCTACCAGGTACGCACCGGCCTGGGTATCACGACGCAGATCGAGCTCAGCCCCAACGAGAAGATCCTCGACTACAGCACCGGCTTCAGTAGTGGCTGGGAGTTATCGCGTCGCGAGAACGTGTTCTACCTCAAGCCGAAGAATACTGATGTCGACACCAATATGATGGTGCGCACCGCGACCCATTCGTACATCTTCGAGTTGAAAGTCGTCGCGACCGACTGGAAGGCGCTTGATCAAGCGCGCGCCGCCGGGGTGCAATACAAGATCAGCTTTGTGTACTCACCCGACACGCAGTTTTCGACAGCCGCGCCGGCCGAAAGCGTGTCCAAGGACGAGCCGCCTGCACAGGTCGAGCTGGGTATCGACAAGGGGCGGCGCTATTACTACGACTATTCGTATGCGACCCGTAGCAAGGCGCAGTGGCTGATCCCCGCCACCGTCTATGACGACGGGCGCTTTACCTATATCAAGATGAATGACGGCGTGAGCTTCCCGAGCGGCAATTTCCCGACCGTCTACGGTCGACAGGAAGCGCATAGCGAAGACTTCGTGGTCAACACCACAGTCGACAAGAACACCATCGTCATTCACGGCACCTATCCCTATCTGGTGATCCGTCACGGACTAAATGTCGTAGGTCTGCGGAGGAACGAGCAGAAATGAGCCAGAACAACCTACCGCCTGATGATCGCCGCGAAGGTGTTTCGGGCGAGCCGCCTGAGAATCGTGGAAATCCTTACTTTGCCTCTGCACGTCAGCACGAGGTGGATGATCTTGATGCTGCTGCACCGACGCTGCGTGCCGAAGAAGGCCAGCGACTGAATCGCCGTGCGCTGCTATTCCTGGGAGCGACACTGCTGCTGATCCTGGTGATGGCGGCGATGTTCATGAAGATGTTCAATTCTGGCGACAAGAACCAGCGCAAGCCCGTCGAGACACGTGCGGAACGTCCGCTGGTGCCGGAGGCTCCGCAGGTGGAACCGGCGCTGCCGCCAGCCACGGCCGCGCAGGACATGACCCCGGTTGCACCTCTGCCTTTGGAGGAGCCGCAGGAATACGGTCGAGAGAACCTTGCCGACTCACGTCGTCAGTCGCGACCGGCTGGCCCTTCACTGGTGGATCGCCGGATCGCTGACAGCAGCGGCAGCACCATGGGGGCTGGGATGCAGGGTGCGCCCGGCGGCCCGGATGCCCAGAATCCGATGGCCGCGCCGCGAGTCACCGACCCCGGAGCGCAGCCTCCGATCCAGGCACAGCTCGCCGAAACCTCGTTCGCGACGTATGTGCAAAAGCCCGACACGCTTTTGCTGCGGGGAACGTACATCCGATGCGTGCTTGAAACACACATCGTGACGGACGTTTCCGGCTTCACCAGCTGTGTGGTGACAGAACCGGTGTATTCGGTCAACGGAAAGAGCCTGCTGCTTCCCAAGGGTTCCAAGGTCAGTGGCACGTATTCGGGCGGCGGTGGGCGTACCAACCGAGTCGCAGTGGTGTGGGATCGCATCACCACGCCCAACGGCCTGGACGTGCTGATGTCCAGCCCGGGCGTGGACAACCTGGGCGGAGCGGGTCATCCGGGTGATCTCGATAACCATTGGGCCAGCAAGATCACCTCGGCGCTGATGATCAGCCTGATCGCAGACGCCTTCAAATACGCCGGCGAGAAGAACGGCCCGCAGCGCACGACCATCACCCAGACGGGGACGACTTATATCGAGCCGTACGAAAGTGAAACGGCAAGCGCGATGCAGCGACTGTCCGAGCAGATGATCAGCCAGCAGATGGCACGCTCTCCGACCGTCACCATCAACCAGGGCACGGTCCTCAACGTGTACGTTGCCAAGGACGTTGATTTTTCCGGCGTCCTGCCCAGCTACCAGTGATGCTGGAGACGAGCATGGATACGGGTGTCACCGAAGGCCCAATGGCCCAGGTTTCCAATGAGTTCCTCGACTATCAGTACGAGGTGCTTGGCATTCGTGAATACATGTCGTCCAAGGACGT
>JBIIHJ010000118.1:0-10486 GCA_044235875.1 Pseudoxanthomonas sp.
AGAACCGCCTGCGCCTGGACGACTGGGAACTCAAGCCCGAAGTGCAGGCCGCGGCCAAGGCGATCTGGCCGCAGGTCACCACCGAGAACCTGTTCGAACTGACCGACTACGCCAGCTACAAGCACGAGTTCCTCAAGCTGTTCGGCTTTGAACGCGATGATGTGGATTACGACGCCGAAGTCGATCCGGACGTGAAGTTCGACGTGATCGAACTCTGACCCGGTGCGCGCATCGCCGCCATGCGGCGATAGGCACCAGCATCCCGTAGCCTGGGCAAGCAAAGCGCGCCCGGGTCGGGGCTGTCGGGATAGCCCCCCCCCCGGGCGCGGCCTTTGGCTCTCCCCGTGCTACAAACTTCGAGCGCGGCGATGTGGATTACGACGCCGAGGTCGATCCGGGCATGAAGTTCGATGTGATCGAGCTCTGAGCTGATGCCTGTCGCCGCCATGCGGCGATGGGCGCCAAGGTTCCGCAGCCCAGGTAAGCAAAGCGCACCTGGGTCGGCCTTGCCGGGAGGCCCCGGGTGCGTCCTTTGGCCTTACCCGTGCGACGTGTCGCGGAGAGCGTCGCCCGCAGCGGCGGCGATCACGACGCGACGCGAGCAGCATCTTTTCATTGGTGGGTTCCCGCCGGGTGGCTCAGCCGCGCTGCATGCCCCAGCGGCGCACGGTGACCCGCTCCAGGCCGGCGAACACCACCGCTTCCACCAGCAGCCCCAGCAGGATCACCATCGCCAGGCCCGCGAACACGCGGTCGGTGTAGAGCTCGTTGCGGTTCTGGAAGATGTACCAGCCCAGCCCGCCCTGGCGCGAGGTGGCGCCGAACACCAGCTCGGCAGCAATCAGCGTGCGCCAGGCGAAGGCCCAGCTGACCTTCAGCCCCGACAGGATCGCCGGCAGCGCCGCCGGCACCAGCAGCTGGAACACGTAGCGCGGCCCACGCAGGCCGATGTTGCGGCCGGACATGCGCAGGGTTTCGGGCACCGACTGGAAGCCGGCAAAGATGTTCAACGACAGCGGCCACAGCACCGAGTGCACCAGCACGAACACCAGGCTGCCGTTGCCCAGGCCGAACCATAGCAGCGCCAGCGGCAGCAGGGCGATGGCCGGCAGCGGGTTGAACATCGCCACCAGCGTCCCGAGCACGTCACGGCCGATCCGCGTGGAGGCGGCCAGCGCGGTGAGCGCAAACGCACCGATCACGCCCAGCCCATAGCCCTGGGCAAGCACGATCAGCGAGGCGGCCACGCGTCGCGGCAGTTCGCCGGAGACGCAACTCTCGTAGAAGGCGCGCGCGGTCTGCAGGAAGCCGGGCAGCAGCAGATCGTCATCGACCAGACGCGCGGCGATCTCCCAGGCGATGGCCAGCGCCAGCAGCACCAGCCCTCGTCGCGCCGCGCCGGGCAGCTGCCACTGGCGCGCCTGCGGCGCGACCGGCAACGACGCCTCGACGCGGGCCACTGCGCGCTCGTATTCAGGGCGCACCGGCGCGGCCCGGCGCAGCGGCGTGGCGGCCGTGCTCATGGCGCCACGTCCTGGCGGGCGCGCTGCGCGGCCACGATATCGGCAGGCTCGTCGAACAGCAGCCGGTGGATGCGCGCGCTGGCCTGCTGGAACCCCACGCTCGCGCCGCTCCTGGCATCGAACTGGTGCGCGTTCAACTCCGCACGCACCTGGCCCGGATGCGGCGACAGCAGCAGCACGCGGGTGCCGACCACCAGCGCCTCTTCGATCGAATGAGTCACGAACAGCAGGGTGAAGCGCAGCTGCTCGGCCAGTTCCAACAGCAGCGCTTGCATGCGCTGGCGGGTCAACGCATCGAGCGCGGCGAAAGGCTCGTCCATCAGCAGCACGCGCGGCTGCATTGCCAACGCGCGGGCAATGGCCACGCGCTGCTTCATGCCGCCGGACAAGGTGTGCGGATAGGCGTCTGCAAAGTCATGCAGGCCCACGCGTTCCAGTGCTTCATCGGCACGCGCGATGGCCTGCGCGCGACCGACCTTGCCGGCCGCGCGCAGGCCGAACACCACGTTCTGGCGCACGGTCTTCCACGGCGCCAGCTGGTCGAACTCCTGGAACACCACCACGCGATCTGGGCCCGGTGCGCTGACCGCCTTTCCATCCAGGCGGATCTGGCCCTCGCGTGGCGCGATGAATCCGGCCACCGCCTTGAGCAACGTCGACTTGCCACAGCCCGACGGCCCGAGCAGCACGAAGCGATCGGCTTCGTGCACGTCGAAGCTCACCCGATGGGTGGCGCGCACGATCCGCGCGCCGTCGGTGTATTCCAGGCTGACGTTGTCGACCTGCAGCAGAGGCGTAGGCAGCGCGTGCACCGTCATGGCGCTAGCTCCCGCCCGCGATCAGCGGATCGTCGAAGAAGTAATCACCCACTGCGGTCGGCGCCTGCTTGATCGCCTCGACCTGATGCATGAACTTGCCCAGGCCCAGGGTGTTCTGCGGCGCGATCTTGAACTGCACCTGCGGATCCTTGATTACCTGTAACACCTGCGCGCGGTCGCTGTTGGGATTGCGCTTGACGAAGATGTCGGCCGCTTCTTCCGGGTGCGCGGCAATGAACCTGGCCGACTCATCGAGCGCGGCAACGAAGGCGTGATAGAGCTTGGGGTTGTCCTGGCGGAACTTGGACGTGGCGTACAGCACCGTGGCCGAGGACGGCCCGCCCAGCACCTGGTAGGAATCCAGGATCACGTGCGCCTTTGGATTACGCGCCAGTTCCTGCTGCTGGTAGGGCGGCGTGGAGAAATGCGTATTGACCTCGTTGCCGCCGGAAATCAACGCCGCGGCGGCATCAGGATGCGGCAACGCCACCTGCAGCGGATCCAGCTTCAGTGCCTGCGCCTGGCCCCAGCGCTGGGCCGAGGCGTACTGCAGGATGCGCGACTGCACCGACACGCCCACCGCCGGCACCGCGATGCGGTCGCCCTGGCCCAGGTCGTCGATGGTATTGACCCGCGGCGAGTTGCTGATCAGCTGGTAGGGAAAGTTGCCCAGTGAGGCGATGCCGCGCACGTCCTGGCGGCCGCGGGTGCGATCCCAGATGGTGAACAGCGGACCGGTGCCGGCGCCGGCGATGTCGATCGCCCCGCTCAGTAGCGCATCGTTGATCGCAGAGCCACCGGAGAGCTGCTGGCTCTGCACGCTCACCTCGATGCCGGCCGCCTTGGCGTGCTGTTCGATCAGGCCGCGCTCCTGGGCCACGTCCAGCAGCAGGTAGACGATGCCGAACTGCTGGCCGATCCGCAGCATGGCCTGCTCGGAAGGCGCGCCTGAAGTCGATGTCGCTTCCTGCTGCGCGCCACCGCAGCCCGCCAGCAGCGTGGTGCACAGCGCGGCGGCCAACAGCGGAATCAGGAGGCGCAGTCGGCGCGGCGCAGGGGTCAGGCGTGGGGTCATGGGGCGGCTCGTGGGGAAGGAGTCGAGGGCGTGATCGCTCAGAACGGCGCGTCGCCTTCGATGGTGGTGCGGTAGAGCAGGCGACGCTCAGAGTCAGGCGTGCCGGCCGCCAGGTGCATCACCGAGCGGTTGTCCCAGAACACCAGGTCGTGCGGTTGCCACCGATGGCGGTAGACCAGCGACTCACGCGTGCTCAGCGCGAAGAGCTCGGCCAGTAGCGCATCGCTTTCGTCCTTGGGCAGGCCGACGATGCCGGTGGTGAAATGCTCGCTGACGAACAGCGCGCGGCGGCCGGTTTCCGGATGGGTGCGCACGATCGGATGCTGCACCGGCACCACTTCGTCAATCTGCGCCCGGGTCAGCGCCGGCCGATACGGGTTGCGCGCGCGCAGTTCCTCGTACTTGGCCAGGTAGCTGTGCTCGGCCTTGCGTCCGTCGATGGCTCGGCGCAGTTCCTCGGGCAGCGTATCGAAGGCCAGGTGCTGGTTGGCGAACAGGGTGTCGCCGCCTTCGTTGGGCAGCTCCTGCGCGTGCAGCAGCGAGCCCAGGCTGGGCGTGTCCTTGTAGGACAGGTCGGAGTGCCAGTAATGGCCGGCATCGCCCAGGCCGATCGGTTTGCCGTCTTCCTTGATGTTGGAGACGATCAACACTTCCGGGTGTCCGGCGAGCTGGAAATTGCGCAGCACGTGGATCTGCAGCGGGCCGAAGCGGCGACTGAATTCCACCTGCTGGGCCGGGGTGATGCGCGTGTCGCGGAATACCAGCACGTGGTGGTCCAGATGGGCCTGGTGAATGCGTTTGAACGTCGCCGGGTCCACCGGGCGCGACAGGTCCAGGCCGATCACTTCTGCACCCAGGGGCGCGTCGAACGGCAGAATCTGCACCGCCTCGGCGGTGGGCGACGGGGACAACGGGACAGCAAAGGCGGCAGTGGCCATGTGCACGTACCTGGACACGGGAGGGGATGCCGCGCATCCCTGCACGGGGACGACCACCCTAGGGATGCGGGACGGGCCAGTGAAATGGCGATCAGCACCAGGCATATGAACTTTCGGCCATAAGCATGGGCATCAGTCCGCGCGACAAGCGCTGGCCGTTTGGCCTGCAGTGGGGTGCGGTGCTCTACCCTGCGCCCACGCTTGGCCAGGCTTCAGCCACCAAGCGAGGTTTTGGCGCGCCGATTGCGCTTGCAGGTGCCCGCCTTGCGCGGGCATCTGATTTTCTTGGTTGGCTCTCGTATCGCGAAGCTCAGTCAGCGCCGGCCTTGCGATCGAAGGCCTGCTGCGCCGTTTCCACGGCACTCTGATGGTCGCGCGCCCAGGCATGCAGCACCTGAAACGGGCCTTCCAGCGTGCGTCCCAGCGGGGTGATCGCATATTCGACCGCGATCGGCGAGGTCACGATGACGGTGCGCGAGACGATCCCGTTGCGCTCCATCCGGCGCAGGCACTGGGTCAAGGCCTTCTGGGTGACACCGTCCAGGTGCCGGCGGATCGCGTTGAAGCGCAGCGGCGCGTGACACAGCGCATCGAGCACCAGGATCGACCACTTGTCCGCGATCTGATCCAGCAGCTGGCGCGTGTCCCAGCCCGGCTGGCTGGCGTTGGCGGGGGCGAGGCGGGGCATGGCGGTTTCCTTGGAGATACCTGATGGCATCGAAGTGCCTGATTGACACCAAGTATACCGAGGATACTAATCGCACCCTCTTCCCCTGAGGGTCATTCCATGTCCTACGACACCTACGCCTCCTTGCAAGTCCATACCGATGCCGGCGTGGCCTGGCTCACGCTCGACCACCCGCCGCTCAACGTGCTCGACGCGACGCTGATGAGCGAACTCAACGACTTTGCCGGCAGGGTCCGCGAGGACGCCGCCATCCGGGTCCTCGTGGTGCAGAGCGCCGATCCGGAATTCTTCATCGCCCACGGCGACATGGGTTTTGTCGATGACCCCGCAAGCTTCCTCGCGCTGCAGCTGGGCGATGACGACGGCCTGCCACGCAACCCGATGACGCGCCTGCATGAGCGCTTGCGCACGCTGCCGCAGGTGACCATCGCCAAGCTGGCCGGGTTCGCACGCGGGGGTGGCAGCGAGTTGGCGATGGCGCTGGACATGCGCTTTGCCGCGATCGGCAAAGGCGCACTGGCGCAGCCGGAGACGCTGATGGGCATCATTCCCGGCGCCGGCGGGACCAGTTACCTGCCGCGGCTGGTCGGCCGCGCACGCGCGCTGGAGATCGTGCTGGGCGGCGAACTCTTCGATGCCCAGCTGGCCGAACGCTACGGCTGGATCAACCGCGCGCTGCCGGCCGACGCGCTCGATGGCTTCGTCGATACGCTGGCCCGACGCATCGCCGCGTTGCCGCCCGGCGTGGCCGCCGCCGGCAAGGCGGCCATCGATGCCGCAGACGGTCCGCTGGCCGAAGCGATCACCACCGAAGAGGCGCTGCTGGCGCATCTGTTCAACGACACCGCCGCCGACCTCAGCCGCACCGCGCGCGCGCGCGGCGCCCAGACCCGCGCCGGCGAACGCGACCTGGAAGGCCTGTTGAACGCCCTGCGCTGAAACGACACGTCGCAAACCCGGCGCGTGGCGATCCCACGACGTAAGCCAACAGCTTGACGGGTGTGATGGCGCATCGCGAAAACGCGCTGGGTCACCGGTATTTTTGCGGTGTGACAAGCCGGACAGCGGGCAACGGCGCGCTCACGGCCGCGTGCGAAACTGCGCGGCCGACGGTTGCTGGAACGTAAAATGGAATGGCTTGCCGACCCCTCGATCTGGGTGGGTCTTTCGACACTGGTGGTCCTGGAAATCATCCTGGGCATCGACAACCTGGTGTTCATCGCCATCCTGACCGACAAGCTGCCGCCGGCGCAGCGCGATCGGGCCCGTCTCATCGGCCTGGGCCTGGCACTGGGCATGCGCCTGGTGCTGCTGGCCACGTTGTCGTGGATCATGAAGCTCACCGATCCGCTGTTCGCCGTGGCCGGCAAGCCGTTCTCCGGACGCGACCTGATCCTGCTGATCGGCGGCGCGTTCCTGCTGTTCAAGGCGACGATGGAACTGCACGAGCGCCTGGAACCGGCCGATGCGCACGACGGCCCCGCCAAGGCGTTTGCCAGCTTCGGCCTGGTGATTACCCAGATCGTGGTGCTCGATGCGGTGTTCTCGCTGGACTCGGTGATTACCGCCGTCGGCATGATCGACCACCTGGGCGTGATGTACGCCGCGGTGATCATCGCCATGGCGGTGATGATGCTGGCCAGCAAGCCGCTGACCCGCTTCGTGGGCAAGCACCCGACGGTGGTCATCCTGTGCCTGGGCTTCCTGCTGATGATCGGCTTCAGCCTGCTGGCCGAAGGCATGGGCTTCAAGATTCCCAAGGGCTATCTGTACGCGGCGATCGCCTTCTCGATCCTGATCGAGGCGTTCAACCAGTGGTCGCGCTTCAACCGTGAGCGCCATGCCAGGCAGAAGCCGTTCCGTGAGCGCACCGCCGAGGCGGTGATGCGCCTGCTGGGCGCCCGCACGGGTGCGCAGGAGGGCTACGACGATCCGGAGCAGCCGCGGGACGACACCGAAACCCTGCACCAGTCCGAGCACGACATGATCCGCAGCGTGCTGACCCTGGCCGAGCGCACGGTGTCCACCGTGATGACCGTGCGCGCGGACCTGGACTGGGTTGACGCCAACCGCACCCCGGAATCGACCGTGCAGAAGCTCATCGAATCGCCGCACACGCGCCTGCTGGTCTGCGATGGCGAGCTGGACAGCCTGCACGGGGTGGTCCAGAGCCGCGACCTGCTGGCCCGCGTGCTGCGCGGGCAGGCGCTGGACCTGGTCAGCGCCGCGCGTGAGCCGCTGATCCTGCATGAAAGCACCACCGCGCTGCGCGCGCTGGAACAGATCCGCGAACACGCGATCCCCCTGGCGGTGATCGTGGACGAATACGGCGGCATCGAAGGCCTGGTCACGGCCAACGATCTGCTGGCCGCGATCGCCGGCGATCTGGCCGACACCCAGGACGCCGACTACGGCGTGGAGACGATCGAGGACGGCACCTGGATCATCGATGGCTCGATGAGCATGGACGAGATCGAGCGCGCCACCGGCGTATCCCTGCCGCGCTCGGCGCATTACCAGACCCTGTCAGGCCTGTTCCTCAACGCGCTGGATCGGCTGCCCGCCGCCGGTGACACCGTGACCCTGCAAACGATCAGCGCCGAGGTGATCTCGCTGGAACGCCGCCGTGTCGGCAAGGCCCGCGTCAGCCGACGCCAGGAAGGCACGACGCCCAGTGCATGACGCCGCGTGGCCGTGCTGCGGCGCAGGAGGGAATTTGCGCGCGCTGCAGGCACCATGACGCGCCCCGCCCAGCCAGTGCCGTGCCGCGCCATGCCTGCTTCGCTTCCGCTTCGCCTCGCCCTAACCTGCGCGCTGCTGGCCGGCAGCGGCCCGGGATTGGCGCAACGCGCACCCGGCACGCGCACCTGGGCCAATCCGGTCGATCTGGACTACCGCTACAACTTCGAGCAGCACAACGAAGGGGTCAGCTTCCGCACCGGCGCCGATCCGGTGATCGTGCGCCACGGCGATGCCTACTACCTGTTCCTGACCATCGCCGATGGCTACTGGCGCTCGACCAACCTGCTGGACTGGACCTTCATCACGCCCAGCCGCTGGCCATTCGAACCCCTGGTCGCACCGGCGGCGGTCTCCGATGGCCCGACGCTGGTGCTGATGCAGTCGGCGTATGCACCGCGTCCGGTGCTGCAGAGCACCGACCCGGCCAGCGGCGAGCTCGACTTCCTCACCCGCCTGCTACCGGAGCTGCCTGGGGCGGTGAAAGCCAACTTCGACGATCGGGTCCCACCGGGCATGCTGCCGTCCGGGCCGTGGGACCCGGACCTGTTCATCGATGACGACGGCCAGTGGTATCTGTACTGGGGCTCGTCGGACGTGTTTCCGCTGTACGGCATCGCCCTGGATCGCAACGCGCATGGCCTTGGCTATCGCGGCCAACCCAAGCCGCTGGTGGCGCTGGACCCGGACCACCACGGCTGGGAGCGCTTCGGCCAGGACCATCGCGGCGCGTTCTTCGCAGACGGCAAGCCGGTGGGCAACTACCTGGAAGGCGCGTGGATGACCAAGCATGCCGGCCGCTATTACCTGCAGTACGGCGCGCCCGGCACCGAGCACAACGCCTACGCCAACGGCACCTTCGTGAGCGATGCGCCGCTGGGACCGTTCACCTACGCCGAGTACAACCCGGTGGCCTACAAGCCGGGCGGTTTCGTCCGGGGCGCCGGGCACGGCTCGACGTTCCAGGATGCGCACGGCAACTGGTTCAACAGCGGCACGCCGTGGATCGGCGTCAACCAGACCTTCGAGCGACGCATCGCGATGTTCCCCGGCGGCTTCTACGACGATGGGCAGATGCGTTTTTCAACGCGCTTCGGCGATTTCCCTCACTGGATGCCGGACGGCAAGGTCGACGATCCGGAAGCATTGTTCACCGGCTGGATGCTGCTGTCGTACCGCAAGCGCGCGGTCGCCTCGTCCACCGACGGCAATCATGTTGCCGCGACGGTGACCGATGAGGATCCACGCACGTTCTGGGTCCCGCGCAGCACCCAGGCCGGCGAAACCTTGACCGTCGACCTGGGCGCTGACAGGACCGTACGCGCGGTGCAGGTGAACTACGCCGACTACCAGTCCGGCCGCTACGGCGATGCGCCGGACATCTACACCAGCTTCCAGTTGCAGCAGTCGCGCGATGGCAAGCGCTGGGCGCCGCTGGCCGAGGTGACCGACGACCCCGCCACGCGACGCGATCGCCCCAACGCCTACCTGCCGTTGCCTGCACCGGTACGCACCCGCTACGTGCGCTACGTGCACGGCCACGTCGGTGCGGCGCACCTGGCGATCAGCGACCTGCGCGTGTTCGGCAACGCCGACGGTCCGTCGCCGCGCGCCCCGACCGGCATCACCGCCAGGCGCCAGGCCGATCGCCGCAACGCCACCATCGCGTGGAAGGCCGTGCCAGGCGCGGTCGGTTACAACGTGCGCTGGGGCCTTCGGCCGGATCGGCTGACGTTGACCTACCAGGTCTTCGCCGATCGCGGTACCACGCTGGAACTGCGCGCGCTCAATACCGATCCGGCCTACGCGGTCTCGGTGGAAGCGTTCGATGAACGCGGTGTCTCGCCGCTGGGCGAGGTGATCACGCTGCCCTGAACGGCCGCGCACGCGGTCAGAGATAACCGGCCAGCTGCGCTTCGGTCATGCCCAGCAGGTCGCGCAGCGTGCGGGTGCGGTGGGCGCCCATCAGCTCGCGGTTGAGCGTGGAGATGCCGTCGTAGGCACGGTCGTCGATCTCGTCGAGCCGGATGGCGAAGGCCTCGCTGTGACCGTGGCGTTTCCATGCGCCCTGGATCGCCTGGTCCGAGACCAGGCAGCGGCGAAAGGTGTCTGCATCCATCGAACCGGGACCTGCACAGGAAGAGTGGCGCCATCGCCAACGGCGCGAGTGCCACCGCAGCGTAACAGGCGATCGGCGCATGGTTGCCGCCTCCGTGATGCAAATCGACGCCCAAAAAAACGGCCGGGGTGAGCCGGCCAAGTTTGGGGATCACCCCCGACCCTGCGTGCGACCTGCTCAAGGCCGCGCCCATGATCCTTGCGAGCGGCATCCTTTGCCGGTGCGGGGCTGCTGTCGGGGGCAGGACCAGCATGCCTGCGACGGCGGGCAGCGTCTGTCGGTCGATGGCGCGACCGGCTGTAGGAAAAGTCCGAATCCGGGCCGCAGCGCTGGCGCGGCTTACAGGTCCAGCGCGCGCTCCAGCGCCGCCAGCGGGATCGCGCCGCTGGCCACGTCCTCGGCCAGGGTGAAATCCAGGTCGGACTCGGCATCGTCGTCATGGAGGGTGTAGCCGTGGCGCTGGAGCAGTGCGCGCTTCTGCGTGGCATTGAGCAGGAACAGGACGGATGGAAACTTCGACATCGGGACGTGGGGGCAGCGGGCCGAGAGCGGAAACCCGCAAATTCTAACGACGCCGGTGTCCGAT
>JBIIHJ010000119.1:0-10471 GCA_044235875.1 Pseudoxanthomonas sp.
CCACCTGCTCAAGACCTTCATCGCCGTCGGTGCGCTGGGCGGTTTGCCGTTCTGCTCACCGGACATGATGGCCGCGGCCAGCAACCTCGGCGCCGGTGCCAACTGCTCGACCCTGACCCGCGATGGCGTGCTGTGGCAGACGATCATCCACTGCGTCTTCATCGCCTCGGCCATTGGCATCGCCTGGACCGACAAACTGATGAACAGCGGTCACGCCGCGGTGAGCCGTCCGTCCGAGCACTGAGTCAGCCAGACGGCGCCAGGCGCCGGCGACTTGGGCGCCGTCATGACGAGACCGGCATACCTCGACATGGATATGAAAACGTTGTCATACGGCGCACTGCAAGCGCCATTACGCGCGTGCGGCTGCGCACGCTTTTTGCTGCATGGCAGCACTCCCAAGCCCTTTCCCCACGGGCTTTCAACGTTTTTATAACAGTGTTGCGGTGCGGCGTGACAGCGCTGTCACACGGTGACACAACTGCGCCCCGATCGGCGCGGGACGCCCCCGTGTCAAGCCACCGACAACACCCAAAACGTGATCCCTGGGGAGGGTAGCTCCATGAATAACATCGTCGCCATGCCGCGCAAGCGGCTGCTTGTTTCGGCGTTGCTGGTCGCGCTTTCCGCGCCCGCCGCCGCGCAGAACGCTCCCGACGCTCAGCAGCAACCCGCCGCCTCCGACGCGCAGAGCACGCCCGGCAACGCCAGCACCGGCGCTTCGAACAGTCCCACCGATCTGGATGCCGTCCAGGTCAAAGGCATTCGCGGCAGCATGGTGTCCTCGATGAACCTCAAGCGCGATGCGCAAGGCGTTGTCGACGGCATCGTGGCCGAGGACATCGGCAAATTCCCGGACACCAACCTGGCCGAATCGCTGCAGCGCATCTCCGGCGTGTCCATCGACCGCAGCAACGGCGAAGGCTCCAAGGTCACCGTGCGTGGCGTGGGCCCGGACTTCAACCTGGTGCTGCTCAACGGCCGCCAGATGCCGACGGCAACCGGCGGCCGCGCATTCGAATTCTCCGATCTGGCTTCCGAGTCGATCTCGGCCGTGGACGTCTACAAGACCAGCCGCGCCAGCACGCCGGTCGGCGGCATCGGCGCCACCATCAACATCAAGACCGGCCGTCCGCTGGACAACCCCGGCTTCCACGCCAGCGCCGGGGTCAAGGGCGTCATGGACACCTCCGACGACGACCTGCCGGGCAAGTACAAGGGTGATTCGGTCACGCCGGAAATCTCCGGCATCTTCAGCAACACGTTTGGTGGCGATCGCTTCGGCATCTCGCTCAGCGCCAGCCGCCAGGAGCGCGAATCCGGTTCGGCCCGTGCCGAGGTTGCTTCGGGCAACGGCTGGAAGCGTTACAGCGATACCCCACTGGCCAGCGACCCGGATGTCTCGTCCGGGCTACCACTGCCGGGGACGCCGGGCTCGGAGAACATCACCAACCGCCCGGGTCCCAATGACATCTACGTGCTGCCGCAGAGCCTGGGCTATGCGATCAACTCGGTGCACCGCCAGCGCACCAACGGCCAGGCGGTCCTGCAGTTCGCACCGACCGACAACCTGACCGCGACGCTGGACTACACGTTCTCCGAGAACAAGATCCAGTCCCAGCGCAACGACATGTCCGCATGGTTCAACCTGACCCCGGACGTGAGTTCGTGGACGCCGGGCTCCGGCTCGTCTCCGCTGTACCTGCATGAATCCTATAGCTGCAACCCGCGCCCGCAGGATGCGGGCTGCTCGGACTTCGCGATGGCTGCGTCCAAGACCGCCGTGGCGCGAGAGAACAAATCGCTGGGCTTCAACGTGGCCTGGCAGATCAACGACGCGTTCAGCGTGAACCTCGATTACCACGATTCCAGCGCCGAATCGCGCCCGGATAGCCCGTATGGCACCAGCAACTCGATGTCGACCGCGGGCTTTTACCGCGCCGGCGCCAGCGCCGATTTCAGTGGCGAGTTTCCGATCCTGCACCTGGAGCTACCGCCGGGCCAGACGGCCATCGATCCGGCTCAGGAACAGGCCACCGGTTCGGTGTTCCACAACGATTACCAGAAGGCCACCATCAAGCAGCTCCAGCTCAGTGGCCAGTTCCAGTTCGAGAATTATTCCAAGCTGGATTTCGGTGTTTCCAGCACCGACTACAAGAACCGCAGCGCCTTCACCAACGTGCAGCTGGATACCTGGGGCGGAAACGTGCCTGCGGGTCCGGCGGCCTATCCGGACAGCGCTTTCCCGATCGCGCACATGGGCGACTACTTCGACGAGTTCAGCGGCGCCAACAGCCCGCAGTTCAGCGATGCGTTCTTCCTGTTCGACTTCGAGACCATGCGCCAGCTTGCCTCCGATGCGCGCACCAACGCGGGGCTGGGCGTGCCGGCGGACTATCTCCCATCGTTCGACTACACCGGCGCCGCCGTGCCGGGCACCACGGCCAGCCGCACGGTCGGCAACAGCCTTGTGCGTGAAAAATCACGCAGTGCGTACGTGCAGTGGAGCGACACGATCGATCTGAGCATGCCGCTGGATGTGGCCGTGGGCGTGCGCTACGAAGACACCGAAGTCACCGCCACCGCCCTGCAGCCGGCACCCGTGCTGGTCAACTGGGCGTCGGAAAACGAATACAACCTGGTCTACCAGGGTTCGGAATATGTCAGCCGTGGCGGCGACTACAAGTACTGGCTGCCCAGCCTGGACCTGGCGCTGGCGCTCAACGACACGATGAAGCTGCGTTTCAGCGCCAGCAAGACTATTGGCCGCCCCAACTGGGGTGACCTCAACGCAGCCCAACAGCTGGGCAGCCCGGCCCGTTACGACGGTGGCAGCGGCAGCTCCGGCAACCCGGCGCTGAAGCCGCTGGTGTCAAAGAATCTGGACCTGTCCTACGAGTGGTACTACGGCGAAGGCAGCTACGTGTCGATCGGCTACTTCTACAAGAAGATCGACAACTTCATCGCCAGCCAGGCCATCCGCGGCACTCCGATCTCCGACCTGACCACGCCGACCGGCGGTGCGTACTGGAACGAGGCCCTTGCCGCTGGCTGCGTCGCCACCAACCGGGTCTGCATCCGCGACTACATCTTCGCCAATCATGACGGCGACCCCGGCGTGAATGCGGCCACGGGCAGCATCGTGGGCCAGCCGAGCGATCCGACCCTGGAATTCAACATCACCCAGCCGGTCAACAACCGTTCGGACAAGCTCGACGGTTGGGAGTTGAACATCCAGCACGTGTTCGGTGAAACCGGATTTGGCTTCTCGGCCAACTACACCAAGGTCGACTCGGGCCTGACCTACGACAACGGCCTGCTGGGGACGCAGTTCGCGCTGACCGGCCTGAGCGACTCGGCCAATTTCGTGGCGTTCTATGACAAGGGCCAGTGGCAGGTCCGTGCGGCCTACAACTGGCGTGATCAGTTCCTCAACTCGCTGGCCGACGGCAAGGGTTCCAACCCGCAGTACGTGGAAGCCTATGGTCAGCTGGACATGAATGTCGGCTACAAGATCGGCGACCACCTGACCCTGTCGGTGGAAGCCATCAACCTGACCAACGAGACTGCGCGCGTGCACGGCCGCAATACCCATCAGCTCTATTCGCTGGACCAGTTCGGCCCGCGTTACATGCTCGGCGCGCGCTACACGTTCTGAGGTCATAGACTTGCGCCGCCTGCGGACGGCCACGCACGGGCCACTGGCAATCCAGTGGCCCGTCGCGTTTCATGGACAGACCACGCAAGGTTGAGAGACGCGATGGATGATGCAATCCGGCATGTGGTGATCGTGGGCGGGGGTTCGGCAGGGTGGCTCACCGCCGGGTTGATCGCGGCCGAGCATCGCGACCGCAACGGCCCGACGCTCCAGGTCACCGTGCTGGAGTCGCCCGATGTGCCCGCCATCGGCGTGGGCGAGGGCACCTGGCCGACCATGCGCGACACGCTGCGCCGCATCGGGGTCAGCGAGGCCGAGTTTGTCCGTGCCTGCGATGCCACCTTCAAGCAGGGCTCGCAATTCGTCGGATGGGTCGATGGCAGCGCGCATGACCGCTACACGCATCCGTTCACCCTGCCCAAGGGCTATGGCGACACCCAGCTGGCCGTGGGCTGGAGCGCGCGCGGCGGTGCATCGTTTGCCCATCTGGCCAGTTTCCAGCCGCATCTGTGCGATGCCGGACGTGGCCCCAAGCAATTCGCCACGCCCGAATACGCGGCGGTGGCCAACTATGCCTACCACCTGGACGCCACCGCGTTGGGCGGCTTCCTGCGCCAGCATTGCGTCGACAAGCTCGGGGTACGCCACGTCGTGGGCCACATGGACGCGGTGGTCAGCCACGACAACGGCGACATCGCCGCGCTCCAGGTCCGTGGCCAGGAGGTGCTGGCGGGCGATCTGTTCGTGGACTGCACCGGCCTGCGCGCGCTGTTGCTGGGCCAGCACTACGGGATCGCGCCGGTGCGCGTCGACGACACGCTGTTCAACGATCGCGCGCTCGCGCTGCAGGTGCCCTACGCCGATCCAAACGTGCCCATCGCCTGCCAGACGATCTCCACCGCGCAGCGTGCGGGCTGGATCTGGGACATCGGCCTGTCGGCGCGTCGCGGCGTCGGCCACGTCTATGCCAGCGCCTACACCAGCGATGACGAGGCCGAGGACGACCTGCGGCGCTATATCGAGGTCAGCGGTGGCCCGACCGCGGCAAGCCTGCCGGCGGCGCGGCGCATCGATCTCAATCCTGGCTATCGGCGCACGCCGTGGCATCGCAACTGCGTGGCCGTCGGCCTGGCCAGCGGGTTCGTCGAGCCGCTGGAGGCTTCCTCGCTGGTGCTGGTGGAACTTGCGGCCGCGCGCCTGGCCGATGAAATGCCGGTCAACCGCGCCGACATGGCGCTGCTGGCCGCGCGCTTCAACGAGAGCTTCGCCTATCGCTGGCAGCGGGTGATCGAATTCCTCAAGCTGCATTACGTGCTCAGCCATCGGCAGACGCCGTACTGGCAGGCGCATCGGCGCGAGGACACGATCCCCCAGCGGCTGCGCGAGCTGCTGCAGCTCTGGCAGCACCAGGCGCCCTCGCGCAGTGATTTTCCGCGCAGCGAGGAGATCTTTCCGTCGGCCAGCTGGCAATACATCCTCTATGGCATGGGTGCGCGCCCGCAGCCGCGTCCGGCGCGCTTGGCCGAAAGTCTTCTGGCTGCCGAGGCGTGTTTCGCCGAAAGTGCGGCCTTGACCCAGCGCATGCTGCCGGCCCTGCCCACGCACCGCGCGCTGGTGGACCACATCAAGGCCCACGGGCTGCCTCGTCTTTGATCCAGGATCTTCCGATGCCGCGTCACGCTCTGCTCAACAACATCGACCATCGCGACCTGCGCGTCAGCACCCGGCGTGGTGCCGGCCTGGGCGACGAAGTGATGTCGGCGGTGACCTTCCCCGCCGAATTCCGCGCGCTCCAGGCCTACTACCCGATCGTCTTCCAGAAGGATGCCCAGGGCACGTTCCATCCCCTGGCGCTGTTGGGGCTGCAACCGGGTCAGAACCTGTTCCTGCGCGGTGACGGTTGGGATGCGCATTACCTGCCGCTGGCGATCGAGCGCCAGCCGTTCGCGATCGGCCACGATGTGCAGGGCGAGCCGCTGCTGCATGTGGACCTGGACCATCCGCGCGTGGATCCGGCCGGCGAGCCGCTGTTCCTCGAGCATGGCGGACATACGCCGTTGCTGCAGCACATCACCTCGGTGCTGCGCACGCTGAACGAGGGGCTGGCAGGCAATGCCGCCTTCATCGAGGCATTGCTTGCGCATGAGTTGCTGGAATCCTTCGTGCTGGACATCAAGCTGTCCGGCGGGCAGGGCGGGCGCCTGACCGGCTGCTACATCATCCATGAGGAGCGCCTGCGCGCGCTGGATGCCCAGGCACTGCATGCGTTGGCGCAGGCCGGTTATCTGGAACCGATCTTCATGGCGGTGGCTTCGCTGTCGCATCTGCGCGACCTGATCGGCCGCATCGAGCAGGACCATGCGGCAGCACACTGATGCCGCGCCGATCGAGGAGCGTCATGGCCTGACGCCCGACGCGCTGGACCCGGCGCTGCTGGCGGCGGGTCGTCCGCTGGTGCTGCGTGGCCTGGTCAAGGCGTGGCCGATGGCCCAGGCCGGCGCGGTGTCGGCGCAGGCAGCGGTGGACTACCTGCGCCGGTTCGCCCGGCCCGATCCGGTGGTGGCCACGGTGGCGGCGCCGGAATCTGGCGGCCGTTTCTTCTACACGCAGGACCAGCAGGGCTTCAATTTCCGCCAGGAGCGCGTGCCGTTGCCGGTGGTGCTGGACACCTTGCTCAACTACCAGGACGAGGCGACGCCACCGGCGATCTACGTCGGCTCGACGACCATCGATACCTGGCTGCCCGGCTTCCGCGCGGAAAACGACCTGGATCTTGGCGCGCACATGCCGCTGGCCAGCATCTGGATCGGCAATCGCACGCGCATCGCCGCGCACCAGGACGTGCCCGACAACATCGCCTGCGTGGTGGCGGGCCGGCGTCGGGTGACGCTGTTCCCGCCCGAGCAGCTGCGCAACCTGTACATCGGTCCGCTGGACCGCACGCCGGCCGGGCAGGCGGTGAGCCTGGTGGATTTCGCCGAGCCGGACCTGGAGCAGCATCCGCGCTTCGCGCAGGCGCTGGAGCACGCACAGGTCGCGGTGCTGGAGCCAGGTGACGCCGTGCTGATTCCCTCGCTGTGGTGGCACCACATGGAAGGCCTGGCGCCGTTCAACATCCTGGTGAATTACTGGTGGCGGCAGTCGCCGGCGCACATGGATTCGCCGATGAATGCGTTGATGATGGCGCTGCTGAGCGTGCGCGACCTGCCGGCGCACGAGCGCGAGCACTGGCGCGAGGTGTTCCGCCACTACGTGTTCGACGCCGACGATGACACCGCCGCGCACATCGCGCCCGATGCCCGCGGCGCACTGGCGCCGATGGACGAAACCCGCGCACGCGAACTGCGCGCGCGCCTGCTGCAGCGGCTCAACCGCTGACGGCCCACGAGGACTCTGCAGCATGAGCGACATCTCCCAAGCGAGGCCGATCAGGCGCGTGGTCATCGCCGGTGGTGGCACCGCCGGCTGGATGGCCGCCGCCGCCCTCTCCCGCGTGCTCGGCAAGGTCGTGCAGGTGACGCTGATCGAATCCGAAGACATCGGCACCGTCGGCGTGGGTGAGGCGACCATTCCTTCGCTGGCCACCTTCCATCGCCTGCTGGGTATCGACGAGCGCCAGTTCATGGCCGCCACCCAGGGCACCATCAAGCTGGGGATCTCGTTCGAGAACTGGCGCACGCAGCAGCATCGCTACATCCACTCCTTCGGCACCACCGGCCAGGATCACTGGAGCGCCGGGTTCCAGCATTTCTGGTTGAAGGGGCGCGAGCGTGGGCTGGCCGGCAGCTACGACGATTACTGCATCGAGCTCAAGGCCGCACTGGCCGATCGCTTCGCGCACGTGCCCGGCCATCACATGAACTACGCCTACCACCTCGATGCGAGCTATTACGCGCGCTTCCTGCGGGCCCTGAGCGAAGCACATGGCGGTCAGCGCATCGAGGGCAGGATCGTCGAGGTGCTCACCGACGCGGCCAGCGGCAACATCACCGCGCTGCGGCTGGAGCGCGGCGAAGTGATCGAGGGCGATCTGTTCATCGACTGCACCGGCTTCCGCGCGCTGCTGATCGGGCAGACCCTCGGCGTGGAATTCGAGGACTGGTCGCACTGGCTGCTCAACGATCGCGCCATCGCGATGCAGACCACGGCGGTGCGCGATGCGGTGCCCTACACGCGCGCGATCGCCGGCAAGGCCGGCTGGCAATGGCGGATTCCGCTGCAGCACCGGGTCGGCAACGGCATCGTGTACTCCAGCAGGCACATGAGCGATGACCAGGCCAAGGCCGAGTTCCTGGCCAGCGTCGAGGGCGAGGTGATCAAGGACCCGTGGCCGGTGCGCTTCCGCCCCGGGCGTCGGGTCAAGTGCTGGGAGAAGAACTGCGTGGCGCTGGGGCTGGCGGGCAGCTTCATCGAGCCGCTGGAATCGACCACCATCCACCTGATCCAGCGCGGCATCGTCAACCTGTTGCGGTCCTTCCCGCAGGTCATCACCCAGGTGGCGGTCGACGAGTACAACGCCCAACTCAACGACGAGCTGCAGCACGTGCGCGACTTCGTGGTGCTGCATTACCACGCCACCGAGCGGCGCGACACGCCGTATTGGGAATACGTGGCCAACATGGAACTGCCAGCAACGCTACAGCACCGCATCGACCTGTTCCGCCAGACCGGTACGGTGTTCCACGTGCCCGGCGAACTGTTCGCCGAGAATTCCTGGATCCAGGTGATGCTGGGCCAGGGCATCACGCCGCTGCACCGCCATCCGGCGCCGGACCTGATGGGCGATACGGAACTGCGGCATTTCCTCGACGGGATTGGCAAACGCGTGTCGGACGTCGTTGAAAAACTGCCGGCGCACATGGAATATCTGCGCCGCTACTGCCCGGCGGCCGTCCCCGCACGACCGGGCCCGATGGCCTGAATCGACAGGGTCTGTGCGGCTGGACCACATCCAATGGAAGGAGTGACCCGATGAATCCCACCACGCTGTTGCTGGTGCAGTTGGCCGTGATCCTGGGCGCAGCGCGCCTGTGCGGCAAGCTGCTGCAGCGCTTCGGCCAGCCGCCGGTGATCGGCGAAATGGCCGCCGGCCTGCTGCTGGGGCCGATCGCCTTCGGCGCCTGGTGGCCGGAGCTGCACCACACGCTGTTTGCCAAGGAGAGCCTGCCGCCGCTGTCGGGCCTGGCCAACCTGGGTGTGGTGCTTTTCATGTTCATCGTTGGCGTGGAGTTGCGCGCGCCGGAGGGCACCAAGGCGCAGGTGCGCTCTGCGTTCTCGGTGGGCCTGTCCGGCATCGTCCTGCCGCTGGTCCTGGGCCTGGCCGCGGCGCCGTGGCTGTTCCCGCGCTTTGCGCCGGCGGGGATCGGCTTCTGGCCGTTCGCGTTGTTCATTTCCGCGGCGATGTCGGTGACGGCTTTCCCGGTGCTGGCGCGCATCCTCAAGGACCGCAACATGACCCGCACGCCGGCCGGCCGCCTGGCGCTGGGCGCGGCGGTGATCGATGACGCGACGGTGTGGCTGTTCCTGGCGGTGGTGCTCACCCTGACCGGCGGCAACACGCACGGCGGCGTGGGTTTCACCGCGGTCGGTGCGCTGGTGCTGGTCGGCGCGGTGTTCGGCCTGCTGCGCCCGGTCTACGCCCGCTTGCTGATGCCGCGCGCCAGCGATGGCAGTTTCGCGCCGACGGCGCTGGTGTGGGTGCTGGTCGGCCTCCTCGCCTGCGCAGCGGCCGCCGAATGGATCGGCCTGCATGCCATCTTCGGGGCATTCCTGTTCGGCATGTGCCTGCCGCGCGAGGACCGCCTGCTCGAACACCTGGCCGGCCGCATCGAACCGCTGGCCATCACCCTGCTGATGCCGGTGCTGTTCGCCCTGGCGGGCCAGGCCACCAGCGCCAAGGCCTTTGCCGGGGCCGGCGTGACCGGTTTCGTCCTGGTGATCGGCGTGGCGGTGGTTGGCAAGCTGGTCGGCTGCACGCTGGGCGCGCGCCTGAGCGGGCACGACTGGCGCGACAGCCTGACGGTGGGCTCGCTGATGAACGCCCGCGGCCTGATGGAACTGGTGGTGATGAAGATCGGCCTAGACAGCGGCGTGATCGGCCCGGACCTGTTCACCCTGCTGTTCGGCATGACCCTGGTGACCACGGTCATGGCCTCGCCGATGGTGGCGGCCTTCCAGCGCGGCCGCGTGGGCGCCGAGGCCTCAGCCGCGCATGGCGCCGGGCGTCTACGGCCCTGACACTGCGCGGTCCCGCGCGCGGCCGGACCGGTGAAGCCGCGCGCGGCTCCGCGCGGTTGGCCGCTTGGCCTCCCCCTTGCGCAGCAGGGGAAAACCGAGGAGGGGTGCCGTTGCCTCGCGCTGCTCTGACGGTGCGCCCACGAGCCGCTGAAGCGCTACGCGAGGACCGACCGCTCCCAGCCTCCCCTTCGCTGCGCGAAAGAAAGGGGCCAAGCGCTGTGGCCCGGTAGAATGGGTGGGCAATGGATGTCTCCCACCTGATCGATGATCTGAATCCGGCCCAGCGCGAGGCCGTGTCCGCCCCTCCGGGGCATTACCTGGTCCTGGCCGGTGCCGGCTCGGGCAAGACGCGGGTGCTCACCCACCGCATTGCCTGGCTGAACGAGGTCCACGGGGTGCCCACGCACGGCATCCTGGCGGTGACCTTCACCAACAAGGCCGCGGCCGAGATGCGCCACCGCACCGATGCGCAGTTGCGCAACGGCGGCCGCGGCATGTGGATCGGCACGTTCCACGGGCTGGCCCACCGCCTGCTGCGCCTGCACTGGCAGGATGCGCGTCTGCCCGAAGGCTTCC
>JBIIHJ010000414.1:0-3223 GCA_044235875.1 Pseudoxanthomonas sp.
GCCGCGGCTGCTGCCTGCCGGCGCGCGCGTGCATTTTGCCGGGTGCCTCGACGCGCCTGAAGACCTGGTGACGGTGGATTACCTGCGCGACACCTGTGCGCAGGCCGGCTTTGAGACCGTATTGCTGGACATCTCGCAGGTAGGCTGGAAGGGGCGCTTCCGCGATCTGGACGATGCCGCCATCGCGCACGTCTTCAAGCTGTATCCGTGGGAGTGGTTGGTGGACGAGCCGTTCGCCGTGCACTTGGCCGCGCGCGATACACGCTGGATCGAGCCGGCGTGGAAGCAGGTGCTGTCGAACAAATCGCTGCTGCCGCTGCTGTGGCGCCGGTTCCCCGGACATCCCAACCTGCTGACGGCGTCCCATGAGCCTGGCGACATCGATGGCCCCATCGTCGCCAAGCCGCGCTTCGGCCGCGAGGGCGAGGGGGTGTTCGTGGCCGCGCCCGGGCTGGTCCCGGTCGAGGCAGGCTATGTCTACCAGGCGCAGGCGCCGCTGTTCGCACACGCTGGAGGGCATGCGCTGCTGGGGACATGGCTGGTTGGCGATGAGGCGGTGGGCCTGGGGATTCGCGAAGACACCGGTCTGATCACCACCGATACCAGCCGCTTCGTGCCACACGGCTTCGGCTGACAGGCCGGCCGGCTTCGGAGAACGCGTGCCGCCGATAGGGAGGCGGCCGCGGCGGTGGGTGGGAAAGAAGCGGTGCCGGGCGTGACGCGCGCGCCGGCCGTATGATGCGCGCCGGCCTGCGGCGTCGAGGGACGACAAGCGGCTGCCACCGTCCCGAACTGCCTTGCATCTTGCCCCATGCCGTCATCGCCTTCCGCCGTCCTTCCCGTTCGCTGGCCTGCGCTCGCCTATGCCTTGATCGCGCTGGTGGCCTGCGTGTTCGCCTTCGTCGGCCTGGGCCAGAGCAACTTCTGGGCCGATGAGCTGTTCACGGTGTTCGTCATCGGCGGCGACGATGGCCTGGCCGGCGTATGGCGGCGGGCGCTGACCGACGTGCATCCACCGTTGTACTACATGCTGCTGCATGGCTGGAGCCGGTTGGGCGTATCGTCCGAGGCCTGGCTGCGTCTGCCCAGCGCGATCTGTGCGGTGCTGGGGCTGCTGCTGACCGCGCGAGTGCTGTGGCGCCGCTTCACGCCCGCGGCGCTGGGGTATGCGCTGGCGGTGGCGGCCAGTTCGTTCTTCTTTTTCGAGCAGTCGCAGAACGCGCGCAGTTATGGCGTCTCGATCCTGGTCGCGTCCGGATTGCTGGGGCTGGCCCTGCGCCTGCGCGAACGCACGACCGCGACCGGGCCGTTCCCGGTAGGTGCGTTCGTCGCGTTGTTTGCGCTGGGACTGGCCGGCAGCTTCATCCACTTCTATCTGCTGCTGCTCACCGGGATGGTCCTGGCGTGGCTGCTGGCGGTGCCGCGCCTGCGCGCGCCGGTGATCGCGGCCGGACTGCTGATCCTGGCCGCCGTCGGCGGCTACACCTGGCTGCTGCTGCAGGCGACGGCCCAGGATGTGGACCGGACCTGGTATCGCGCCGATGCGCGCTTCTTCTGGGACCAGACCAGTATCGCCAAGAAGCATCTGGCCACCGCCGCTTCGGGTTGGACGCTGACGCTGCTGGGCATCGCCGCGCTGTCGTTGCGCTGGCGTCGCGGACGCGGCGCGTTGGCTGCGCAGGTGCCCGATGCGGGGCGTGCCGCCGCGCGGCTGTCGCTGTTCGTGCTGGTGGGGATGATCGCCAGCGGCGTGCTGGTGAGCTGTCTGCTGGCGCCTTCGTATTCGGCGCGCAATGTGCTGACCGGCTTGCCCTTCATCTGCGCGTTGCTGGCCTGGCTCTACGACGCGGCCGGTCCGAGGCTGGGGTCGCGCACCAGCCACGCACTGGCCGCGCTGCTGGCGCTGTCGGTGGCCGGCAACCTGTGGTTGATCGGCGGGCGCTTGGTCGAACGCAACGAGCCGTGGCGGGCGACCGCGCAGTTCGTGGCGCGCATGCCCGGCTGCACGGGGCAGTCCATCCCGGTGATGCATCCCTACAAGTTCGGTCCGCCGACATCGGCATTCCGCGCCTTTGCCGAGCGCCGGTTCTTCGGCCATTACGCGCCGGCCGGGATGCGGATCACGGCGTGGATGCCCTCGGAACTGGTCGGCCGCCATCCCGTGCCCGCACTGCGCATGCTGCTGGCCACGCGCGCCGAACAGGCGGGGCAGGGCGGTTGCGCGCTGCTGGCCTGGGCGGTGCACGACTTGGACAAGAAATCCGCGCCGTTGCTGGCCGAGGATCTGGCGCGCGCGCCGGGCATCGCGCCGCGGCGGGTGGTGATGCAGCGCTTCCAGCGCGCGCAGCGCCGCTCGCTGTCGTGGAAACCGACCGATGATGGCTTCGTCTTCTACGTGTTGCCGCCGGCCGCGGCCGGGGTGGCGCCGCACGATCCGGGGCCGCTGGTCGACATGCCAGAAGGCGTGCTCGGCGCGCGCGATGTGGTGACCCTGCAGACGCCCTCCGGGGATGCACCCCGCATCGATCGTTTCGCCGTGCAGACCTGGTCGGCCCAGGGCAAGCTGTTGCGCGACGCGGTGACGACGGCCCCGCGCCTGACATGCGATCCGCCGATGCGCGCCGACGACGGCATCCGGCCGCGTCCGGACCAGCCGGGCTGTGCGCCCTGAATCGGACCATGCAGGCGATGGCGGCTTCCGGGTGAGTTCCGGGGTGAGCGGGTCGATGCCGACACCGTAGCGCTGGTCGGCCAACGAGCCGCCGATGCGCCGGCGGCAAGATTCACCCAGGCGCGTAGGCGCTGGCGGCGTGAGGGCGCGCCGACCCCGCACGCTGGCCGCACCGATGCGCGACAATGGATGGCTTCCCTCCCACCAAGGTTCGCCGTCATGACCGCCGCATCCGACCTCATCGCCTCCGCCAAGCAGTACACGCTGAGCGTGTATCGCCAGCGCGAACTGGTGCTGGAGCGAGGCCGCGGCGTGCGCGTGTGGGACAGCGAAGGCCGCGAGTACGTGGACCTGTCGGCCGGCATCGCCGTGTGCGGGCTGGGTCACAACGATCCTGACCTGGTTGCCGCGCTGGTCGAGCAGGCCGGCAAGCTCTGGCACACCAGCAACATCTTCTACAGCGAGCCGCCGCTGCGCCTGTCGCAGGAGCTGGTGGAGGCCTCGCGCTTCGCCAGCCGCGCGTTCCTGTGCAACTCCGGCGCCGAGGCCAAC
>JBIIHJ010000415.1:0-3220 GCA_044235875.1 Pseudoxanthomonas sp.
CACCTGTCCGGCGGCGCCGGGATCGGCGGCGTGCTGGAACCGCTGCAGGCTTCGCCCACGATCATCGAGGACCACTGCTTCATCGGCGCGCGTTCGGAAGTGGTCGAAGGCGTGATCGTCGGCCACCACAGCGTGATCGGCATGGGCGTGTTCCTGAGCCAGTCCACCCGCATCTACAACCGCGCCACCGGCGAGGTCAGTTACGGCTACGTGCCGCCGGGCAGCGTGGTGGTCTCCGG
This sequence comes from Pseudoxanthomonas sp., assembly GCA_044235875.1. Lineage (GTDB taxonomy): Bacteria > Pseudomonadota > Gammaproteobacteria > Xanthomonadales > Xanthomonadaceae > Pseudoxanthomonas_A. The sequence continues at coordinate 240 of JBIIHJ010000415.1, forward strand.
CTCGCTGCCGGCCAAGGATGGATCGCATTCGCTCTATGCGGCGGTCATCGTCAAGCAGGTCGACGAAAAGACCCGCAGCAAGACCAGCGTCAACGACCTGCTGCGCGGCCTGGCCGACTGAGCGTCGGGCGTTCTGGGGTTTGATGCCAGGGGCCGCGCTTGCGGCCCCTGGTCTGTGTGCGCTGCCGAAACGATGCGCGCGCTGCGCGCTCCGTCACGTCCATCCGTGACTGGATCGATCTAAATCGTTTTAGACTCGCCGTGACCATTCATGTCGGGAGCGGCACATGCAGGGCAGGACGATCAAAACAGTGGCATTGGCGGTGGCAATGGCCGTGGGCGCACTGGCGGCCACGGCCGCGCAGCCGGCGGCCAGGACGGCGGGCAATCCGGTGTTTCCCGGCTGGTATGCCGATCCGGAAGCCGCGGTGTTCGACAACGCCTACTGGATCTTCCCAACCACCTCGGTGCGCTACGCCGAACAGACCCGGTTCGATGCGTTCTCCTCCAAAGACCTGGTGACCTGGACCAAGCATCCGGGCGTGCTGAAGATCGACGCCATTGCCTGGGCCAAAGAGGCGATGTGGGCGCCGGCGGTGGTGGAGAACGGCGGCAAGTACTACTTCTTCTTCGCCGCCAACGACATCAAGAACGACGATCAGGTCGGTGGCATCGGCGTGGCCGTGGCCGACAGGCCCGATGGCCCGTACCGCGACCTGATCGGCAAGCCGCTGGTCGGCAAGTTCCACAACGGCGCCCAGCCGATCGACCAGTTCGTGTTCAAGGACGACGACGGCACCTGGTACATGATCTACGGCGGTTGGAAGCACGCCAACATCGTCAAGCTCAAGGACGACTTCACCGGCGTGGTGCCGATGGCCGATGGCACGGTGTTCAAGGAGATCACCCCGGCCCCGGAGTACGTTGAGGGCTCGCTGATGTTCAAGCGCAACGGCAAGTACTACTACATGTGGTCCGAAGGCGGCTGGACCGGCCCGGACTACTCGGTGGCCTACGCCATCGGCGATTCGCCGACCGGTCCGTTCAAGCGCATCGGCAAGATCCTGCAGCAGGATCCCAAGATCGCCACCGGCGCCGGCCACAATTCCATTTTTCGCGGCGACGACGACCAGTGGTACATCGTCTACCATCGTCACCCGCTGGGCGACACCGATGGCAACCATCGGCAGGTCGCCATTGATCGCATGGTCTTCGACGCGCAGGGCCACATCCTGCCGGTGAAGATCACCAACGAAGGCGTCAAGGCGCATCCGCTGCGCTGACCGCGCCAGGCCGCCGCTTTCCTGCGGCGGTCTTGCCTGACCGGACCGCGCATGACCACCACGATCTACGGACTCAAGAACTGCGACACCTGCAAGAAGGCCACCAAATGGCTGGACCGTTTCGGTGTCGCCCACACCTTCGTCGATTACCGCGACCACACGCCCACGCCCGAGACGCTGGTGGAGTGGGCCGGCAAGGCTGGCGGTTTCGCTGCGCTGGTCAACAAGTCCTCCACCACCTGGCGTCAGCTGCCGGACAACCGCAAGACGCCCGGCAGCGATGCCGAATGGAAGCTGCTGCTGCGTGAGCATCCGCAACTGATCAAGCGTCCGCTGGTAATCACCGACGACGGCACGCTGAGCCAGGGATTTTCCGACAACGGCTTCAAGGCCCGTTTCGGGAAATAACGCCCCGAGGTCCCGTAGAGCGGAGCTCGCTCCGCTGGGGCCTCCTCCATGGTCCGTCACGTAGAGCGGAGCTCGCTCCGCTGGAGCCTCACCCACGATCCGTCCTGTAGAGCGGAACTCGCTCCGCTGGAGCCTCACCCCAAGATCCGTCCTGTAGAGCGGAGCTCGCTCCGCTGCGGGCCTACCCCATGATCCGTACTGTAGAGCGGAGCTCGCTCCGCTGGGGCCTCGCCCCAAGATCCGTCCTGTAGAGCGGAGCTCGCTCCGCTGGAGCCTCCCCCATGGTCCGTCCCGTAGAGCGGAGCTCGCTCCGCTGGAGCCTCACCCAAGATCCGTCCGCAGCGCAGCGGCGCCTCTAAAGGGGATTGCCGCACGCTCCGCGCGACAGGTGGATGAAGCGGCTGCGTCGTATCCTGTGGGGCCATTTGGTTGATCCGCATCCCCATGAATGACGTCATTGCCCTGACCTGTGACCTGGTCTCGCGCGCTTCGATCACGCCCGATGACGCCGGTTGCCAGGCGCTGATCGCCTCGCGCCTGCAGGCCGCAGGTTTCGCCTGCGAGCACCTGCGTTTCGGCGAAGTCGACAACCTGTGGGCCACGCATGGCAGTGGGGCGCCGGTGCTGGTGCTGCTGGGCCACACCGACGTGGTCCCGACCGGTCCGATCGAGGCCTGGACCAGCGATCCGTTCAAGCCGCAGGTGCGCGACGGCAATCTCTATGGGCGCGGCACGGCCGACATGAAGGGCAGCGTGGCCGCGTTCGTGATCGCCGCCGAGCAGTACGTCGCCGCCCATCCGGATCATCCCGGCACGCTGGCAGTGCTGGTCACCAGCGACGAGGAAGGCGATGCCATCGATGGCGTGCGCCATGTCGCCAAGGTCTTCGCCGAACGCGGGCAGGGCATCGACTGGTGCATCACCGGCGAGCCATCCTCCACCGTCACGCTGGGCGACCTGCTGCGCGTCGGCCGCCGCGGCAGCCTGACCGGCACGCTCGAGGTCAAGGGTGTGCAGGGCCACGTCGCCTATCCGCACAAGGCACGCAATCCCATCCACCAGGCCGCCGCGGCATTGGCCGAGCTGACCGCGCGCCACTGGGACGACGGCTTTGAAAGCTTCCCACCGACCAGCCTGCAGGTGTCCAACATCCATGCCGGCACAGGCGTCAGCAACGTGATCCCGGGCGAGCTGCAGGTGCTGTTCAACCTGCGCTACAACCCGCACTGGGATGCGCCGAAGCTGGAAGCGGAGATCACCGCGCTGCTGGAACGTCACGGGCTGGAATAC
>JBIIHJ010000416.1:0-3218 GCA_044235875.1 Pseudoxanthomonas sp.
GAGGACCACGCGTACCGGCGGTACGAAAGGCCCGTCTTCTTCCGGCCGTGCGGTCAGCGACGGGTCGTCGGCGATCACCGTGCGCGCGCCGGTCAGGATCGCCCCGGCCCGCGCGCGCCAGCGCTGCACGTCGGCGCGCGCGGCCGCGCCGGTGATCCATTTGGATTGGCCGCTGGCCATCGCGGTGCGGCCATCGACGCTGGCGCCCAGCTTCACCCTGACCCATGGCCTGCCGCGGACCACGTGCGAGATGAAACCCCGGTTGAGTTCGCGCACCTGCGCTTCCAGCAGCCCGACCTGTACCGCGATGCCGGCCGCCTGCAGGCGTTCGAAGCCGGCGCCGTCCACCTGGGGGAACGGATCGCGCATCGCCGCGACCACCCGGCTGACACCGGCAGCGACCAGGGCGTCGGCGCAGGGACCGGTGCGCCCGGTATGCGCGCATGGCTCCAGGGTCACGTAGGCGGTGGCGCCATGGGCACGTTCGCCGGCCTGGCGCAGCGCGAACACTTCAGCATGCGGCTGGCCCGCGAATTGATGGAAACCCTCGCCGACGACCTCCTCGCCGTGTGCGATCACGCAGCCGACCAGCGGATTGGGCTTGGTGGTCCAGGCGCCGCGCTCGGCCAGGCGCAGGGCGCGGGCCATGTGGGCGTGATCGGTGGCGGAAAACTCAGACATGGGCAGCTCCCGGTTCGATCGCCATCACCACGACGTGCAGCGGTCCCAGCGGCAGACGGTCGCAGGGGCTCCAGCCCAGGCGCGTGTAGTAAGGCACCAGCGCATCCTGACAGTACAGATGCAGGCGCGACACGCCCAGCGCGGCGGCCGCCTGCACGCAGTGCCTGACCAGTGCCGCGCCGGTGCCGGAAGCACGCGCGTCCGGGCGCACGTAGAGTGAGGCCAGCCATGGGGTGTACTGGTCGATGCGTGCATCGTCATTGGCCAGCAGGCTGACCGAACCAAGCCAGTCATTGCCATCCAGCGCCAGCCAGGTGGTCGGAATGCCGTCAGGCGCGTCATGCGAGGCCAGCTCGGCCCGCGCCTGGTCCACCGTCCACTCCGGCAGCAATCCGCCGAAAGCCTGTACATGCGCCTGGGCCAGCGTGGCCAGGTGGCGTGGGTGATCGCAGAGCGGTGCGATCTGCACAGCGGCGTGGCTCAACGCTTCTTGGTCTTGTCGCCCGGCTTGCCGAACGGCAGCACTTCGCCGCCCAGCAGCGGCAACTGGCCCTCGCCGGGCAGGTCGCGCTCCAGCCGGTCGAGTTCCTCACGGAAATCGGCCACGTCCTCGAAGCTGCGATATACCGAGGCATAGCGCACGAAGGCCACATGATCCAGCTTGCGCAGCTCGGCCATGACGAACTCACCCACCCGGCGCGAAGGCAGCTCGCGCTCGGTGGTACGACGCAACTGCTGGATCACCGCGCGCACCGAGGCTTCGATCTGCTCTTCGGATACCGCGCGCTTGTGCAGGGCACGGTCGAAGCTCTGGCGCAGCTTGCGGGCGTCGAAGATGTCACGCCGGCCGTCGGACTTGATCACCGCCGGCAGCTTGAGTTCGATGGTTTCCAGCGTGCTGAAGCGCTCGCCGCAGGCTTCGCACTCGCGGCGCCTGCGGATGGTCGCCCCGTCTTCGGACACGCGCGAATCGATGACGCGGGTGTCGCTGTTCTGGCAGAAGGGGCAATGCATGATCCGGATCCAGGCTTAAGGCGAGAAGGAAAAAGGCTGCATCGCAAAATCCGGAACAGGATTTCCGTTGAGCGTGGAAGGACGATAGCGGGACGAACCTGCCGCCTGGATTGCAACCGCTTCGAAACGTGGATCGGTTGAACACGCCACTTTGCTGTCCACCACCCTGCCGGCATCGTCGATATTCACCAGCATCAGGACGAATCCCGACTTGAAATCGCCGCGCATCTCTTGCGGATAGCGCATGGCCGGCAAGTAATCAAGGCGCGCAGGCACATAGTCACCAGGTGACTCTTTCGACCAGCGACGCTGCGGATCCTTCAACTGTGTACGCAGCTCCCCATAGGTTTGGGCCACGACCCGCTTGATCGAACCGGATGGACAAGTGAACGGATCATCCGGGAGATTCCACTGCCAGGAATCTTTCCGGACCGAGGTTTCAGCTGGAACGGTGCTGCAGCCTGCCAACAGGCTGATACCTGCGCCAACCAACCAGCATCGATTCATCCGTAGACCGGGAACTGCTTGCACTGCGCGGTCACTGCCTCGCGCACCTTGGCGATCACCGCCTCGTCGGCCGGCGCATCCAGCACGTCAGCGATCCAGTTGGCCAGTTCGATCGTATCGGCCTCCAGGTAACCGCGCGTGGTGATGGCCGGCGTGCCCAGGCGCAGGCCCGAGGTCACGAACGGCGAGCGCGGGTCGCCCGGCACCGAGTTCTTGTTGGTGGTGATGTGCGCCTTGCCCAGCGCGGCCTCCGCATCCTTGCCGGAGACGTCCTTGCCGATCATGTCCACCAGCATCAGGTGGTTCTGGGTGCCGCCGGAAACGATCTTGTAACCCCGCGCGATCAGCGTGTTGGCCAAGGCCTGGGCGTTCTTGACCACCTGCTGCTGATAGGCCTTGAACTCCGGCTCCAGCGCCTCCTTGAAAGCCACGGCCTTGGCCGCGATCACATGCATCAGCGGGCCGCCCTGGATGCCGGGAAACACGATCGACTGCAGCTTCTTCTCGATCTCTTCGCCGGCGCCCTTGGCGATGATGATGCCGCCGCGCGGGCCGCGCAGGGTCTTGTGGGTGGTCGAGGTGACCACGTGTGCATGGTCCAGCGGGCTCGGGTAGACCCCTGCGGCGACCAGGCCGGCCACGTGCGCCATGTCCACGAACAGATACGCACCGACCTTGTCGGCGATGGCGCGGAAGCGCGCCCAGTCCACCACCTGCGAATACGCGCTGAAGCCGGCCACGACCATCTTGGGCTTGTGCTCCAGGGCCAGGCGCTCGACTTCGTCGTAATCGATCAGGCCGGCCTCGTTGACACCGTACTGGACAGCGTTGAACAACTTGCCCGAGGCGTTGACCTTGGCGCCGTGGGTCAGGTGGCCGCCATGGGCCAGCGACATGCCCAGAATCGTGTCGCCCGGCTGCAGCAGGGCGAAATACACGGCCTGGTTGGCCTGCGAGCCGCTGTGCGGCTGGACGTTGGCGTAATCGGCGCCGAACAGTTCCTTCAGGCGGTCGAT
>JBIIHJ010000417.1:0-3216 GCA_044235875.1 Pseudoxanthomonas sp.
GCGGATCGCCCTGGCGGTGCCGCCGGTGGAGAGCAGCTCGACGTTGCGGGCGGCCAGGGCACGAGCCAGATCGATCAGGCCGGTCTTGTCGGAAACGGACAGCAGCGCCCGGCGCACGGGCAGGAAATCGGAGGACATGGGATGGCAGTCGGGAAGCGGCGCGGGGGCGGTATTGTAGGCCCCCACGCCCCGGACACGGGCCTTGACGGAAGCACAGGGATGTCGATCTACGCGCTGAAAGGGCGGTTTCAGGATCTGCTGCGACCTGGCGTGCGAGGTCTGTACCGCGCCGGGATCACGGCCAACATGGTCACCCTGGGCGCGGCGCTGGTCTCGCTGGCGGTGGCCGGGTGGGTGTTCTGGCGGGCCCCGGCCCAGCCGGGCTGGTATGCGCTGCTGCCGGTCTGGATGCTGTTGCGGATGGCGCTCAATGCGGTTGACGGGATGCTGGCGCGCGAGTTCGGCCAGCAGTCCAGGCCCGGCGCGTATTACAACGAACTCAGCGATGTGATCGCCGACGCGGCGCTGTACCTGAGCCTGCTCTCGGTGCCCGGCGTGCACGCCACGCTGCTGTGGACGCTGGCCTGGCTGGCGGCGCTGACCGAGTACACCGGCGTGCTTGGACTGATGGTCGGCGCCAGTCGCCGCTACGACGGGCCGATGGGCAAGAGCGACCGGGCCTTCGTCATCGGTGCGTTGGGGATCGCGCTGGCTGTGGGCTGGGCCGGCGCGCGCGCGGTCGATGCGGTGGTGGCGTCGATGGCGCTGCTGTGTGCGTTGACGGTGGTCAATCGCGTGCGCCGCGGTCTGGGCGAAGCCCAAGCGCGCAGCGGCGCCTGATCGGCGGATGGAGGCGCGCGCGCCAGGGCGGGATCTGTGGATCGCCGCGGCCTGGGGCTTTGCCGAGGCCACGGTGTTCTTCGTGATTCCCGATGTCTGGATCGGGACGATGGCGCTGCGCTCGCGGCGCGCGGCGCTGCAGGCGGCCGGGTGCGCGATGCTCGGCGCAGTGGTGGGCGGTGGCCTGCTCTACATGCTGTCGCTGCACGGCAACGCGGCACTGTTGGCGCTGTTCGACCGGCTGCCGGCGATCTCGCTGGCCATGATCGAACGGGTCGCCGCCCAGCTCGACACCCTGGGTGCGATCGGCGTGGTGCTGGGCGGTTTCAGTGGCGCGCCCTACAAGCTCTACGCGGCGCAGGTGCACGCAGCCGGCATCGGCTTGCCGGTGTTGGTGGGATTTACGGCGCTGGCGCGTGGGCTGCGCTTTGTCCTGGCCGCGCTGCTGGTGGCCGGCCTGGCCGGTGGGGCCAAGCGCCGCTTCGGACGCCGGCTGGTCGTGCGGGCGTATGCGCTGCTGGTGGTGCTGGGTTATGCAACCTACTGGACGCTGATGCCGAACTAGCGCGCGCCGCGATGGCTCAGGCCGGGCGCGTTGGACCTGCAGCGCCGTCGGCCTCCGGCGGCGCCGCGCGGGACTGACTGGCTCTCACTTCAAGCGGCCTGGGGTGTTGCAGGGTCACCCCGCCGGACTGCGCTTGCACGCGACGGACTTTCATCGCGCATTGCGTGAGGTGCCGTCGTTGCTCGAGGACGGACAGCCAGGCCTCGCATGTTCCTGCCCTGGTACGCAAGGGTGGCGGCACCGGGCTGGTTGCTGGCGCGAACGGGCCTTCAGGCCAGCCCGTAGTCCTTGAGCTTCTTGCGCAGCGTCGCGCGGTGGATGCCCAGCAGCGCGGCGGCGCGGCTCTGGTTGCCTTCGCAGTGGTTGAGCACTTCGACGAACAACGGGATCTCCATTTCGCGCAGGACGATCTCGTACACGTCATCGGCATCGCAGCCGTTGAGGTCACGCAGGTAACGACGCACGGACTGCGCGACATGCTCGCGCAACGGCGACTTGGGCGTGCCACGACTGGCGTCCTGGCGGGTCGAAGCAGCGTTCAAGGCGTCCCCGGGGTGTGCGACGAAGTGAGTCCCCGGCCGATGATCGACGCGATTGCGGAACGTGGCGGGGGAGCGAGTCTAGCGCGTGACCGGCACGCGCGCACCTGCGGAAAATAAAATCTGCCGCGTTCAGCGAAACTCGAACGTGAAGGCCACCACGCCGCCGGCCGGTTCACGCACCTGCACGGCCATCTGTCCGCTTTGCCCCGGTGCCAGCGTGGTCATGCGCTGGCTCGCCTCCAGGTAATCGTCGGGCACCAGCACGCGGGCGCCGGCCACGCGGCCATCGGCATCGGACAATGACAGCGCCACTGCCGGCCAGCGCTGCGGCCAGCGCGCATCGTTGCGGAAGCTCGCGCGCACCTGCAGCACGCCCGGCGCGCCGGGCACCGGCTTCACATCGCGCGCCAGCATCGTGTAGGCCTGGGGTTGGTGCCAGGCCGGCAGCGTGCAACGCACTGCGCCGCAGAGCTGTTCGAGCACGGGGCGCCACACTGCGTCCTGGGCCAGCCGCGCGCGATCGGCGATCAGCATCTGGATGCCGAGCGCACCAGCCAGCACCGCCAGCGCAGTCCATTGCCAGGTCGGTACGCGCCGCGCCGCCGGGCGGGTGGGGCGTACGAAGCTGGGGCCCGATGCCTCCGATGCCGCCTGCGCATCCTCCTCATCGAGGGCGGTGTCACCGTCCGATGCGGGGTGCAGCCGCGCGTCTTCTTCGATGTCCATCTTGGACAGGGCGTGTCCATCGTCGACCTGTGGCGACGTGGCTTGATCGACATCGTCATCGGCCTGCGCCCGGGGCGCGGGTGCAGGCAGGTCGAAGGTGGTCTCGCTGGAAACAGGTGGTTGCACAGGCGCCCCGTCGGGTGTGGTCGGTATGTCCTGCGGACCGGGGGATGCCGCAGGCGGTGGATCAGTGATTCGGTTGGTGGGTGTCGTCGGCTCGGACGACGTCGCCGGGGACGCTGCTCGCAAGAAGCTGGCCAGACTCGGCCCGCGCGGAGCGTCGGTCGCCAGCGGCGCGCCGCAGTGCGGACATCGCGCGGGCAACTGCCCGTTGGCCGGGTCGGTCAGCAGCGGATGAAGACAGCGCGGGCAGTCGGGCATCGCCGTATTCAAACATGGGGCCCACGCTGGCAACAGTCGCCGGCTCAGGCCCGGCGGATGCCGTCGATGCGCATCCAGTCTTCCTGGCGGGTAGCAACCAGCTGATCGAACCAGGTCGCGTAGCGCTGCAGCAACTCGTCTTCCTGTCCGTGCAGGATGCCG
>JBIIHJ010000121.1:0-10347 GCA_044235875.1 Pseudoxanthomonas sp.
AGGTGCGCGAGTACGAGCTGCACCCGGAAGATTTCGGCATCGCCATGTCGGCCAGCCGCAACCTCAAGGTCGAAAGCCCCGAGGAGTCGATCGCGATCCTGCACGCAGTGTTGGCCGGCGAGCCCGGTCCGGCGCTGGACATCGTGGTGTTCAACGCCGGCGCGGCGCTGTATGTGGCCGGGGTGAGCGATTCGATCGCGGCCGGGATCGAGCGCGCGCGCGCCGCGATTGCCGCTGGCGGTGCAGCGGACAAGCTGCGCCAGTACGTGGACTTCACCCGCACGCTCGGCGCATGAGCATGGCCGGTGCCGAATTCGCGGCACTGCCGGCGCCGCCTTACTGGGCGGTGGTGTTTTCTTCTCGCCGCAGTGCCGGTGACGCTATCGGTTACGCCGAGGCCGCCACGCGGATGGTCGACCTGGCCCGGCAGCAGCCGGGTTTCCTGGGCGTGGAGTCGGCGCGCGGTGACGATGGCTTCGGCATCACCGTCTCTTATTGGGACAGTGAGGCGGCGATCGCGGCCTGGCGTACGCACGCCGAACACGCTGCGGTGCGCGCCACCGGGCGACGCGACTGGTACACCCACTTCGAGCTGCGCGTGGCCCGGGTCGAACGCGCTTACGGCGGCGGTCGCGCGGCCTGACGGCCCGGTCAAGGACCGGCGATGACGACAATGCGACAATGGCGCTTCAAGCCGCAGCCCAAGCGACGCGCACCGGACACCATGAGCGACATCCTCGACACCATCCTGGCCCGCAAGCGCGAGGAAATCGCCGTGCGCAGCGCCATCGTGCCGCTGGCCGACCTGATCGCGCGCGTGGACGCGGCGCCGCAGGTCCGCGGGTTCGCCGATGCGCTGCGCCGGACCATCGCCTCGGGCGAAGCCGGCGTGATCGCCGAGGTCAAGAAGGCCAGCCCGTCCAAGGGCGTGATCCGGCCCGATTTCAACCCGGCCGACATCGCGGTGAGCTACCAATTCGGCGGTGCCTCGTGCCTGTCGGTGCTGACCGATGAGGATTTTTTCCAGGGAAGCGATGCCTACCTGCAGCAGGCGCGCGAGGCCTGCACGCTGCCGGTGCTGCGCAAGGATTTCACCATCGATGCGTACCAGGTGTACGAGGCGCGGGTACTGGGCGCCGACTGCATCCTGCTGATCGTGGCGGCGCTGGATGACCAGCAGCTGGTCGCGCTGGCCGATCTGGCCATGCAACTGGGCATGGACGTGCTGGTGGAAGTGCATGACATCGATGAGCTGGAGCGCGCGCTGCAGGTGCCGGCGCCACTGCTGGGCATCAACAACCGCAACCTGCGCACCTTCGAGGTCTCGCTGCAGACCACGCTGGAGATGAAGCAGGCGGTGCCGCGCGACCGCCTCCTGGTCACCGAGAGCGGCATCGTCACGCCGGATGATGTGGCCACCATGCGCGGGCAGGGGGTGCACGCGTTCCTGGTCGGCGAGACCTTCATGCGCGCGGCAGAGCCCGGCGAGGCGCTGCGCCAGCTGTTCTTCGCATGACCGTCCCCGGCCCGTATCCGACGCCCGCCGCCGATGCGCCGGTGGTGGTGTTCGACTTCGACCACACGCTGTACGACGGCGATTCGGGCAGTCACCTGTTCGCTTGGCTGATCAGGCGCAGTTGGCTGCGTACCGCGGTGGCGTTGCTGCTGACGCCGCTGCTGGGGCCACTGGTGGCGATGCTGCCCACGCGCCGCCGCGGGATTTCCGGCTATGTCTGGATCGCGACGTTCGGCCTGCATCGCCGGCGCGATCTGGATGAGCTGATCGACCGCTACGTGGCGGCCAATCGCGAGCAGATGCGCGCGCGGCTGTTGCCACTGGCGCTGGATGTATTCACCGCACATCGCGCCGCGGGTGATCGGGTGGTCGTGGCGACCGGCGCGCCGCCGGAACTGGCGCGCGAGATCCTGTCCTTCGTCGCCCACCAGGACGTGCCGGTGATCGGCACCCTGGTCGGGCCGAAGTTCGGTGCCGTGGCCGCCCGTCGCCACTGCCATCACGAAGAGAAGATGCGGATGCTGCGCGAACAGGGCTATGGCGACATCGCCGTGGCCTACAGCGACAGCACCGCAGACCTGCCGTTGCTCAAGGCGGCCAGGCGCCCGGTGGTAGTCAACCCGAAGGCAGACAGGGAGGCGCTGTTCCGGAGCGTGCTGCCACCCGGAACGCCGATCCTCAACTGGGGCTGCGCCAGTCGCGGCGGCGCGCCAAGCGACTGAGCCGCAACCGGCTCAGTGGGTGAACAGTACGATCTGGTAGGCGCTGACCACCAATGCCAGCACCCCGACGCTGCCCAGGATGAGCCGCTCCGGCAGTCGCTTGACCATCAGCGCGGCCAGTGGCGAGGCCAGCACCCCGCCAATCACCAGGCCCGCCACCACGTCGGCATACGCCATGCCGATGGTGAAGACGAAAGTGAGCGAGACGGCCAGGGTCACGGCGAACTCGGCCAGGTTGACCGTGCCGATGGTGGCGCGGGTCGCGCTGCCGGACGCCAGCAGGGTCGATGTGGACAGCGACCCCCAGCCACCGCCGCCGATCGCGTCGAGCAGGCCGGCCAGAAAACCCACGGCCGGCACCCGGCGCTGGACGCGCTTAGCGGTTTCCGGCCCGGCCGCGCGGTCGCGGATGACCCGGCGCAGGATCAACACCGCCAGCACCAGCAGGTACACGCAGGTCACCGGCCGCAGGAGCTGTCCTGGTACCTGGGTGAGCACGTAGGCGCCAATGACTCCGCCGATCACGCCGGGAATGGCCAGGCGCAGCAGCAGGCGCCTGTCGACATTGCCCATCAGCGCATGGCTGCCGCCGGAGGCACCGGTGGTGAACACCTTGGCGGTGTGTACAGCCGCACTGACCGAAGCCGGTGGCAGGCCCACCGCCAGCAGGATCGAGGTCGAGACCAGCCCGAACGCCATGCCCAGCGCGCCGTCCACCAGCTGCGCGGCCAGTCCGATCAGGATGAACCAGAAGAATTCGTTGCCCAATTCCATCGGCACAACCCTGCCTGCAAGCATGTGCCGCCTGGCGACCCATCCTGGCGCCAAAGCGGTGGTTGAACCCAAGGTCCACCCCCTGATGGACCGATCTGACCGTTTTGCAGGCTCAGCGCGTGCCGTACAGCACGACAGTCTTGCCGCGTGCGTGCAGCAGGCCGTCGGCCTGCAGCTTCTTCAGGACACGCCCGGCCATTTCGCGGGAGCAGCCCACCAGGCGGGCCAGTTCCTGGCGCGAGACGCGCATCTGGGTGCCCTGCGGGTGGCTCATGGCCTCGGGCTCATGGGCCAGGTCGTGCAGAGTGCGGATGATGCGATCGGTCACATCCAGAAACGCCAGGCGGCTGGCCTTGCGGCTGGTGTCCAGCAGGCGGCGCGAAAGCTGGGTGCCGATGGCGAACAGCAGTTTGGCCGCGTCCGAGGCCAGCTGGCCGCCGAACAACTGGTGCAGGCGTTCGTAGCTGATCTCTGCAAGTTCGCACTGCGTGCGGGTGCGCAACACCACCTCGCGGCGGTCCGATTCGATGAAAAGGCCCATCTCGCCGACGAACTCGCCAGGGCCGAAGTAACCCAGCACCAGTTCGCGGTCCTCGTCTTCCTCGGCCAGGATGCTGACCGAGCCACTGACGACGTAGTAGAGGGTGCCAGCCGGGTCACCGGGGCGGAAGACGTCGGCGCGAGCGGGATAGCGGCGGCGATGGCTGTTGGACAGAAACGACTCAATGGTCGTCAGGTCTGGGATCAAAGCGCCGACGGGGGATCGGGTCAAACTCGGGGGAAGACCTGCTTTCATGGCAGCTCATAAAGTGCAACGGATTGTCCCGAGCTTAGTCTGAATGGGGCAGTTGCGGCAATGTGCGTTGCGGTGTCATTTCACCGTCAGACCATTTGCCGCATAATTCCCGACTTCACCCGTTTCTTTGCGAAGGTCCATCGCCGTGGTCAAACCACTGCCGCGCCTGAGGTTGCAGGGCTTCAACAACCTCACCAAGGCACTCAGCTTCAACATCTACGACGTCTGCTATGCAGTCTCGGAAGACGAGCGCCAGCGCTACATCGAGTACATCGATGAGGAATACAACGCCGATCGCCTGACCCAGATCCTCACGGATGTGGCCGAGATCATTGGCGCCAACATCCTCAACGTGGCCCGCCAGGACTACGATCCGCAGGGTGCATCGGTGACCATCCTCATCTCCGAGGAGCCGGTGATCGACAAATCCGCCGCCAAGGGCGTGATTTCCGACGCGGTCGTCGCGCACATGGACAAGAGCCACATCACCGTCCATACCTACCCGGAGACGCACCCGCAGGCCGGTATCGCGACTTTCCGCGCGGACATCGACGTGGCCACCTGTGGCGTGATCTCGCCGCTGAAGGCGCTCAATTACCTGATCGAGTCCTTCGAGTCGGACATCGTGATCATGGACTACCGCGTCCGTGGCTTCACCCGCGACATCAAGGGCAAGAAGCATTACATCGACCACCGGATCAACTCGATCCAGGACTTCATGGCCAAGAACATCAAGTCGCGCTACGAGATGATCGACGTCAACGTCTACCAGGAAAACATCTTCCACACCAAGATGCACCTGACCGAGTTCGACCTGGACCAGTACCTGTTCGAGGAAAAGGCCCGCAACCTGTCGTTCAAGGAGCGGATGAAGATCGAGAACCTGGTGCGCCGGGAGATCGAGGAGCTTTTCCACGGCCGCAACCTGGCCGAGTAATCCCGGCCAAGGGTCATGCCCGGTTGCACGGCACTGACTTAAGGTTGTGGCATCAACGGCGGGACGACCCGCCCGTGGCAGCCAATGCCACGCACGAAGATGGCCGACGACGGCCCGGGCTCACGTCCGGGCCGTTTCGTTTTTGCGGCCGGGCGACATCTGTAGACGAGGAGACAAGCGATGGCATGGGTGTATCTGCTGGTAGCCGGGATATTCGAGATCGGCTTTGCGATGGGGCTCAAGTACACCGAGGGCTTCACCAGGCTCTGGCCCAGCGTGGGCACGATGGCCGCAGCCGGCGCCAGCCTGTGGCTGATGACCCAGGCGATGAAGGGCATCCCGGTCGGGACGGCCTATGCGGTGTGGACCGGCATCGGCGCCACCGGCGTGGCGGTGGTGGGCATGGTCCTGTTTTCCGAGCCGGCGTCCCCGGCGCGGCTGGGCTGCATCGGCCTGATCGTGGCGGGGGTGATCGGGCTCAAGCTCGCTTCGTGAGCGTGGCGACGGCTCCCTGTGGGAGCCACTGTCTGCTCAGGCTTTGCTCCTCCTTCGCAACCGGGGGAGGCCCAGGCCGATGCGAACGCGGGGGCCGCGCCTACAAGCGGTAGGCCACGGTCTTCATGAAACGCGAGGCGAGCTTCATCGCCCCCTGGATCGGGGGCGGCAACAGGCGCGCGCCGGCCTGTTCGGCATTGTCCGCGTGGCGGGCTTCGTCGGCCTTCATGACCCGCAGCACGTCGCGGCTGCGCAGGTCGGCCGGCGGCAGGATGTCCAGGTGCTCGTCAAGGTGCGCCTCGACCTGGCGCTCGGTCTCCACCACGAACCCCAGGTTCCAGCCATCGCCGCGCATGCCTGCCAGCAGGCCGATCGCGTAGCTGCCCGAATACCACAGCGGATTGAACAGGCTTGGGCGACTGTCCAGCTCGCGCAGGCGCTGGGCACACCAGGCCAGGTGATCGGTCTCTTCCTGCGCCGCTTCCCGCAGGTGGGCGCGGGTCTCCGGGTCGCGTGCGACGGCGGCCTGGCCTGAGTACAGGGCCTGGGCGCAGACCTCGCCGACGTGATTGATGCGCATCAGCCCAGCCGCATGGCGGCGTTCGTTGTCGTCCAGGGCGATGTCCGGCGTGGATGCGGCCGGGTAGGGCCGGTGCGCGGGCGGGTTGCCCACGGTGGTTTCCAGGGCATGCTGGGCTTCGGCCAGCAGCAGATCGAAGATGGAATGCGTACGGGTCGCGGTCATGTCGGCAGTGGAGGCCGTGGCGCTGCCAGAGGCAGCCGGTGGCGCCATGTTCCTCCCCGGCAGCGGGGATGCCAAGTCGCGCCGGCAGCGCATTGCAGGCAGATAGATCCGGCGGCTTGCAAGTGAGGGCGCCCGCCCGTACAATTCCGCGCCTTCCGTTTCACCCTTCACAACGCGTGGCAAAGTTCCGTGCGGGACCTGAAGTCCCGAGCGCAATCCGCCCGACCAGACAAAGAGCTTCTTTCATGAGCACGTTCACCGCAAAGAACGAGACCGTCCAGCGCGACTGGTTCATCGTCGACGCCTCGGGCAAGACCCTGGGCCGTCTGTCCACTGAGCTGGCACGCCGTCTGCGTGGCAAGCACAAGCCGGTCTACACCCCGCATGTTGATACCGGCGATTATCTGATCGTCATCAACGCCGAGAAGATTACCGTGACCGGTAAGAAGCTCACCGACAAGAAGTATCACCGCTTCACGGGGTACATCGGCAACCTGAAGACCGAGAGTCTGCAGCAGGCCCTGGACCGTCATCCGGAGCGCGTGATCGAGACCGCTGTGAAGGGCATGCTGCCGAAGGGCCCACTGGGCCGCGCCATGTACCGCAAGCTGAAGGTCTACGCCGGTACCAACCATCCGCACGCCGCACAGCAGCCGCAGGTCCTGGACATTTAATCATGGCTATTACTCAGAACTACGGCACTGGCCGTCGCAAGTCCTCCACCGCCCGCGTGTTCATGCGCAAGGGCACCGGCAAGATCACCGTCAACGACCGTCCGCTGGACGAGTTCTTCGGCCGTGAGACCGCGCGCATGATCGTGCGCCAGCCGCTGGAGCTGACCAACAACACCGAGAACTTCGACTTCTTGGTGACCACCTCTGGCGGCGGCACCACCGGCCAGGCCGGCGCCATCCGCCTGGGCATCTCCCGCGCGCTGGTCGAATACGACGAGACGCTGAAGATTGAGCTGCGCAAGGCTGGCTTCATGACCCGTGACGCCCGCGAGGTCGAGCGTAAGAAGGTCGGCCTGCACAAGGCACGCCGCGCCACGCAGTTCTCCAAGCGCTGATCCGCTTCTGCTTTTCAACGAGCGGCTGTACAATCGCCGCTCGGTTTTTCTCTTAGCCCCGTCGCCAAGCGGTAAGGCACCTGACTCTGACTCAGGCATTCGGAGGTTCGAATCCTTCCGGGGCTGCCAAATACAGGAAAAAGACTCGCTTCGGCGGGTCTTTTTTTGCGCATTTTTCGCTTGCTGCACAGCGTGCAGCAAGCGGCGCTTGAATGCGCCTGCCACCTTGCCGATGCTCGTCGCGGTCCCGGTCTGCATGGTGCATAAGGCGAAAAATCGTGCGGTGTAGAATTGCCGCCTGTTCCGCGGCTGCCATCGCTGCCGCTTCTCACGATACGGCCTTGTCATGAGTGTTTCCCCGCCTCCTCCCCTCACGCCGGCTGCGGAGGTCGTTGGCCGCATGCGGCTGGAAGGCTATGCCGTCATCGACCGTGATGCGGTCTGCGCGCTGGCTGGCTGCACGGTCGAATCGCTCGCCGCGCTCACCCTCGACTGGAACGATCTGGCCGTCGATACCTATCTGCGCGACGGCGGTCGTTACCGCCGCCGCCGCCATGCGTGCTTTGTGCAGGAAGCGGGCGGACTGGAACTGGTACCGCGCCGCGCGCACTGGCAGTCGGAGGATTACAACGCGCTGCATGGCGGCATGCACCGCTGGTTCGAGCCAGTGAGCGCTTCGACATTGGCGCAGCCGGCCTGGTCGGGATTGATCGAAGGGTTCGGCAGGCTCTTCGCACAGCTGCGTGGTCAGCCGCGGTGGTTCGTCGAAGCGCACCAGTTCCGGATCGATACCGCCGATGGCATCGGCCGGCCGACCCCGGAAGGCGCGCACCGCGACGGTGTGGACTTTGTGGTCGTGCTGCTGATCGACCGGGTCGACATCAAGGGCGGCGAGACGCGCGTGTTCGAAGCCGACGGCACCCAAGGCCAACGCTTCACGCTGGGCCAGCCATGGTCGGCGCTGCTGCTGGACGATGCGCGGGTGATCCACGAGTCCACGCCGATCCAGCCGCTGGACGGGGCAGGGCATCGGGACACCCTGGTGCTGACCTACCGCGCCGGGGCGTTCCAGGGCGAAGACTGAGCCATCGGCAGCCGCGCTCGTTACAATTGAAACGAGCGCCGGAGGGGCGCGGAGGACGTCGATGAAACTGGGTTCTTTGAAGGAAGGCGGCCGCGACGGCACGCTGATCGTGGTCTCGCGCGACCTGACTCGCGCGGTGCGCGCCACCGGTATCGCACCGACCCTGCAGCGCGCCCTGGATGATTGGTCCAGCATCGCCCCGCGTCTGGCGGCCTTGTCGCAGTCGCTCAATGACGGTCAGGCCGATGGCGAATTCGACCTGGACCTGAGCCAGCTGGCCGCGCCACTGCCACGGGCGTACGAGTTCGTCGACGGCAGTGCGTACCTGGCCCACGTCGAGCGCGTGCGCAAGGCGCGTGGCGCCGAAGTGCCGGCCACCTTCTACACCGATCCGCTGATGTACCAGGCCACCAGCGCTGGCTTCCTGGGGCCGCGTGAGCCGATCCGCGTGGTCAGCGAGGACTACGGCATCGATCTGGAGGCCGAGGTCGTGATCGTCACCGACGATGTGTCGATGGGCGTGGATGCGGCCCAGGCCGCGGGCCACATCCAACTGGTCGGGCTGGTCAATGATGTGTCCCTGCGCAACCTGATCCCGGGCGAGCTGGCCAAGGGGTTCGGTTTCCTGCAGGCCAAGCCGCGTTCGGCGCTGTCGCCGGTGCTGGTGACGCCCGACGAACTGGGCGAGGCCTGGCAGGGCAGCAAGCTGCACCTGGCGATGCTGACCCAGCTCAACGGTGCCTGGTTCGGCGAGCCGGAGGCCGGGCAGGACATGCAGTTCGATTTCGCCCAACTGGTCGCGCACGCCGCGCGCACCCGGCCGCTGGTGGCCGGCACGCTGGTCGGCTCGGGCACGATCGCCAACCACGACACCGACAAGGGCGCCTCCTGCCTGGCCGAACAGCGCGTGGTGGAAACCCTGCGCGACGGCCAGCCGGCCACGCCGTTCCTGTCCTTCGGCGACACCGTGCGCATCGAGATGCGGGCGCGCGATGGAGGTCCCATCTTCGGTGCGATCGAACAGCGCATCGAACGCCAGCCTTTGCCTTAACCTCCTCACGTTCCACAATGTGGATGGGGCGTCGCCATCGCGACGCCGTCCGACCGAATCGAGGTTGTCTGCGCGTGGCGGAGCTTTTGCGGCTGTATTCCTACTGGCGCTCCAGCGCCGCCTACCGGGTCCGGATCGGCCTCAACCTCAAGGGGTTGAGCTACGACCTGGTGCCGGTGCATCTGGTGCGCGACGGTGGCCAGCAGCACCACCCCGACTACGTCAAGCTCAACCCGCAGCAGATGGTGCCCACGCTGCTGCATGGCGGCCGGGTGATGCGCCAGTCACTGGCGATCCTGGAATACCTGGACGAAAGCTGGCCCGAGCGGCCGTTGCTGCCGGCCACTGCGCGTGACCGCGCCCGCGTGCGCGCGCTGTCCCAGCTTGTGGCCTCGGACATCCATCCACTCAACAACCTGCGCGTGAACCAGTTCTTCGAAGCCGAATGGATGGTGCCGGCGGTCGAGCGCGACGCCTGGATCCGACACTGGATCGCGGAGGGGTTCCAGGCCATGGAGACGCTGCTGGCCGACGACCTGGTCACCGGCACCTACTGCCATGGCGAGGCGCCGGGCATGGCCGACTGTTGCCTGGTGCCGCAGGTCTACAACGCGCGCCGCTTCGGCGTGGACATGAAGGCCTATCCCACCATCAGCCGGATCGAGCAGGCCTGCCTGGGGTTGCCGGCGTTCCGCCAGGCCAGCCCGGAACAGCAGCCCGACGCACCGCAGGCCGAGACCGCCAGCGCCTGAGGTTTGATCGAACGCATGAAAAAGGCCACCGCATGCGGTGGCCTTTCCTGTGCTGCCAGGATTTTAGCCGAAGCCGTGGGTGATCGTCGGCGGCGAACCGCTTTCATACAGATCCGCGTACGGGTCGTGCTCGCCGCTGGAGCCCTCTGACAGGCGGAACTTGAGGGCCAGGCCGTCGCGCGAGTCGGCCGCGCGCAGTGCTTCTTCCTGGGCGATCCTGCCTTCCTTGACCATCCGGAACAGGCACTGGTCGAACGATTCCATGCCGTCTTCCAGCGAGTCTTCCATCGCCTGCTTCATCTCGTGGACCTGGCCGCGTCGCAGCAGGTCGCGGATCACCGGCGTGTTGATCAGCACCTCGGCGGCGGGGATGCGACGGCCGTCGACGCCCTTGACCAGGCGCTGG
>JBIIHJ010000122.1:0-10336 GCA_044235875.1 Pseudoxanthomonas sp.
TGAAGATGTAGCCCAGGAACTGCTCCATCGTGCGCGTCGCGCCAAGTCGGTTGAGCGCACGCACCACGAAGGCGGCATCGCGCAGCCAGCAGTAGCGGTAGTCCCAGTTGCGCGGGGTATCGGCCGCTTCCGGGATGGAGGTGGTCATCGCCGCGATGATGCCGCCGCTGTCCTCGTACTGGCAGAGCTTGAGCGTGATCGCGCTGCGGATCACCGCGTCCTGCCAGTCCAGCGGGATGGACAGGTAGCGCACCCATTCGGTCCAGTACAGGCGCGTGTTTTCTTCCGCCTCGCGCACGTAGCCGGCCAGCGAACGGCGCAGCGATTCGTCCACGCCCAGCACCAGATGCACCGGGTGGTTGAGCACGAACGCGGTTTCCTCGCGGATGAAGCGCACCGGCACGTCGGTGGTCAGACGCAGGGTGAATTCGGGAAGCAGCCAGCGCACGTGGTTGCTGCCCCAGGTCGAATCGGGCTTGCGCGCGCCCCAGTCAGCCAGTGGCCGGGCGCGGATGCGGATGCGCGGATTGCCGGTGAGCGGGCGGATCTGGCGGATGATGCTGACCGGCCGGTAGAAGCGCTGGTTCTCGCGCCAGCGCGGGGCGAAGTCGATCACTTCCAGCGCATTGCCATGACGATCGCGCAGCACCGTGCGAAGGATCGCGGTGTTGGTGAGGTAGTGCTGTTCGCTGGACTCGAAATCCTCAAGCTCAACGGCAAAGTCGCCGCCTGCCTGGTCCTTGGGCGAGAGCAGGCTGCAGAACGCCGGATCGCCATCGAAGGCCGGCATGCAGCTCCAGACCACACGCGCCTGCTTGTCGATGAGGGCACCAAAACTGCCGTTGCCGATGACGCCCATGTCCAGGTTCGGGTGGCTCATGCATGCTCCGTTGGGTTGTCGCGGTGGGGACTACAGATTGGACCGCAGCCAGGCATGCACGGCGGTCACGTCGGAAAGGGCGTACATGGCATGGCTGTTGGGGCGGCGACCGACCAGGACGCTCCAGCCGCCCAGGGCATTGGCCGCCTCGAAGCCGTACTCGTCGGTGAGGTCGTCGCCCACGAACACCGGCGTGCGGCCGGCGAACGGGGGCTGTTCCAGCAGCCTACGCACCGCGCGGCCCTTGTCCACATCGGCCGGCACCAGTTCCAGCACATGGTCGCCGGGTTGCAGGCGATAACCGCCCAGCTGCGGCAGAAAGCGCTGGGCCAATGCCTGCAGGGGATCGGCTGCCGAAGGGGCCGAGCGCCAGTGGAGTGCGATCGCGCCGCCCTTGTCCTCCACGCGCACCCCGGGATGGCGATGCGAGAGCACGGTGGCTTGGCGACGCAGCTCGGCCAAAGCCGCCGGCACCATGCGTGGCGTCTCCGGCGCGCCGCGAAGCTCCTGGCCGTGCATGCCGGCCGCGGGCAGGGCCAGGGGAATGAACACCTTGTCCAGCTCGGCCAACGGCCGGCCGCTGACCAGCGCCAGGGCGCCGCCCAGCTTGTCGGACAGTGCACCGATCGTATCGCGGCCACCTTCGGGCAGGGCCACTGCGGAAGGATCGTCCCTGAATTCGAGCAGGGTGCCGTCCACGTCGAGGAAAAGGGCGCACGTGGCGGCCAGTGCCGGGGGTGGCGGGAAGCGATTGGGGGAGCTGACAGCCATGGCCGGTGGAGAAGCGTCTTCGGCGTGCAAACGATGGCGTGCATTGTCCGGATGCGACGGTGAACACCCGGTGTTCACGTCTCGATCCATATCGAAATTCCATTCAAAGACGAAATATCGTCTTCTTTTGACGCAATTTCGGCTTCGACCATCGGCCAAGGTTGGCGACAGGCCTTGCGGTCGTACAATGGCCGGCCCGACCACCCCGCATTCAACCGGAGTTCTCCAAGATGGCCCAAGCCCAGGAAGCACGCGTCCCCGACATCGGCGACTACAGCGACGTGCCTGTGATCGAAGTGCTGGTCGCCGTCGGGGACACGGTGAAGAAGGACCAGGGGTTGATTACCCTGGAATCTGACAAGGCCACGCTGGAAGTCCCGGCCGCCTTCGGTGGTGTCATCAAAGAGATCAAGGTCAAGGTCGGCGACAGCCTGTCCGAAGGCGCCGTGGTCGCGCTGATCGAGCCGGAAGGCGGCGAAGCGTCGTCCGACGTTGTGCCGGCCGCCGCCGAAGCCAAGCCCGACGCCGCCCCGCCCAAGGCCGTTGCCGCCTCGCCGTCAAAGCCGGTCGAACCCGATTCGCCGGTCGAGCCGGTCGACACCAGCCCGACCCCGGACAAGCTGACCCAGCGCGAGATCGCGCTGTCGCAGTCGCGTACTGCCTCGGGCGCGACCTCCGGCCAGGCCGAACCGCCGTCGCCGCCGACCAGCACCCCGCCGGTCACCTTCGACGCCTCGCGGGTGATGCCCGACAAGGTGCCACACGCCAGCCCGGCCGTGCGCCTGTTCGCCCGCGAACTCGGCGTGGACCTGCTGCAGGTCGCCGGCAGCGCCCGCAAGGGCCGCATCACCAAGGAAGACGTGCAGGGCTTCGTCAAGAAGGCCCTGGCCGGTGGCGGTGCGACCGCTGCCGCGCCGGCCGCTGCCGCCGGTGGCGGCAACGGCTTGAGCCTGTTGCCCTGGCCGAAGGTGGACTTCTCCAAGTTCGGCCCGACCGAGGTCAAGCCGCTCAGCCGCATCCAGAAGATCTCCGGCGCCAACCTGGCGCGCAACTGGGCCATGATCCCGCACGTCACCCAGTTCGATTCAGCCGACATCACCGATCTGGAAGACCTGCGCGTGCTGCTCAACAAGGAGGCGGAGAAATCCAAGTCCGGCGTCAAGCTCACCATGCTCGCATTCCTGATCAAGGCCAGCGCCGCGCTGCTGAAGAAGTACCCGACCTTCAACGCCTCGCTGGATGCCGCCGGCGAAAACCTGACGCTGAAGCAGTACTTCAACATCGGCTTTGCCGCCGACACGCCCAGCGGCCTGGTCGTGCCGGTGATCCGCGATGTGGACAAGAAGGGCGTCAACGACATCGCCGCCGAGACCGGCGAGCTGGCCAAGAAGGCGCGCGATGGCAAGCTCGGACCGGCCGACATGACCGGCGGCTGCTTCTCGATCTCCTCGCTGGGTGGCATTGGCGGTACGGCGTTCACGCCGATCGTCAACGCACCGGAAGTGGCGATCCTGGGCGTGTCCAAGTCGGCGATCCAGCCGGTGTGGGACGGTAAGGCTTTCCAGCCGCGCCTGCTGCTGCCGCTGTCGCTGAGCTACGACCACCGCGTCATCGATGGTGCGCTCGCCGCGCGCTTCACCGCCGATCTGGCCAAGGTACTCGGCGACATGCGCCGGGTCCTGCTGTAACCCGGGAGCCCAAGCGCATGGCAAACACCATTGAAGTGAAAGTCCCGGATATCGGCGATTTCTCCGATGTGCCGGTGATCGAAATCCTCGTCGCCGTCGGCGACACCGTCGCCAAGGAACAGGGCCTGGTCACGCTGGAATCGGACAAGGCCACGCTGGAAGTGCCGTCCTCGGCCGCCGGCGTGGTCAAGGAGATCAAGGTCAAGATCGGCGACTCGCTGAGCCAGGGCGACCTGGTGATCGTGCTCGAAGGCGAAGCCGCCGCGGCCGAAGCGCGCAAGGCTGCGGCCCCGGCCAAGGCCGAAGCGCCGAAAGCCGAGACCAAGGTCGAGGCGCCCAAGCCGGAAAGCCCCCAACCTGCGCCGGCCAAGGCCGCTGCCAGCGGCCCGATCGAGGTCAAGGTGCCCGACATCGGCGACTTCTCCGCCGTGCCGGTGATCGAAGTGCTCGTCGCCGTCGGCGATACCGTCGCCAAGGAACAGGGCCTGGTCACGCTGGAGTCGGACAAGGCCACGCTGGAAGTGCCGTCTTCGGCCGCCGGCGTGATCAAGGAGATCAAGGTCAAGGTCGGCGATTCGCTGAGCCAGGGCGACCTAGTCGTGATCCTGGAAGGCGAGAGTGGCGGTGAACCCGCTGCCCAACCCGTTGCGGCCGACGCGTCGCGCGCTGCGCCGCCGGTGACGCCGTCGCCGGCCAAGCCTGATGCCGCCGCCGCGCCCAAGGCCGCGGCCGGCACCGGCAAGCCCGCCGATATCGAATGCCGCATCGTCGTGCTCGGCTCCGGACCCGGCGGCTACACCGCCGCGTTCCGCGCGGCCGACCTGGGCCTGGATACCGTGCTGATCGAGCGCTATGCCTCTCTGGGCGGCGTGTGCCTCAACGTCGGCTGCATCCCGTCCAAGGCGTTGCTGCACTCGGCCAACGTCATCGACGAAGCCGCGCACGCCGAGGAATGCGGCATCGAATTCGCCAAGCCCAGGATCAACCTGGACAAGCTGCGCCAGTACAAGGAAAAGGTAGTCGGCAAGCTCACCGGCGGGCTGGCCAGCATGGCCAAGCAGCGCAAGGTCC
Source organism: Pseudoxanthomonas sp. (assembly GCA_044235875.1). Lineage (GTDB taxonomy): Bacteria > Pseudomonadota > Gammaproteobacteria > Xanthomonadales > Xanthomonadaceae > Pseudoxanthomonas_A. The sequence continues at coordinate 4,411 of JBIIHJ010000122.1, forward strand.
GCACCGTGCAGGGCACTGGCGTGTTCGTCTCGGCCAACGAGATCGAGATCACCGGCGACGACGGCAAGACTCAGTTGCTGCGGTTCGAGCAGTGCATCATCGCCGCCGGTTCGCAGGCAGTGAAGCTGCCCAACTTCCCCTGGGACGACAAGCGCGTGATGGATTCCACCGACGCGCTGGAGCTGGCCGACATCCCGAAGAAACTGCTGGTCGTCGGTGGCGGCATCATCGGCCTGGAAATGGCCACCGTGTACAGCGCCCTGGGCAGTGAAGTGACCGTGGTCGAGTTCCTGGACCAGCTGATGCCGGGCGCCGACAAGGACCTGGTCAAGCCGCTGGCCGATCGCCTGAAGAAGCAGGGCGTCATGGTCCATCTCAAGACCAAGGCATCCGGCGTCAAGGCCGAGAAGCAGGGAATCACCGTCACCTTCGAATCTGCCACCGAGGGCGCCAAGCCCGAGTTGGAATCGGGCACCTGGGATCGCGTGCTGGTCGCGGTGGGCCGCTCGCCCAACGGCAAGAAGATCGGCGCAGAAAAGGCCGGGGTGCAGGTGACCGACCGCGGCTTCATCCCCGCAGACCACCAGATGCGCACCAACGTGCAGCACATCTTTGCCATCGGCGACATCGTCGGCAACCCGATGCTGGCCCACAAGGCCACGCACGAGGGCAAGCTGGCGGCCGAAGTCGCCTCCGGCGAGAAGAAGGAATGGGTCGCCCGGGTGGTCCCGTCGGTCGCCTACACCAACCCGGAAATCGCCTGGGTCGGCGTCACCGAAACCGAGGCCAAGGCCAAGGGGTTGAAGGTCGGCGTGGCCAAGTTCCCGTGGGCGGCCAGTGGCCGCGCCATCGGCATCGGTCGCACCGAAGGCTTCACCAAGCTGATCTTCGATGAAGCCACCCATCGCATTGTCGGCGGCGGCATCGTCGGCGTGCATGCCGGTGACCTGCTGGCCGAGATCGGCCTGGCCATCGAGATGGGCGCAGAAGCCGAAGACATCGGCCACACCATCCACGCCCACCCCACCCTGAGCGAGTCGGTGGGCATGGCGGCCGAGGTCTACGACGGCACGATCACCGACCTGTACATCCCGAAGAAGAAGTAGGCACGACCTCCCTCCATCGCTCCGGCGACCGCGGGCAGACCGGTGTCTTCGGTCTGTGTGCAAAAGCCGAGGGCTTCCCGCCTTCGCGGGAATGGCGATAGGATTTCAGTAGACGGCTCCAAGTCCAACGCGCAAGTTGATCGAAAACAGAAAGCCCCGGCATGCCGGGGCTTTTTGTTTCACGTGTCGATGCCTTCCAACAAACCCCTCCACCTGCCGAGCGTGGAGCCCCCTCGCGTCAAGGGGGCGCGCCAAAGGCGCGGGGGCGTGGAGACGTGTCAACCGGGGCCCGAAGTTTGCGAAGCAAGCCTGGGGCTCCAACGCGCATCGGCGTGTTAGAACGCGAAGGTCACACCCGCCATCGGACCCTTGAACTCCAGGTCGATGCCGCCGGACGCGTCGCGACCGGACTCGTTGTAGTTGATCTTGAACCAGTCGTAGCCGGCGAACACGCCAAAGTTCTGGGTGACGCGGTACTCCACGATCGCATTGGCCCGCTTGATCTTGCCGTCGTAGTCGAAGCTACCCCATGTCGCGTCCAGGTACTGGCCCTGCACGTTGATCAGCCAGCGGTCGCTTGGCGTGAAGCTCAGGCGCGCACCCACCACCGGCGCAACGCCGTCTTCCTTGGCATTGCCGCGGAAGCTGCCCACGTCCGCACCGCCATCGGCGCTGACTGTGCCGTCCAGCTTGGCCCACTCGGCGCCCAGCTGCAGGCCCAGCGAGACACGCTCGTTGTCGATCACGGCGAAGTCATAGATCAGGCTGGCCAGCTGGAAGCGCGTTTCCAGCTTGGCAAAGCTGCCGGCGGGAATCGTCGTGTCCTGGTAGCTGATGTCTTCACCCAGGGTCTGGGTGTTGTCCTTGTCGTAGCGGAAGTAATCGAAGATCAGGCGGTTGCGCTGGCTGATGCGGAATACGCCATCGACGCGCGGCGAGATCTCGTTGCTGCCGAAGTCGAAATCCTCGGCGAAGTCGACCGGCGTACCGGCCAGGTTGCCGCTGCCTTTGACCGTGCCGTTGCCATCGGCGTTCATCGCACCCAGGCGCAGGGTGAAACGGTCGTAATCCTGGTCCTGCGCGCTGGCGGGCGCGGCGAAGACGGACAGCACGGCAACGGTCAGGCTTGCCAGGGCCAGGGAAGGAAGGGCTTTCATCGGGGTCTCTCTCCTGCGATCTTCGTCAAATGACCGGTATCTACCGGCTCGGGTGCGCACACGCTGCGCCCGCTGCGGTGCAGGAGTGGTGAAGAACTGAGACTTGGAGATTCACAAATGTGAGATCGCGTGAAGGCACATGCCACTCGGTGAGGGCGCTGATGCAGGCAGATGCGTCAAAGGACGCAATGCGCTGCCCGTTTCCAAGTCCGGGCAGCACACCACACAGATGCGCCCAGTGGCGCGCTGGGCGATAGGTGTCCAGATCGTCATGTCCGGATCGGCATGTCGGCTGCCAGACTCCGCGCGCAACGCTACGCCAGGCAATGCAACGCGCGAGATGACGTGCATCTGCGTCGCGCGTGCTGCGGCACGATGGCCCGGCGCAATGTGCATCGAGCGCGTTGTGGTGATCGCCAGTAAAAGAAGCCCCGGCGCGCGGGCCGGGGCAGGCGAGGGCTGCGACAACGCATCGACGAAGACGTGCGCGCAGACCTCGTACAGCAAGACCGTGATGTGGGTGGGAAAGTTCCTGTACCCGTCGGTACGAGAATCAACACGCGTAACCGGTTACAGGCCTGCAACGCCTCAGGCTGCGTAGATTGCCGCTTTTCCAAGGCAAATCAGACTTTTGGAGGTTGTCGGTAAAACCGACGCGCTGCTATACTTCGTTGGCTTGACGGGTCACCCGCACTCCCGTCCCCGCAACCCCGCAAGGCCATCGCAACGTGCTGAACTCCGTACATACGGGTCGGCAACTGGCACAGCGGGCGACAGCCTGGCAGGCTGCCGCCTCCGCGTCAGTCGCGCTGGCTTGGCTGGCAACATCGCCGACCCATGCCCTCGGGGCCTTGGTCGGTGGCTTGGGTATTACCGCCGGTTCCTGGGCTGCCGCGAAAGTGGCGCTGGGCGGCGGAATCGCCCCGGCCGGTGCCGCGTTCGCGCGGCTGATGATGGGCGTGGCGATCAAGTGGGTGGTGGTGCTGTTGGTGCTGGTGGCGTCGTTGGCAGGGTTCGGACTTCCGGGCCTGCCGGTGATCACCGGGGTTCTGGGAGCCACGCTGGGTATGGTGTTGGCCAATGTGATTCGACGGAAAGGTGTTGCTTCGTGAGTGAATCCAATAATTCGGGCGGCTTGACCGAATACATCACCCATCACCTGGGTCACAACACGTCCTCGTTGTTCGGTGGCAAGTTCCACTTCGACAGCTGGCTGATCGCGCTGACACTGGGCCTGGCATTCGTGGCCTGGTTCTCGTTCTTCGCCCGTCGCGCGACCGCCGGCGTGCCCAGCAAGGGCCAGGCGTTCGTCGAGCTGGTGATGGAGTTCGTCGATGGTCAGGTCAAGGACACCTTCCACGGCGATCGCCGTTCGGTGACGCCGCTGGCGCTGACCATCTTCATGTGGGTGGTCTTCATGAACACCATGGATCTGATCCCGCTGGATCTGCCGTCGTTCCTGGTGACCCACATCGCCGGTGCCGAAGCGGCCCATCACACCTATTTCCGTTTGGTCCCCACGGCTGACCTGAACACCCCGGCCGCGCTGTCGGTAACCGTGTTCTTCATCCTGCTGGGCCACGCGCTGGCCGCCAAGGGTGGCTTCGGGTTCGGCAAGGAACTGCTGACCGCGCCGTTCCATGCGCATGGCCCGCTGTCGATCCTGCTGGCGCCGGTCAACCTGGCCATGAACATCATCGAGTGGCTGGTGAAGCCGATCTCGCTGGCCATGCGACTGTTCGGCAACATGTACGGTGGCGAGCTGGTCTTCATGCTCATCGCCGGCCTGATGAGCGGCTGGGTGACCTTCGTGCCGGGTGTGATCGCCAACGCGGCCTGGGGCATCTTCCACATCCTGATCATCCTGCTGCAGGCCTTCATCTTCATGATCCTCACCGTCGTCTACATCGCCGGCGCGCGTGAGAGTCACTAAAGTCGCATCGCCCCACCTTTCGTTTCATCCTTTCGTTCTTACCAACCAATCGCTGGAGAGATTTCAATGGAATTCATCGCACACGTGCAGGGCCTGACCGCCATCGCCATCGGCCTCATCATCGGCCTGGGTGCCCTGGGCGCCTGCCTTGGCATCGCCATCATGGGTTCCAAGTTCCTGGAATCGGCCGCGCGCCAGCCGGAGCTGATCCCGGTGCTGCAGGGCCGCATGTTCCTGCTGGCCGGCCTGATCGACGCTGCGTTCATCATCGGCCTGGCCATCGCGCTGTACTTCGGTATCGCCAACCCGCTGCTGAGCGAAATCCTCACCCGCATCCAGTAATCGGCTTACATGAATTGAGCAGATTTCTGCTCGATTGATGTCGCCGAACAACAAGCACTTCCGTCCATCGGGAGCGCTTGCGATCCCAGCGGAGCTCCGCTCCGCTAGGAATGAACGAAACCCGTTGAGGACACGTCATGAACGTCAACATGACCTTCTTCGGCCAGATGCTCTCCTTCGTGATCCTGATTGTGTTCACGATGAAGTTCATTTGGCCGCCGCTGAATGCGGCGCTTGAAGAACGGCAGAAGAAGATCGCTGAAGGCCTGGCTGCTGCCGACCGCAGCCAGAAGGACTTGGCGCAGGCGCAGGAGAAGGCCAACGAGGCCCTCAAGGACGCACGCGTCAAGGCCAACGAGATCATCGACCAGGCCCACGCCCGCGCCAACCAGATCGTGGAGGCTGCCCGCAACGAAGCGGTCGCCGAAGCGAACCGGCAGAAGGAGCTGGCCCAGGAAGAGATCGCCGCCGCCGCCAACCGTGCCCGCGAGGAACTGCGCAAGCAGGTGTCCGTGCTGGCCGTGAGTGGCGCCGAGAAGCTGCTGCACCGTGAGATCGACCCGGCCGCCCACAGGGCGCTGCTGGACGAACTTGCCGCGCAGATCTGAACCGGATGATCCACCCATGAGCCAGTCCATCACGCTTGCCCGCCCCTATGCCCGCGCCGCCTTTGGCGCGGCGCAGGATGCGCAGCAGCTGCCGGCGTGGTCGCAGGCCCTGGGCTTTGCCGCCCAGGTCGCCGGCGATCCGCAGGTCGGCGCGCTGCTGCTCAACCCGCAGCTGACCCGCGAGCAGGCCCTGACGCTGCTGTCGCCCGAGGGTGCAGGTGAGGCGTTCGCGCGTTTTCTGGCCGTGCTGGCCGATGCGCGTCGCCTGCCGCTGCTGCCGGAAATCGCCGCGCTGTTCGAACAGCTGCGCGCCGAGGCCGAGCGCGTCGTGCTGGCCACGGTGACCTCCGCCTCCGAGCTGCCGGAAGGCGAGCTTGAGGTGATCAAGGCGGCGCTGGCCAAGCGTTTCGGTCGGCAAGTGCAGGTCACCACCGCGGTGGATGCCTCGCTGATCGGCGGCGCGGTCATCGACGCGGGCGATGTGGTCATCGACGGTTCGCTCAAGGGCAAGCTGGCGCGTCTGCAGACGGCGCTGGCCGGCTGAAGGCCGACCCACGCCGCGCATCTGCGCCGCGCCCTGGCGCGACAGGCAACGCAAGTATTCATCTATCCGTAGCCGCACTCCGGCTGCACAAGGGAAACCATCATGGCCACCACGCTCAACCCCTCTGAAATCAGCGACCTCATCAAGACCCGCATCGAGCAGGTCAAGCTGGCCGCCGAATCGCGCAACGAAGGCACCGTGACCAGCGTGTCCGACGGCATCGTGCGCATCTTCGG
>JBIIHJ010000418.1:0-3190 GCA_044235875.1 Pseudoxanthomonas sp.
TCAAGTGCCTGCTGCAGTCCCCCTTCACCCTGCACCCGGGTCTGATCAAGAAGATCGAGCGCGAAGCGCGCTTCGCCCGTGCCGGCCGCCCGGCCCGCATCATCATCAAGGTCAACGCGATCAACGAGGCGCGCGTCATCCGGGCGCTGTATGCCGCCTCGCGGGACGGCGTGCAGATCGACCTGATCGTCCGCGGCGCCTGCACCGTGCGTCCGGGCGTGCCGGGGGTCTCGGAGAACATCCGCGTGCGCTCGATCGTCGGGCGCTTCCTGGAACACAGCCGCGTGTACTGGTTCTGCAACGATGGCGACCCGGAACTTTACTGCGCCAGCGCCGACTGGCTGGAACGCAACCTGCTGCATCGCGTGGAAACGTGTTTCCCGATCCTGGACGAGAAGTTGGCCGCGCGCGTGTTTCGCGACCATCTGCAGAACTACCTGGACGACAACGTCAACGCATGGGAGCTCGATGCCGAGGGCGTGTACCACAAGCTCTCGCCCGGGCCGGACGCCGCACCGCACTCGGCCCAGGGCACGCTGCTGTCCAAGGTGTGAGCCAACCGCCGCGACCGGAGAGCACATCCAACATCTGCTGAATGCGGCTTCGGATATCATCGCGCGTCATGTCATTCGCCCTCCCCCAGACCTTCTCCCCGCCGTTGCAGGACAATGACCAGCTGGCGGCGGTGGACCTGGGGTCCAACAGCTTCCACATGATCGTGGCCCGCTACACCATGGGCCAGCTGCGCGTCATCGACCGCCTTCGCGAGACCGTGCGCATGGCCGATGGCCTGGACGCACGCGGCGGCCTGTCCGAAGAAGCGCACGCGCGCGCCATCGAATGCCTGTCGCGATTCGGCCAGCGCATCCGCGACCTGCCCGGCTCGCGCGTGCGTGCGCTGGCCACCAACACGGTGCGGCGGCTCGCTGTGCCGCAGAGTTTCCTGGTCCCGGCCGAAGCCGCACTGGGCCATGGCATCGAAGTGGTCGCCGGGCGCGAGGAAGCGCGCCTGATCTATCTTGGCGTGGCCCACGCCCAGCCCCCCAAACCCGGCACGCGCCGGCTGGTGATCGACATCGGTGGCGGCTCGACCGAATTCATCATCGGCAGCGGCATGCAGACGCTGGAGCGCGAGAGCATCCAGGTCGGCTGCATTGCCAGCACGCGGCGCTTCTTTCCCGGCGGCAAGCTGTCCAAGAAGCGCTGGAACTCGGCCCTGACCGAAATCACCGCGGAGCTGCAGCAGTTCGCCCAGCAGTACCGCGCGCTGGGCTGGCAGGAAGCGATCGGCTCCTCCGGCACGGCCAAGGCCATCGGCGACATCTGCGCGGCGATGAAACTGACAAAGGGCGCCGTCACGTCAGAGGCGCTGCCCCAGGTCCGTGAACGCCTGCTGCAGGCCGAGCGCATCGAAGATATCGACCTGCCCAGCTTGAGCAAGGATCGCCAGCCGATCATCGCCGGCGGAATCCTGGTGATGGAGGCTGCGTTCCAGGCGCTGGGCATCGAACGCCTGCTGGTGAGCAAGGCCGCCATGCGCGAAGGCATCCTGTACGACATGGTCGGCCGTCGCGGCGGCGACGATCCACGCGAACAATCGGTCGCGACGCTGATGCAACGGTATGGCATCGACACCGCACAGGCCGAACGTGTCGCCAGGACCGCACAGCGGCTGTTCGACCAGGTCGCCGACGCCTGGCACCTGGAAGCCGACGATGCGCGCGTCCTGTCCTGGGCCGCGCATCTGCACGAGCTTGGCCTGGCCGTGGCCCACAGCCAATACCACGTGCACGGCGCCTACCTGCTGGAACACTCGGACATCGCTGGTTTCTCCCGCCAGGAGCAGCTGCTGCTGTCCACGCTGGTGCGCACCCATCGCCGCGGCATTCCCAAGACCATCTTCGATGCCCTGCCCGACCGCCGCATCCCCGCGGCCAAGCGCATCGCCGCGTTGCTGCGCCTGGCCGTGCTGCTGCACCGCGCCCACGACCTTGAGCCGATCCCGACCCTGGAACTGGCCGCAACCGATGCCGAGCTGCGCCTGGTGCTGGACAAGGAATGGATCGACGCGCGTCCGCTGCTGCGCGCGGACCTGATCGGCGAGGCCGATGACATGCCGGGCCTTGGCGTCACGTTCAAACCTTTCGTCACCTGAGAGACGCCAACTGCGTCACATCGACCCGGCGCAGCGGGGCGGCGATGTACAGCAGGACTCACCAGTGTGTCGGCCCAGGCCTGATCGCGGCCGCTCGCGGGTGCTAACGTCGTCAGGGGATGAACAGGAAGGGCCGTTGGCAGCATGCATCGAGGGTCGTTCCAGGACAGAAGAGGCCGTCGAGGGGGAGGCATCCATGGTCCGAAGAAATGCAGATGAGTTGATCCAAAAGGTCATGACCCAGGTCGGTACCGCGTCGGCGGCGATCGACAGCAACATCGAGCAGATCTTGCGGGCGGTCCACGACCACCTGAAGATGGATGTGTCCTTCATCAGCGAGTTCGGCACCCGGGACCGCGTATTCCGCCAGGTGATCAACGACGGTGGCCGGGTGGCCCTGCGGGCCGGCGACAGCATGCCACTGGACGCGGGCTATTGCCTACGCGTGGTCCAGGGCAGGATTCCCCAGCTGATTCCCGACACCGCGCGCGTGCCGGCGGCGCTGGAGCTCCCGGAAACCAAGGCGCTCCCGATCGGTTCGCACATGAGCGTGCCGATCATCCTCACCGACGGCCGCGTCTACGGCACGTTCTGCTGTTTCGGCTACACGGCGCGGATGGACCTGGACGAGCGCGACCTGCACATGATGCGGGCCTTCGCCCAGCTGCTGGCCATCCAGGTGGAAGGCAACCTGGAGGCGGTACGCAACCACGGGGCCAAGGTCGAGCGCATCAGCGGCGTGCTGGAGATGGGCCAGCCGCGCATCGTCTACCAGCCGATCTATCGCCTGTCCGACCAGAGGATCATCGGCATCGAATGCCTCTCGCGCTTCGACATGGAGCCTCGCCGTCCACCGGATGCCTGGTTCAACGAAGCCAACGAGATCGGCCTGGGGATGCGTCTTGAGATCAACGCGATGCTGACCGCGCTGGATGGGCTGCGCGATGTGCCGGGCGACTTCTACGTGGCCGTCAACGTCTCGCCGCAGACCCTGATCACCGGCGACATCCTCGAATACCTGGACGTGGTCGAAGC
>JBIIHJ010000123.1:0-10262 GCA_044235875.1 Pseudoxanthomonas sp.
ACTTGAACACCAGCGACAGCACGAACGACCCGACGGCGGCGGTGAGCGCGCCGGCCTCGTTGGCGCGCTTCCAGAACATGCCCAGGAAGAAGATCACCACGATGCCCGGGGTGAAGAAGCCGGTGACTTCCTGAATGTACTGGAAGCCCTGGTCGAAGCTGCCCAGCAGCGGGCGCGCGGTCAGCACCGCGATGATGATCGCCACGATCGCGGTGATGCGGCCCACGCGCACCAGGCGCTGTTCGGAAGCCTGCGGTGCACGCTTGGCGTAGAAGTCCAGGGTGAAGATGGTCGCCACCGAGTTGATCTTGGAGGCGAGCGAAGCGACGATCGCGGCGATCAGCGCGGCGAATACCAGGCCCAGCACGCCGCTGGGCAGCATGCGCAGCATGGTTGGGTAGGCCTCGTCCGGACGCTTCAGGTCAGGGGCCAGCATCACCGCGGCGATGCCCGGCAGCACCACGATCACCGGGATCAACAGCTTGAGGAACGCGGCGAACACGATGCCCTTCTGCGCCTCGGGGATGTCCTTGGCGGCCAGCGCGCGCTGGATGATGTACTGGTTGAAGCCCCAGTAGCTCAGGTTGGCGATCCACAGGCCGCCAAACAGCACCGCCATGCCTGGCAGGTCCTTGTAGAACGGGTTGTCGGGCTTGAGGATCATCTCGAACTTGCCCGGGTGGGTGTGCAGCAGCGTGGTGAAGCCGGTGATGATGCTGCCGTCGCCGATCCGGCTCAGGGTGATGCCGGTGACCATCAGGCCGCCAAGCACCAGCAGCGAGACCTGCACGATGTCGGTCAGCGCCACGGCCTTGAGGCCGCCGTAGAGCTGGTAGGCCAGGGCGAAGATGCCCAGCAGCACCAGCGCCAGGGTCTGGTCGATGCCCGCCACCTGGGCGATGGCGATCGAGCCCAGCCACAGGATCGAGGTCAGGTTGACGAACACGTACAGCGCCAGCCAGAACACCGCCATCAGCGTGCGGATGCGGTTGCCGTACCGCTCCTGCAAAAACTGCGGCATGGTCGTGATCTGGTTGCGCAGGAAGATCGGCAGGAACCACTTGCCCACGATCAGCAGGGTCAGCGCCGCCATCCATTCGTAGGAGGCGATGGCCAGGCCCAGCGCGTAGCCCGAGCCGGACATGCCGATGATCTGTTCGGCCGAGATGTTGGCCGCGATCAGCGAGGCACCGATGGCCCACCACGGCAGGCTGCGGCTGGCCAGGAAGTAGTCCTGCGCCGATTTCTCGCGGCCGCCTTTTTCGCGCGAGACGACCTGGGCGAGGATGAAAATCCCCGCCAGGTAGACCAGCACGATGGTGATGTCGAGGGTGGAAAGACTCATTTGAACGGTCTCCAGCAGTAGGGCAATGCGTCAGCGAGCACGCGCGGAATCGGGGTGGCCGGCGAACCGGGCTTCGGGCAGGCCGCGCACGCCAGGCGCCAGCGCGAACACGTCGCCGGCTGACGGATCGGAAGCGCGGGTCGCCGCGTCCAGGCCGTCGTGGGCGCTGGTGAGGTAGAGGGTGTCCAGATCGGGGCCGCCGAAGGCCGGGCGCGTGGGCTGTGCGGTCGGCACGGCGATGACCTGGTCCTGCCGGCCATCGGCGCGATACCGCACCACGCGTGCCGCGCCCCATTGCGCATTCCAGAGTCCGCCCTCGGCATCCACCGCCGCACCATCGGGCTCGCCGGGGGCATCGGACAAGTCGACGAAGGTCGAGGGCGTGCCCAGCGTGTCGCCGTAGTCCACGCGCTGGATCCGCTTGTCGAGCGAATCGCAGAAGTACAACGTGCCGCCATCGGGACTGAAGGCGATCGAATTGCTGATCGCCACGCCCGGCAGCGGCAGGCGTTCGAGGGTCAGGTCGGCGTTGAGCCGGTAGAACGCGCCGACCGGCTGTTTGGGCCCGTGCGCCGGCTCATGCAGGGTGCCGAATACGAACCGGCCCTGGCGATCGCAGCCACCGTCGTTGGCGCGCGTGTCCGGCGCACCGCCGATGGCCTGCAGGTCGCGCAGTTCGCCCGTTTCGACATTGAAGAACGCCAGCCGCGAGGCCAGGGCCAGCAACAGCCAGCCGTCGGCTTCGCACAGGGCGAAGGACGCGAGCCGCTCGGGCATCGGCCACCGCGCGGTGGCGCCGGTGGCCGGCGTGTGCCGCCACAGCACGGCATCATGGATGTCGGTCCAGTACAGCGCGCCGGTGCGTTCGCACCAGGTCACGCCTTCGCCCAATCGGTTGCCGGCCTGCACGGCCACGCGCACGGACGGGCTCACACCCAACCGCCATCGACGATGAAGTGCTGGCCGGTGCACATGCGGCTGTCATCGGCGGCCAGGAACAAGGCCATGCGCGCCAGATCCTCGGCCTGCAGATAGCCGGGCAGGCACTGCGAGGTCGCGATCTGGGCCTTGCCGGCGTCGTCCAGCCACAGCCGGCGCTGCTTTTCGGTGATCACCCAGCCAGGCACCAGCGCGTTGATGCGGATGCGGTCGGCGCCGAGCTCGCGGGCCAGGCCGTTGACCAGGCCGTGCACCGCGGACTTGGCCATCGCATACATCGGATAGCCGGCGTTCTTGATCATCCAGCCGGTCGACCCCAGGCAGATTACCGAGCCACCGCCCGCCTGTCGCATGTCCTGCGCCACCGCTTGGGTCGCGAAATACTGGTGGCGCAGGTTGACCGCGATGTTGCGTTCGAAATCGGCCGGCGTGGTGGTGCCGAAGCGGTGCCGCACATCGTTGGCCGCGTTGTTGACCAGCACCGTGATCGGGCCGATCTGCGCACGCGCCTGCTCGATGCAGGCCTGCAGTGCCTGGACGTCGGTCGCATCGCAGTGCAGGTACAGCGGCGCATGCGGCACCTCGTGCAGCTGCTCCAGCAGCGCCTGCGCCCCGGTGTCGTCGATATCCAGGAACGCCACGCGCGCGCCCTGGCGGGCGAAATGTTCGACGAAGCTTGCGCCGATGCCAGTGGCGCCGCCGGTGATCAGCACGCCGCGTCCGGCAAGGCTCGGATAGTGCGCCATGGCGGTGTTGGTGTTGTCGATGCCCTCCCTCATCGTGCTCACCACTCCGCCACGCTGCCATCGGCATGGCGCCAGATGGGATTGCGCCAGCGGTGGCCTTCGGCGACGCGTTCGTCGACATAGGCCTGGTTGATCTCGATGCCCAGGCCCGGGCCATCGGGGATGGTCACGTAGCCTTCGTTGTAGGCAAACGGCGTGCGGTCGACCAGGTAATCGAGCAGGTCGTTGGCCGCGTTGTAGTGGATGCCCAGGCTCTGTTCCTGGATGAAGGCGTTGTAGCAGACCGCATCCAGTTGCAGGTTGGCCGCCAGCGCGATCGGACCCAGCGGGCAGTGCAGGGCCAGGGCCACGTCGAAGGCCTCGGCCATCGCCGCGATCTTGCGCGTCTCGGTGATGCCACCGGAATGCGAAGGATCGGGCTGGATGATGTCCACGCCGCCGGTCTGCAGCACGCGCTTGAAGTCGAAGCGCGAGTACAGCCGTTCGCCCAGCGCGATCGGCGCCGGCGACAGCGCGGCCAGCTCGGGGATCGCTTCCAGATGCTCGGACAGCACCGGTTCTTCGATGAACATCAGGCCGAACGGCGCCAGCTCGCGCATCAGCACGCGCGCCATCGGCTTGTGCACGCGGCCGTGGAAGTCGACCGCCAGGCCGATGTCCGGGCCGACGGCATCGCGTACGGCCTGGACGTTCTCCAGCACCTTGGTGACCTTGTCGTGCGAATCGACGAACTGCACTTCCTCGGTGGCATTCATCTTGACCGCGGTGAAGCCGCGCTCGACCGCGGCCTTGGCCGCGCGCGCGGTATCGGCCGGGCGATCGCCACCGATCCACGAATACACGCGGATGCGGTCGCGCACCGGGCCGCCGAGCAGCTTGTGCACCGGCTGGCCCAGCGCCTTGCCGTGGATGTCCCACAGCGCCTGGTCGATGCCGGCCAGGGCGCTCATCAGGATCGGACCGCCGCGGTAGAACCCGCCGCGGTACATGACCTGCCAGTGGTCCTCGATGTGGCGCGGGTCCTTGCCGATCAGGTAATCGGACAACTCTTCGACGGCGGCGGCCACGGTGTGTGCACGGCCTTCGACGATGGGTTCGCCCCAGCCGCTGATGCCCGCATCGGTATCGATGCGCACGAACAGCCAGCGGGGTGGAACCAGAAACGTGGTGATAGCGGTGATTTTCATGGGGTGGGGGCCCTGTGGGTCTTGTTCCAGGCGTCGATGAAAGCGTGTGCGCGGCGGCCGACCTCGGCCGCGTCCAGGCCCGGCTTGTACAGCGCCGAGCCGATGCCGAAGCCGCGCGCGCCGGCGTCGACGTAAGGCGTCATGTTGTCCGGGGTGATGCCGCCGACCGGCAGCAGCGCGGTGCCCTTGGGCAGCACGCTCAGCCAGGCCTTGAGGACCGGCGGCGGCAGCTGTTCGGCGGGGAAGAGCTTGAGCGCATCGGCGCCGGCGGCCAGCGCGGCAAAGGCTTCGGTCATGGTTGACACACCGGGTGCGCAGACCAGCCCGGCCTGCTTGGCCGACGCGATCACGGTGGTATCGGCGTGCGGCATCACGATCAGCTTGCCGCCGACGGCGGCGATGTCGCGCACCTGGGCCGGGGTCATCACCGTGCCGGCGCCAACCAGGCAGGTGTCACCGAAGGCTTCCGCCAGCAGGCCGATGCTCTGCAGCGGATCGGGGGAATTGAGCGGCACTTCCAGCGTGCGCAAGCCCGCCTCCACCAGCGCGGTGCCGACGGCCAGTGCGTCCTGCGGCGTGAGCCCCCGCAGGATCGCAACCAGGGGAAGAGGTTGCAGCCATGCGGTACTCATGCGGACTCCGTCAGGTCTTGGATTTGGTGGCGCGCGAACGCCGTTTGATGTTGGCCCGCGAGTCCACGATCATCCCGTGCATCGCTTCGCGCGCCGATTCCGGGCGCTTGAGACGGATGGCGTCGTAGACCGCGAAGTGGCGCGGCAGCGAATACTTGAAGTCCGCGGCCTTGCGCGCCGACAGCAGCAGGTAGGCACCCAGCGCGGTGTCGATCACCGAGAACAGCGAGCCCAGCAGCTCGTTGTTGGCCGCATCCAGCACCGCCTCGTGGAACGACAGGTCGGCCTTGGCCCACGCATCCTGGTCCTGCGCCGCATCCATCTCCTCGTAGGCCGCCTTGATCCGGGCCAGCTGCTCGGGCGTTCGGCGTTTGGCCGCCGCGGCCGAGGCGAAGGGCTCGATGATCTCGCGCATCTCCACCAGCTTCTCGACGAAATCCTCGGTCGGCATCGATGCGCAGCGCCAGGCCAGGATTTCGGCGTCCAGCTGGTTCCAGTAGCGCGGATCGCGCACCCGGGTGCCAGTCTTCTGTTTGGTCTCGATCAGCCCCTTGGAACCCAGCACCTTGAGCGCTTCGCGCAGCGCAGAGCGGCTGACCGCCATGTTCTGCGCGAAGACTTCCTCGCGCGGCAGCAGCTCGCCCGGCTTGATCTGGCCGCTGATGATCATCCGGCCGATCTCCTGGGTGACCTGGCCGTGGAGGTTGCGAACCGCGATCTGTCTCACTGAAGCCCCTTCGGTAGGAAGTGTCGCGCGCTGCGACTCCTATGATTATCCGACAATAGGGGCTTGCCACGTTGGCAGGCAAGACATGGGTCTGGTTTTGGCTCATGGGGACGCCGGCTCCAGCGCGATGTAGTCGTAATCCAGCGCCTGCGACGGATTGCTGACAATCACGTCATTGGCGCCGGCCCGCAGCGTGGCCGCGTATTGCGCCTCGTGCCAACCTTTGGCCGGCGCCACGGCGGCAGGTGCGCTGAGCAGCTGGCCGTTGACCCGCACTTGCGGCACTGCGGCAAAGCCGATATCGGCATAGCGCACGCGCAGCCGGTAGCGGCCGGCCTTGCCGCGCTGGATCTGGAAACCCAGGTCCGCATCGTCGCTACTGGCCACGCGCACCTTGCGGCCGGCCGAAGCGGTGCGGTCCTCGATCTGGGCCACGCGGCGGCGGCGGGCGTCTTCGGCCTCGTAGCGGTTGAGCGCCAGCGGCGCGCTGGCGTAGAGGATCTCGTTGTCGGCATCCACGCCGGGCGTGGCGGCGCTGGAAGAGGAGGTCACGTGCAGCAGCGTGCCGTCGCTGCGCGGCAGCAGCACCTGGGTCCAGCCGGCGTGGGTGTTGCCGGTGCGCTTCTGCACCGGGGCCACGGTTTCCCACCACGGGCCGCGCCCGCCGGTGTCGTTGCGGTAGAAGGTGCGGCCGGCCACGTCGCCACCGCCGCCGGCACGCTGTGCGGCGACGATCAGCACCCCGTCCGGGGTCTCGCCCGGCAGCCAGCGGATCATCGGGCAGGCCGAGGGCCAGGCGCCGGACGCGGTCTGGATGCCGGTGCCGCGGTCGCTGGCGTTCCACGCCAGGCCGTCGCGGCTGAATTTGATCGACACCTGGCCGCTGCGCGGACCGTCGGTGTTGTCGATGTTCTCGAAGACCATCGCGTAGCCGCCGCTGGGCAGGCGCGTGACCACGGCCATGCCGGGCCGCTCGACGCTGCCGGGCAGGGCCACGTCGAAGACCTCCTCGCCCCAGGTGCGGCCGCCATCGGCCGAGACCTTGTGCGCCAGCAGCTGGTTGAAGCCTTGCCGCTTGTGTCGTTCGCTGGAATAGAACGCGACCATGCGGCCGTCCTCCAGCACGACGATATAGGGTTCCCACACGCCGCCGTTGAGGCGGTCGGAGGGCTGGCCGGCGCCTTTGACGATGCTGCTCCGGTAGCGCCAGGTCTTGCCGGCGTCGCTGCTGGTATAGAGCTGCATGTCCTGGGCGGTGATGCGCTGCTGGTCATCGCGCTCGATCGCATTGGCCGCCAGCAGCACGGTGCCGGCCGGCAGGTCGCCACTGTCGCGCGTCAGTTCGCTCAGATGCGGCTGCCAGTGCAGGCTCCAGTGCGGCGAACCGCCATGGGTCTGGTCGGCGATCTGGCCGATCTGTTTCCAGTGTTCGCCTTCGTTGCGACTCTCGTAGAGTGGCAGGCGGGGTTGGCCTGCCATTTCGAACACCATCAGCATGCGGCCGTTGTCGGTGGCGGTGCGCTGGTGGGCCAGCTGCACCGCCGAGGCGTAGCTCATCCCGGTGGCCAGGCGCGTGCCGACCACCTGCGCCGCGTCATCCGACGCGGGCAGGGCGTGGGCGATGCCGACGCAGAGCAGCGTCGGCACCAGCGCGGCCGCCAGGATGTGACGCGGTTGGATCACAGCTTGAACCGCACGCCCAGACCGAAGGTCTTGTCCTGGAAGCGGATGTCGCGCGGACGGGTGGTGCCTTCGCCCCAGTACTGGTGGAAGTCATTGCCCAGCAGGTTGGTGGCCGAGAGTACGACGGTCACGTTGGGGTTGAAGTCGTAGCTGAGCGAGAAGTCCAGCGAGTTGGCCGGCACCACGTAGTCGTTGTTGCCCGACACCGTGTCCTGGGTGAAGCCATCGATGTAGCGGCTGCGATAGCCGTAGGCCAGGCGGGCGGAGAGGCCGAAGTTCTCGTAGAACAGCACCGCGTTGTAGTTGTTCTTGGAGACGTTCTGCAGCGGCCGGGTCACGATCGGGCCACCGACCGAGGCCGGGGACTCGGTGTCGCCCTCGATGTAGGTGTAGTTGAGCTGCGCACCCAGGCCGGCCCAGGCGCCGGGCAGGAAGTCGAACGTCTGCTGCCACGCCGCTTCCACACCCTGCAGGTAGCCGCTACCGGCGCTGAGCGGAATCGTCAGCTGGTAGTCGTCGCCGCCGATGTTGGTCAGGGTGGTGTAGGTCTGGATGTAGCCATCGATGTCGCGGCGGAAGATGCCCAGGCTGGCCGAACCCACCGACGAGAAGTACCACTCCAGCGAGGCGTCGTAGTTCTTCGACTCGATCGGGGTCAGGTTGGGGTTGCCGCTGGAGGCTTCGCCGCGGCGGTTGATCGTGGCCGGGTTCAGGGCAAGCGACGGGTTGAGCGCGCCGAAATCCGGGTAGCTCAGGGTCTTGGCCGCCGCCACGCGCAGCTGCCAGTCCGAGCCGAAGTGGAAGATTGCGCTGGCGTTGGGCAACACGTTGAGGTCGCTGGTCTTCTCGGTCAGCGGGCTGTAGGAGGCGTTGGACGCATCGAAGGTGAACGCGTCCAGGTTGCGGCGCACCTTCTCCGCGCGTACGCCGACCAGGCCGTCGACGCGGATGGTGTCGCTCAGCTCGATGTCGTACTTGGCCTGCAGATAGCCGGCCAGCTTCTTTTCGCCGATGTCGAAGAAGCGGCCCGGGTTTTCCGCGGCCACGCCGTCGGGCAGGCCGTACAGCTCGCGCAGCGCATCGGCGTTCTGGATCAGGTAGCTGTAGCAGGGCGTCAGCCAGTCCTGCTTCATGGCCGCGTTGCTGGGCATGGAGCACATGAAGTCGCTGCCGAAGCGGGTGACCTGGTTGGCCGGGTTCGGGTCGGCGGTCGAGCCCTGGCCACCCGGCGGCGGCGTGGAGATCTGGGTGCTGCCGCGCGAGAGCGCATCGCGGTCGGCATAGCGCAGGCCGAACTGGATCGAGGCGATCGGGCCATCGTTGAAGTCGAAGTGGCCATCACCGTGCCAGGCGTTTTCCTCGCCGTAGGTGTAGCTCCAGGTCTGGAACAGGCCGGCCAGGTAGAAATTTTCCGGGTTCGAGGCCGGATTGCCGTCCATGTACCAGTTGGTGTGGCTGCCGGCGTTGCCTTCCCACACGGTCGTGTTGGGGCCCTGCAGGTAGGTATCGATGATGAAGTTGCGGTCGCGGTAATAGCCGGACGTCCGCGACAATTCGCTGGACAGGTGCAGCTGCTCGCCATCCCACTTGATGCCCAGCGCATTCTGGATGTCCTGGCCGCGCTGCTTGTGCGCCTGCATGCTGGTGGCGGCGTATTGGTTGCCGGTCCAGGTACCGCTGTTGGCATCGCAGATGGTCTGGCCGCTGTATTGCGGGTCCTGGGCCGGCGTCAGCTGGTTGGCGTAGCAGTTGTCCGACACGCCGATCGCGCTTGGCGGCACCACGCTGGTCGGGAAGTTGAAGTAGTACGCCTGGCCGTAGCTGTCACGCACGTAGTCGTACAGGCCTTCGAGGTAGACCTCGGTGCTGTCGTTGGGCTTCCACTGCAGGGCGTAGTTGAAGGCGCCGCGGCGGCGGTTGCCGTCGTTGTAGGCCGTGCCGAAGCCGTTGGGCGCCGAGATCAGGTTGCCGTCGGCGGTGCGGATCGGATTGGTGGTGCCATCGGCATTGGTGGTGCCGTCGGTGAGCACGCGCGGGTTGTCGGCCCACACCGCGTCGTAGCGGTACTCCTTGCGCTGGTAGCCAAAGTCGACCAGAGCGCCGAACTTGCCGGCGTCGGTGTCCCAGGTGTTGCTCAGCAGCAGGCTGCCCTTGGGATCGTGCTTGCCGCCCAGGTCGCTATGGGTCATGTCATAGGTCGCGGCGACCTGCGGCCCTTCGAAATCGAACGGGCGACGCAGCTGGATGTCGACCAGGCCGGCGATGCCGCCCAGCGGCAGCGAAGCTTCGCTGGTCTTGTAGACGCTCAGCGTCTTGACCGCGGTGGCCGGCAGGTTCTGGAAGCCATAGCCGCGACCGGAGCCGCTGAAGATCTCGCGCCCGTTGAGCGTGCTGATGACATTGGGCAGGCCGCGGATCACGACCTGGCTGGTCTCGCCCTGCGAGCCCTGTGCGATCTGCACGCCGGTGACGCGCTGCAGGGCATCGGCCACGCTGTTGTCGGGCAGCTTGCCGATGTCTTCGGCCACGATCGAGTCGACGATCATGTCCGCGCTCTGCTTGATGTTCTGCGCGGTCTCCAACGACTGGCGCAGCGCGGTGACCTTGACCGCGTCCAGGTCGGTCGCGTTGGGCGCGGTGGGATCCTGCGTGGCCGGCGCGGTCTGCTGTGCTGGATCGGGGGCGCTGGTGGCGTCCTGCGCGCTGGCCAGTGGCGGCAGCAGCAGGGCGGACAGGATCGACAGCGACAGCAGCGAATGCGGTAAGCGCTTGCTCATGACTTCGTCTCCGGACGAGGCTTGGAGTACCGCTTCGGTCGACAGTGGCGACCGGCGGCGATCGGTTTAGGAAAGAAAAAGAGAAGGACGGCGCCTGGGGGATGGCGCCTGGCGGAGCTGGAACGGCCGCGGGCGATGCGGCGTTCCTTCGCCGTGCGAACTCTTCATCGGATACATGGCCTTGGCTTGAACTCCCGGGCAAACCTCCGGCGGGCGCGATGGCCGT
>JBIIHJ010000419.1:0-3164 GCA_044235875.1 Pseudoxanthomonas sp.
AAGAGCAGCGGAGCAAGCTCCGTTCTACGGGAAGCTGCGGTTTAGCCGATGCCTTCGCGTGACCTGACAGGACAGCCGCGGAGCGATCCCCGCGGTGCCTTCGCATGACCTGGCACCAGAGCAGCGGAGCACCCTGTAGAGCGGAGCTTGCTCCGCTGGAGCCTTTGCGCGACCTGACCGAAGAGCAGCGGAGCAAGCTCCGCTCTACGGGAAGCTGCGGTTAGCCGATGCCTTCGCGTGACCTGACAGGACAGCTGCGGAGCGATCCCCGCGGTGCCTTCGCATGGCCTGCCACCAGAGCAGCTCCCCCTGTAGAGCGGAGCTTGCTCCGCTGGGGCCTTCGCGCGACCTGACCGAAGAGCAGCGGAGCAAGCTCCGCTCTACGGGAGGCGCGGTTTATCCGTGGCCTTCGCGTGACCTGACAGGACAGCCGCGGAGCAAGCTCGGCGCTACGAGGGGCTGCGTTTTAGGGATGGCGCCCAAGCGTTTTACAATGCGTCCATGCACACGCTGACCCTCCGCAACGCCACCGTCGCCGACATCGACGCCATCACCGAGCTGGTGACCTCGGCCTACCGGGGTGAGTCCAGCCGCGTCGGCTGGACGACCGAGGCCGACCTGCTGGATGGCAACCGCATCGACCGCGGCGTCCTAGAACACGATCTCACCCGACCCGACAGCCGCGTGCTGCTGGCCGAACGCGATGGGATGCTGCTGGCCTGCGCGCACATCGCCATCGACGATGGCGCCGGCTACTTCGGCATGTTCTCGGTGCGCCCCGACCTGCAGGGCGCCGGGATCGGCAAGGACCTGATGATCGAGGCCGAACGCGTCGCCCGCGACGTGCTGGGCATGCGCTTGATGCGCATGAGCGTCATCGACGTCCGTGAGGCGCTGATCGCTTTCTACGAACGCCGCGGCTACGTGCGCACAGGCAAGTTCAAGCCGTTTCCCTACGGTGATGCACGCTTCGGCACGCCGCTGCGCGATGACCTGCGCTTCGAGCTGCTGGAGAAGGCGCTTGTCTAGGAGCAGCCCATGAGCGAAGCCTGGACCTTCGTCTGCCCGACCACCGAGCTGCTGCCCGGCGAGATGCGCAGCGCCTTCGATGAAGTGACCGGCGCCCCGATCGTGGTGTTCAACCTGGACGGCGACCTGTACGCACTGGAGGACCGCTGCAGTCACGCGGAGTTCGAGCTGTCCGCGGCCGGCAGCTTCGACGTCGCGGCCGGAAGTGTGGAATGCGTCCTGCACGGCGCTCGCTTCGATATCCGCCAAGGCACGCCGCTGTGTGGCCCGGCCTACGCCCCGGTGCCCAGGTTCCCGGTCAAGATCGAGCACGGCGGCATCTGGTCCCGCGACGATCGCGACTGAGACCGGCGACTGCTGCTCCAATGGAAGGCCGGCCTCATGCCGGCTTTTTTATGCCTGGAACAACGCGGGAGCGGACGCGTGCGGCCCCATCCAGCCACTGCCGGAAGGCGATCAGCACGCGTGAGACGTCAACCCGTTGTGAATACAAATCGTTCTCATTACAATCACAACCCGTTTCAAGCCCCGCCATTTTTGACTTCGCCCGCCACCGTCCGGCCGCGACCCGCTTTGCCTGGGTTTCGGTTACGGCGCGACAGGCGCACTCGCCCGCACTCCCGTCAGCCGTCGCCAATGGGGGATCCAAGCTTCACCTCATTGGAAGAACGCCTGACATGTCGCACATCCGCTCCCGCAAGCACGCTCCCCACGCGCGTCCCCTGGCTGTCGCCGCCCTGGCCACGTCACTGGCCCTGGCCATCCCGGGCACCGCCCTGGCCGCCGACACCACCGTTGCCGACATCGCCGCCGACCAGGACAAGGACAAGCACGACGGCCGCCATCACCGCGGCGAAGCCCGCACCCTGGACAAGGTCGATGTGCACGGCTCGCGCATCCAGTCCAAGGCCGTGGCCTCGCCCAAGTTCACCCAGCCGCTGCAGGACACTCCGCAGACCATCCAGGTCATCACCAGCGATCTGTTCAACCAGCAGGGCGCCACGACCCTGACCGAAGCCCTGCGCAACTCGCCAGGCGTCGGCGCGTTCTACGCCGGCGAGAACGGCACATCCAGTACCGGCGACGCGATCTACATGCGCGGGTTCGACACCTCCAGCAGCATCTTCATCGACGGCATTCGCGACCTGGGGTCGATCTCGCGCGATCTGTTCAACGTCGACCAGGTCGAGATCGAGAAAGGACCGGCTGGCACCGACAACGGCCGCAGCGCGCCGACCGGCGCGATCAACATGGTCAGCAAGCGCGCCTCGCTGCACAACGCGGTCTCGGGCACCGTGCAGGGTGGCGATGAAGGCCAGAAGCGCGGCACCGCCGACTGGAGCCAGGTCATCAACGGCCTGCCGGGCACGGCGCTGCGCCTGAATGCCATGTGGCAGGACAGCGATGCCCCGGGCCGCGACCATGTCAGCAACAAGCGCTGGGGCGTGGCGCCTTCGCTGGGCTTCAACATCGACGGCAACACGCGCGCCTGGCTCAACCTGTATTACGTCAAGCAGGACAACGTGCCGGACGGCTTCGTCCCGACCATCGGCCTGCCAGGCTGGGTGCCGCAGCCGGGCCTGGGCCAACTGGTGGGTCATCCGGTGGACCCGGAGAATTTCTACGGCACGCGCCTGGACCACGATGACGTGGAAGCCAAGCAGGCGACCTTCATCCTCGAACACGATTTTGCCGACACGGTGAAGCTGACCAACACCGCGCGCTGGGGCCAGACCACGCAGGACTACCTGCTGACCTCGTACATGGGCACCGGCGTGCTGACCGGAAACAACCCGACCGGCAACATCCGCTATACCGACGTCAACGACCTGTCGACCTACACGCTGGCGCGCAGCAGCCCGACGTTCAAGGATCAGCGCAACAAGATCCTGACCGACCAGCTCAACCTGCGCGTGGATTTTTCGACCGGCGCGATTGAGCACAACCTCAGCACCGGTCTGGAGCTGACCCGCGAAGAGCAGACCAACCGCAACTTCACCAGTACCGGCGCCCTGCCGGCCGCCAACCTCTACAACCCTGACTGGAGCGCGGTCGGCACCCTGGCCTGGTCGCATAACGGCACGGGCAGCTACGGCAAGACCGACACCGCCTCGGTGTTCGCCTTCGACACGCTC
>JBIIHJ010000124.1:0-10243 GCA_044235875.1 Pseudoxanthomonas sp.
GCAGGACGCGCTGGATGGCTTCCTCGGCGCCTCCTATGCGCTGCACGTGGTCGCCACGGTGGCGGTGATGGCCGATGCGCGCGATCTGCAGAAAGCCGTGGGCAACGGCGACGGCGCGTGGTTCGCGCTGGCCGATCAGAGTGGACGCGGCCAACTGCGTGGCGTGGAGGGACAGGAAGGCGTGGTCGAACTGGAGCAGGCGTTCGTGCCGACGGTGTATCTGTACGACAACTTCCCCGGCGGCGTGGGCCTGAGCGAGCCGCTGTGGCTGCGCCAGGACGAGCTGGTACAGCGCGCCGGCGAGCTGGTGCAGCGCTGTGACTGCAAGGCCGGTTGCCCCGCGTGCGTGGGCCCGGTGCTGGCCGCGCATGAGGACGGAAAGGGCGCATCGCCCAAGACCCTGGCGCTGAGGGTGCTGGCGCTATTGTCCGAGCTGGGAGCTGCGGCGCACGACGACGCAGCGTTCGATGCGGCTGAGGTATTCGCGCCGGTCGATGGCGCCTTGACGGCGGATCATCGTGCGCTGGATGACGACCGCGCGGCACTGGACGCGCTGGCGTGAAGTCAATGCCTCAACGCCTTTGTGGGAGCCACCATCTCTTCAAGTCAGATGGCGGCTTCCCTGTAGCGCGGGGCTTGCTCCGCTGCGCTTCGGCCGGTTCATCGGGGAAGCCACAGCGGAGCGAGCTCCGCCCTACAGGTGGGGGCTGCTTCAGCGGCGCTGCGTTTGCCGGGGAGGCCACGTCGCTGCCGAAGCAACTCCCACGAGCAGTTGGCAACCGCGCATGAGCATCAGCGCTGATCGACTGCGCGCGCTGCGCAAGCAGGCCGGCGACACCACGGTGCGCCAGACAGCTCCATCCAGGCAGACCGATCGCGCGCCATCCGGTGATGCGATGGCATCGGCCGATGCCGTCTCGCTTTCGCCACCTGTCATAGCGGACGCTTCGCGCGGGGCCCTTGCGTTACGTGCGCGGCTGGAAGGACGCGGCACATCCAATGCGGTCTCCGCGCGCACCCCGGGATCCGAACGCCTTCCTTCCGATCATGCGCAGGGCGCGGGACCCCGGTCTGTGGCGAAGAATCAGGAGCAGGCTGCGTCGTCCCGTGAAAACCGAAACACGCCTGCATCAGGGCTACAACGACGCCCTATTCCCGCGCCCGACACGGCACGCAAGCGCGAACGCCGCGTCTTGGACTGGATGGATCCGCCCGCGGCGTCTGCCGCCAAGGACAGTCATCGGCGCGGCCTGCAGCCGCAGAGCGTGGACGCACTGCGTCGCCTGATCGCCACCCGTGAGCGCAAGCCGATCGCGCCGGCCGGCGCGCCTGCCACGCGGCGGGCGCCGATGGCCGACCGCACGCTGCCCGGCGAAGAGATCTCGCCGGGCCTGCACCTGATCGAAACGTTCATGCCGCAGTCCATGCCCGGGGAATCGCTGTCGCTGGCCTTTGCCAAGCGCGCCGAGGAAGCCGTCGCGCCACGGCACCTGCTGTTCTTCGACACCGAGACCACCGGCCTGGCCGGCGGCACCGGCACGCGTGCCTTCATGGTCGGCGCGGCGGACTGGCTGCATTGCGGCCAGCGCGGACCGGGACTGCGCATCCGCCAGCTGATGATGTCCACGATGGCCGCCGAGGGCGCGATGCTGCGCGCGTTCGCGCAGTGGCTGACGCCGCAGACGGTGCTGTGCAGCTACAACGGCCGCAGCTACGACGCGCCACTGCTGAAGACGCGTTACCGGCTGGCCCGCCTGCCCGAACCGCTCACCGCGCTCGATCACGTCGACCTGCTGCATCCCACGCGCCGGCGGTATCGCGGCACCTGGGAAAACTGCAAGCTGGCCACCATCGAACGCCAGCTGCTGCGCATCGTGCGCGAAGACGACCTGCCCGGTTCCGAAGCGCCCGCCGCCTGGCTGACCTACCTGCGCGGCGGCAGCGCCCGCAACCTGCGCCGGGTCGCGCACCACAACCACCAGGACGTGGTGACGCTGGCGCTGCTGCTGCAGCGGCTGGTCGCTGCCGAAGCGGAAGACCGTGAGGTGCTGGTCTTCGAACAGGCGCCTTGATGCACGCCACAGGGGGTCAGCGCCCGAGTGCGCCCATCGATTCCTGCTGCTGAGGCGGCTGCGGCGCCTGCGCCGCGACCTGCTGTTGGATGGCGCGGCTCTGCTCGGCCTGCTTCAAGGACTGTTCCACCGGCGCCTGCACCGCCTCCTGCGTTGGCATAGACGCGCGCAGATGGGAAGGATCGGTCGGGTTGCCCTGTATCGCGAAGACGCGTTCGCCCGCGCGCGTCTGTGCGCCGTCGATGCTGAGATGGACGCCATCGACGCGATGCATGCCGGACTCGACGGCCTTCGCATACAGGCTTGCGCTCATGCGCTCGCTGGCCGCATCCGGGGTGCGCCCCAGGCCGGCGTCAAGTTGCGCAACGTGGCCCTGGATCTGCTGGAACATCGGGTCCAGCCGAAGGCTGTCTCGTCCCGACATGGGAATGGACACCGGCTCGACCTCGCCACCCGGACGATGCCCTGGCGTATCACGGCCATGGCCCAGAACGTCGGTGACACCGTGGACGATATTGCGGGGCAACGCCAAGCCTTGGTGGAGCAGGTGGACATCGCTGCGGTACTTGTCGACCATCGGCTGGAACTGGGCATAGCGGGCCACGCTGTCGGCATTGATGATCGAGCCGCCGCCCTCGGGATTGGTGGGCAGGAAGTTGCTGCTGTAATGCGCCGACACGCCAACGCCGAAGGCCACGCCCAGCGGATTGCGCACGTCGGTCAGGAATCGCTGGTCATTGGCGTAGCCATGGGCCTTGAGCGAAGCGACATCCTGCGCGGTGGCGTACACCTGGACCTCGCCGTAGTGCCGACTGGCCGCGCTCACGAAATCAGTGGCGCGGACATGATTGACGACATCATGGCCGCCCTGCGGAATGTGTGCGGTCAGCCCAGCCGCGCCATAGGCATCGAATGTCTCGCCCTTGAGGCCGTACTCGTAAGCGGTGACCTGCGCGAGGGTTCCGCCAAGGGAGTGGCCGACAACCAGCGGTGCAGATGTCTGCAGCCCGTTCTCGTTCATGACCTTGACTCGCTCAACCGCCGACTGGGTAAATGCCAGCGCATCTGAAGTTTGGGAATTCACGCCCACCATCACCATGCCGCCGTCGGCAACGAGCCCATCTTTCAACAGTTGTCTATCAAACTCCGTGCCACGATGTGCGACGACGAGTTCCCCGGTTTCCTTGCTGCGATACAGCGTCCCCTGATAGCCGCTGGTCCTGGAAACTTGATCGACGATCTCATATTCCACACCGTCGGCGACAACGCCCTTCTTCCATGCTTCTTTCGGGTGGAAGACATACGCGTCAGCCGCAAGCGCTGCACTCGCCTGGGTTGTGACTGTCATGGCGCATCATTCCTTGATGGACAGATTGAGGGTAAACAGATCGTCGCGAGCTTCTGGCTTGAATCGCTCAATCTTCTCTTCTCCAGGAAACGTCATACCTGCGATCGATGTCTTTGGGTACGCGGTTCTGGGGAAATAGGCTCGTTTGTCGGTACCGAGAGCAAAATCCTTTCGCCACAGGTGGTAGGAGAATTCAGTATCAGTCTCGTTGTCGTGTGCCATCAGCACAAACTGCACCGTCACCAACGACCAGTGACAGACACCAAGCCCGTAATAGTCCTCGTCTTTCAGCAGTCCATCGTAGATCGTGCCGCGGTAGGTTCCATCGGCTTGCCTGGCCAGTTCGACGGGTACCCACTCCAACAGGCTGGCGCGTGTGCCTGCCATGCCGCCCAGGTCCGGACGGCACGCTGGATCGAGCACTTCGTACTGCATTGCGGCCTTGACCACCTCGAATGGCCCCGGCGCATCCTTGATCGAGACGGTGACCTGGTACGCGGTGGGATGCGGATTGCGCTGGATGACCGGCTTCGGCGGCTGGTTGTCCTTGACGTCCACGTGGGTGCGCGGGACTTGGCTCTGCATGGGCGTGGATCCACAGGCTGTGGCGACGAGCGCCAGGAAGAGGCCGGGCGCGATGACCGATGCAGACTTCATTGGGCAACGTCCTTGGCGACTGGAGACTCGCCTGCTCCGAGCAGGCGTGAAGCGATCTAAGCGCAATTCAATGAGGACTTCAACCTGGTGGTCCGCCATGCCGAGTCACTGGCGGCCCGGAACGCGCTGAGACCCCCGTTGGCGACCGGCATCAAAGCCCTGGCGCTCATCGGCGTGGATACGGCGAACCATCGATGCAGCGGTCGGATTCGATCTTCGGCGCTGGTGCTGAGGGTCCTTCGTTGTTGGGCTGGTCGAGCCTTGGTTCTGACCGCTTGCTGCAGTCGCGCTGGGCGTGCGCGGTTCCTGTGTCAATTCCCGTCCGGGCCACGGCCAGGTTCGACCAGAGCGGTGGGAAGGCTCAAGCGGAGCAAGCTCCGCTCTACGGGAATGCGATGGCACTGAGGCGCGCCAACGCATGAACCATCAACCCATCAGCCGTCGATGCGTTGTGCCAGGCCATCCTTGAACGCGCGGTCGATCAGCACCTCGGCTTGGTCAGCGGCGCGGCGGCTGATCTCGGCCTGTTTGCTGGCCAGGTCTGCTTGCTGCACGCCAAGTTCGGCCTGCTGCTGGGCCAGTGCCTGGATCCTCTCTTCCAGTCCGCTGCGCTTGATCGCATCGGCGGCCTCGGCCGCGGCGCGATGTGCGGCCTGCGCGCTGGCACGCGATACGCGTTGAGCGATGTCGGCTTGTTCCTCTGCGGTGAGCCCATCGTCGTGCAGGCGCCTGGCTTGGATGCCGGCCAGGTCGGCGTCGGCCATGGCGGCCTGCGCCTGGGCAGTGGCCTGTCTGGAAATCTGCGCACCCAGCTGCGCCATCTGACGACCGAGTTCACCCTGCTTGCGGCCCAGCTCGCCTTGCTTGGTACCGAGCTGGCCGCTGGGCGCGTGCAGGGCGTTCAAGCGACGCACGAGCGTCGGGTCCTGGATGACGTAGGTCTGCTGGTCGCGCTGGAACACCACGCGCTGCTGGCCGTCGATGTTCAAGCCCGTGACCGAGGCCTGCGGCGGGGCCGGTGGGGGCGGCGGTGGGGGCGCAGGCGCGGCCGGCGGCGGCGGCGGGACAGGCGGCGCGGGCGGCGGCAGCCAGGACCGCTTGGCGACCGGCGCGGCCTTGGCTGCCGCTGCAGGCGCAGCCACGGGCGCCGGTGCTGCCGGCGTGGCCGCGTTGGCTGGCGCCGCTTGGCCGTTCACCACCACGGGCTTGGTGGCGGGCGAGGTCTGGGCAACCAGACGCAGTGGGGTAACACCGGCCACGGCGACGGTGGCCAGGATCAGGGCCGCGCCCAGGCGCGGGAACGACGAGGTGTTCTGCAGCATGAGCAGTCTCCGTTTGAGGCTGAGGAAGGAAGGCGAAGCGCTGGCCAGGCCGGCGCCCGGACGCGGGGCCACGCCCAGGCGCACCAGCAGGCGGCCGTAGTCGCTGCGGCAATGGCGGTTGCCGGCCACCACCGCGGCATCGACAGCGGCCTCGCGGGCCACGCCGTATTCGCGCACCGCCAGGTGGACCAGCGGATGGAAGAACGCCACGTGCTGGGCCAGCGCGGGCAGCAGGCCCCACCACAGGTCGCGGCGACGCAGGTGGACCAGCTCGTGGGTCAGGGCCATGTCCAGATCGTCGTCGTCGATCATGGACACGGTCTGCGCGGGCAGCAGCAGCACCGGGCGCAGGATGCCGACCAGCTGCGGCGAGGTGACCTGGCGCGACACCCGCAGCGCGGGCACATGGCGCAGGCCGTGGGCCTCGGCGGCCAGGCGCAGGGCACCGACCAGCACGGCATCGGCACACGGCTCGGAGGCATGGACCAGCGCGCGGCTCGCGCGCCAGGCCAGCGCGGTGCGCAGCGACATGAGCAGCACGCCGGCCAGCCACAGCGCGAGCATCGCAAGCTGCCAGGACAGCACAGGCGCCGCGACGACGGGCAGGCTCGCCACGGCATCAGGCGCCGCTGCGGCACTGGCGATGAAGACCGGCGCGGTGTCGGCCGGCATGGCCGGCAGCAGCGGCAATTCCAGCGGCGAGGCGACCAGCCCGAGTACGGCCTGCAACGCCACGGTCCACCAGAGCCAGCACTGGGTGGCGGCCGGCAGCCGCGGTAGCGCGCGGCACAGGGACCAGACCAAGGCGACCAGCAGCGCCGTCTGCACGCTGGTGGCGGCCAGACGCGCGATCAGTTCGGAGGCGAACGCTTCCATGTCAGGCCTCCTTGCGCTGCGACTGCAGCTTGGCGACCAGAGCTTCGAGTTCGGCCAGTTCGGTTTCGCTGACCTCGGCGCGCTGGGACATCCACGCCACGAACGGCGAGACCGAACCCTGCAGGGTCTTCTCCACGAAACTGCCGACCGCGCCCTGGACGACATCGCTCTGCTCGGCGGTGGTGGCGTACCGATACACGCCCTCGGCCTGGCGACGGGTGAGATAAGCCTTGGTCCGCAGCCGTTCCATCATCGTCAGCACGGTCGAACGGGCCAACCCGCGCGCTTCGCCGAAGCTTGCAGCCACCTCGCCTACGGTCGCCTCGCCCTGCTCGCCGATGTACTGCAGCAATGCCAGTTCCTGATCCCCGACGCTCTTGCGGCGCATGGCCACCTCCGATGCCTACATTTGTAGTCAAACTAGCGGTGGCGACATTTGTAGTCAACCCTTCCAGAGGTCATTCCCGACGAACGGCAGTGCGCGTGCGTCGTCGGATGCAGCTGGAGGCGGGACTTGGTGCGGGTTGATGCAAGTGGCTGGAGAAGGCCAAGCATGGATAGCCGGCCATGCCATGCGAGTCAGCCCGCGGCGCTTCACGGCGTCGTGGATCTTCGCTTTCAGGTGGCCAGCCCTTGCCAGGCCCGGCGACAGCCGGAGGCCTGGGACATCGGAAGCCATGCACACACCCCGACATCTCGCGGATGGGGCCGGCCATGACCTCGCGCCGATACCACCGCGCTCATTCAGCGCTGATCGCCGCGCTTCCAGCTCAGCCAGGCCGCAAGCGCCAATGACGCTGCGATGGCGAACGATGCGACCGCAAATCCATGTTGAACCTTGCTGGCGCTTGCGCCATCAGGCGCGAGGGTGAAAAACAAACCGCCGATCAGTGCCACCGAAACCGCGGCGCTGATCTGCAGCGTGGCGTTCACCAGCCCGGCGGCGAGTCCGGCCCAACGGGCGTCCACGTGCTCCACCGTCAATCTGACCAGGGCCGGCAGCGCGATGCCCTGCCCCAGCCCGATCACAAACAGCGGCGCCGGGAGCCAGTGCGGCCGTCCGCTGGCCGCCAGCGATGCCGCCATCGCAAGTCCTGTCACCTCCAGGACCATGCCGACCACCGCTGTGCGTGATCCGGTCCACCGCGCCAGACGCGGACCACAGAGTGGACCCAGGAAGAAGCCCACTCCGAGCGGGAGCACCGACAGGCCGGTTGTCAGGGAGTCGTGCCCCAACCCAACCTGCTCATACACCGCAAACACCAGGAAGAAGGCCGCCAGCGCATAGAAGAAGAACGTGGCCAACAAACTGCGCTGCAAGCCACGCGTGGACAGCAAGGACGGCAGGACCAGCGGCGTCCTGCCCGCGCCTTCCAGATGCGTTTCATAGCGCCAGAAGGCCAGCAGCAGCGGCAGGCTTGAGATCAGCATCGTGGTGCACCACCAGGGCCAGCCGCGCTCGCGCCCCTCGATCACCGGCACCACGACGGCCAGCAAACCGGCTGCCAACAGCAGCGCGCCCACGATGTCCAGTCGCGCCGAGCGTTCCCCCCTGCTTTCCCGGAGCAAGACCAGGGCCGCCGGCACGGCAAAAAGAATGATGGGGAGATTGATCAGGAAGACGCTGCGCCAACCGAGACCGAGCAGGTTCACCGAGACCAGCACGCCGCCCAGCAGTTGCCCGCCGACGGACGCGAGCCCGAAGGTGGCGCCATACAGGCTGAGCGCGCGGCCTTTCTCACTGGCGGGAAAGATGGCGTGGATCGAGGCGAGCGACTGCGGTGCCATGATGGCCGCCGATACGCCCTGCAGCAGACGCCCGGCCACCAGAAATTCCGGGGACGGCGCCATGCCGCACAACGCCGAGGCCCCTCCGAAACCCAGCATGCCCGCGACGAACACGCGCTTGCGCCCGTACAGATCGCCCAGGCGGCCGCCGAGGATCAGCGTCACCGCATAGGCCGCCGCATAGACCGACACGACCAGCTGGGCCACATCGGAAGGGGCGCGGAAGTCCGCGCGTATGACAGGCAGGGCCACGTTGACGATAAAGAAATCCAGTGGCGGCAACAGCGTGCCGGTCAACAGCACGACGAGCGCAAGCCAACGACGCGCATCGGGCGCTGCCTGCGCTTGTGGATGAAGCGGGGCGTTCATGGCATTTCCTCGTTCCGAGTCGATAGACAGGCGGCGACATCCCGCCGGCCTGGCCCTTTCCAGATGGGCCGTGGCGGCATCGCGGCATCACCCATCCGACCCAGGACCAGTCGGCTGCATCGAGCCGCCTGGTGCTGCGAATGAGTGACTGCACGGGGCACCGCTCAGCGCTGCGCCGAGCAACGCCTGTGCGGCGGTTCGACTTGGCTGGATGCGCGAGCGCGTCCAGCATGGCTTGATCGCACGCTTCTCTCAGCGCATTCCGCCGGAGCCGAACATGCGCTCGCCCGTGACCCAACCCGCATCGTCCGAGGCGAGGTAGGACACGATCGGCGCGATATCCTCCACCTGTCCTATGCGGCCAAGCGGTGTCTGGCTTTCATTCCAGGACTGGAACTCCGAGCCCATCGCGCCTGCGGCATGGGTGCCCTCGGTTTCGATCAGACCGGGGTTCACCGAGTTGACGCGAATGCCCCGTGGTCCGAGTTCGCGTGCAAGCACGCCGGTCATGGCGTCGAGTGCGCCCTTGGAGCCGGTATAGATCGCACTCTCCGGCGGGAGCACGCCGGTGACGTTGGAACTGATGTTGATGATGCTGCTGCCCTTGCCAAGATGCGGTACAGCGGCGGCACAGACCAGCAGTGGACCCAGCACATTGATGTCGAATTGCTTGCGGTACAGCGCTTCGGTCGTGTCTTCGATCCTGGCGAACTGATAGATGCCCGCGTTGTTGACGACGATGTCCAGCCGCCCGAAGCGGTCGATCGCCGCCTTGACCAACGCGTCAACCTCGGCCTTGTTGCTGACATCGGCGCCGACCGCCACGGCCTGACCGCCCTGCGCTTGGATTGCCTGGACGACGTTGTCCGCACCGGCGCTGCTCGAGGCGTAATTGACGACGACCTTGGCACCATCGGCGGCGAGTTGGCGCGCGATGGCGGCACCCATGCCTTTCGAAGCACCCGTTACCAGGGCGACCTTGTCACTCAATCTGCGCATGTCGTGAGATCCCAGATGAAGCCGGCGCATGTAGGCCAGCGTGCGTTTCAGAAGAAAGACACCGGTCGTGTCCTGGTTAATAAGGCGTTGCCGATGGCACGCCTGTGGATCGGAGCGCCGACGACGTCCAGGCCTGCGCGGCGATCGGTCTGGGGTGCGCCCTGGCGTGCTCAGCCCGATGCGATCGCCGGGCCTGTCCGCATCGCACAGCAGCCTGCGCACCGACCGGGAGTGTCCGAGTCCGCATGCAGCACTTGGTCCTAGGCGATGTCTTCCAGGACAGCTGCGCTTCCACGGGCGACGGGCGCGCTTTCCGACACAGGATGATCAGCCAGGGCGTGCACCGAGAGCGTCATCCAGGGATACAGCGGCAAGGAAGAAACGATGTCGTGCAACTGGGTCGGATCAGCGACCTCCCAGATGCTCCAGTTGCCTTGCTGGGCCGGTGTCCGCCACATATGGCGCAGCCTGCCGGCGGCCAGGTGCGCCCTGGCGATGGCCTGCTCTTTGGCGAGCAGATCGTGGCGCGCGGCCTGGTCCAGGGTGGCGTCGAACCGAACAACGATATTCAAAAGGAACAGCATCGCGAGCGACCCAGATGAGGGGGTCGCCATCGTGCTCTGCACAGGATTGTTTGTGGACTGCCATTCCTGCATATTTCCCGTGCATTTTTGAACAGGAAAGCAGCATGGAGTGGGGCGACGTCCGGATCTTTCTGGCGACCACGCGCGGCCGATCCCTGGGCGAAGCCGCACGCCGCCTGGGCGTCAGCCATCCGACGGTGGGTCGTCGGATCAAGGTGCTCGAAGACG
>JBIIHJ010000125.1:0-10227 GCA_044235875.1 Pseudoxanthomonas sp.
GGTGGCGCCGAACTTCTTCGACGTCTACACCAACTACGAGGTGCCCGCCGACCAGCTCAAGGCCTTCGCCGACAACCAGACCGGCGCGATCGTCGGCGAGACATTGGCGAAAAAGAACGGCTGGAAGATCGGCGACACCATCCCTTTGCAGGCCACCATCTTCCCCCGCGGCGGCAGCAACGACTGGCCATTGCAGCTCTCCGGCATCTTCCGCTCCAAGGACCGCGCTGCGGCGGCGGGCGAGGAAAACCAGCTGATGCTGCACTGGAAGTACTTCGACGAATCCAACGACTACATCAAGAGCCAGGTCAGCTGGTTCACGGTGAAGCTGGCCAACCCGGACAACGCCTCGCGCGTGGCCAATGCCATCGACGCGCTGTCGGCCAACTCCGACCACGAAACCAAGTCGCAGACCGAGTCGGCATTCCAACAGGCCTTCGTCAAGCAGTTCGCCGACATCGGCCTGATCGTGACCGCGATCATGGGCGCGGTGTTCTTCACCCTGCTGCTGCTCACCGGCAACACGATGGCCCAGGCGGTGCGCGAGCGCATCCCGGAACTGGCCACGCTCAAGACGCTGGGCTTCCAGGACTCGACCGTGCTGATGCTGGTGATGATCGAATCGGTGCTGCTGATCGTGCTGGGCGGACTGATCGGCATGGGCCTGGCCTCGGTGATCATGCCGGTGCTGGGCAAGGTCAGCGGCGGCATGCTGCCCACGGGCGGGGTGCCGGCGCAGACCTGGCTGATCGGACTGGCACTGATGGTGGTGATCGGCGTGGTGGTCGGCGTGCTGCCGGCGCTACGCGCGCAACGCCTGAAGATCGTCGACGCACTGGCCGGACGCTGAGGACCCATCGATGAAGACCAAACTCTGGAATCTGTTGAGCGCCCTGTTGTTGATCGTCGCATTGGGCGCGTGGATCGCGCTGCCCTGGCAGGGCGTATTGGCCGTCGCGGTGCTGGCGGCGCTGTGGCTGGTGCTGACCCGCGGCGGGCGCCTGGCGCTGGCCGCCGCGCGCATCGGCATCGCCAGCCTGCCGCAGCGCTGGGGCGCCTCGTCGGTGATCATCGTCGGCATCGCCGGCGTGGTCGGCGTGCTGGTGGCGATGCTGGCCATGGGCGAAGGCTTCAAGGCCACGCTCAACGGCACCGGCGATGACAGCAGCGCGCTGGTGCTGCGCGGCGGCTCGCAGGCCGAGACCAACTCGGTCATCACCCGCAACCAGGTGCCGCTGGTCAGCACCCTGCCTGGGGTGGCAAAGGGCGCCGACGGCAAGCCGCTGATCTCGGCCGAGCTGTCGCAGGTGGTCAACCTGCCGTCGATGGCCGACGGCACCGACACCAACGTGCAGTTCCGCGGCATCGGCGATGCCGGCTGGGCCGCGCATCCGTCGGTGAAGATCGTCGAAGGGCGCGCGTTCAAGCCCGGCCTGCGCGAAGTGGTGGTCGGCAAGGGCGCGCAAGGGCAGTTCCGCGGGCTCAAGGTTGGCAACACGCTCGACCTGGGCAAGCAACAATGGACGGTGGTGGGCGTGTTCGCTTCAGGCGATGCGCATGAATCGGAGCTGTGGACCGACGCCGAAACCCTGGGCAGCACCTACAACCGGCGCGCCTTCCAGTCGCTGACCGTACGCACTGAAGGCACTGCCGGCTTCGAGCAGTTCAAGGCCGCCATGGCCGCCGACCAGCAGCTCAAGCTCGACGTGGAAACCACCCGCGCCTACTACGCCAAGCAGTCCGGTCAGCTGGCCAAGATCATTCAGATTTTGGGGACGGTGATCGGCGCGATCATGGCGGTGGGCGCAGTGTTCGGCGCGCTCAACACCATGTATGCAGCGGTGGCCACGCGCGCGCGCGAGATTGCCACCATGCGCGCGATCGGCTTCCGCGGCCTGCCGGTGGTGGTGGCGGTGATGCTGGAAACCATGCTGCTGGCGCTGCTGGGCGGCCTGCTGGGCGGGTTGATCGCCTGGGTGGTGTTCAACAACTACAGCGTGTCCACCCTGGGGGCCAACTTCAGCCAGGTGGTGTTCCAGTTCAAGGTCTCGCCCGCGCTGCTGTGGAGCGGGTTGAAATGGGCGCTGGGCATCGGCCTGGTGGGCGGCTTGTTCCCGGCCCTGCGCGCGGCGCGCCTGCCGATCACCGTCGCCCTGCGCGAGGTGTGAGGCCTGTACGCGTCGATGCGCGAAGGCGCCTTGTGCCTTTCCGCCCATCGGCGCAGGTTGCAGATGTCATCGCATTGTCATGCCGATGCGATAGCGCCGCAGGAAATGCCCGCGCTAGGCTGCGCGGCCGCGTCCTGTGTCCCCACGCCGATGTCCCGCCTGCTCCTGCTGGTCTGCGTGTGCTGCCTGTTGCTGGCCGCCTGCATCCCGCCCCATTCCACCTCGCTGAGTACTCGACTGGTCGCGCCCGGTGGCGTTTCGCCACTATTGGACAGCGCGCACGTGGAAGCGCTGATGGCGCGCCTGCCCACGCGCAGCGGCCGGCTGCCGGGCGAAGGCGGCGTGCCGATCTTCTGGCGCGCGCTGGATCCGGGCAATTACCGGCTGGACTATCGCTACACCGGCCATCCAGACGGCACGGCCATGCAGCAGGTCGCCTTCGACGTGGGCTTCGTGCGCCCGCAGTCGCGGCCGGCGCCGCGCGGCACGGTCGTGCTGCTGCATGGCTGGATGATGGACGGCGATTCGCTGATGCCGTGGGCGCTGCAGCTGGCCCAGTCCGGCTACCGCACCATCAGCCTGGACCTGCGCAACCATGGACGCTCGGGCACCGGCCCCTCCGGCTACGGCACGCGCGAAGGCCAGGACGTGGCCCGCGTGGTGGACGAACTGCGCGCCCGCGGCGAGATCGCCGGGCCGCTGTACCTGTTCGGCGTGTCCTACGGCGCGGCCACGGCGATCTTCGCCGCGCACGACCTGGGCGACCAGGTCGCCGGCGTGGTGGCGATGGAGTCGTTCGCCAACGCCGGGCGCGGGATCCGCGACATGGTGCCGCACATGCTGGGAAGCCGGCCCGATACCTGGAAGACTGCGGCCACCACCCTGATCGCACAGGCCACCTACGGCCGCCAGAATCTGGATGCCGTCATCGCCGCGGCCGATGCGCAGCTCAGGCTCAACCTGGACCAGGTCGACGTCGCCAGCGCCCTGCGCGCCACCCCGGCCTGCGTGCTGATCGTCCATGGCCGCAACGACCACCACATCCCGGTCGCGCACGGTCGCATGCTGGCCGCCGCCGCGCCGCGCGATAGGTATCTGGAAGTGCCGGGCGAAACCCATCTGAGCCTGCCCATGCGCCTGGACCGGCTGGCGCCAACGGTGGATGACTGGTTCAACGCGACCGCGACGCCTGGTATCGGCTGTCCGGCACCACGTCCGCTGACGCCGGTCGCCCCGGACGCGCTGATGGCCAGCGCGCACTGAGCCAGGCGTGCGTGCCTAAGGCTGCGCGGCGTCGATCCAACCGCGGCGGGCGGCTTCGGCCAGGTCCGGCGGCGTGTCCAGGTCCAGGGCGAGCTCCGGCGCGTGGAGCTGGCCGACCTGTTCCGGCGGCAAGGCGTTGAGCACTTCGCGCAGGCCTGCATCGCCCTGTGGTTGTGCCTGCAGCAGGCGCGCCACGGTGACCACCGCGGGAATGCCGATCCGCGCGCCATGCACGGTCCCGGCGCAGCCTGACCCAGCCTGCCTGGCCGCGTGCAGCAAGGCCTGCAGGTGCGGCAATCCAAGGGCCGGCTGATCGCAGGCCAGCAGCAGGCAATGGATGGCGCCGGCATCGTCAAGGTCCAATGCGTCACGCGCGGCGCGCACACTCGATGCCAGTCCTTCGCGCCAGTCACCGTTACGCACCAACTGCACATCCGGTGCGCGCGCCGCCGCGGCGATCTGGGTCGCCTGCGCACCGACCACCAACAGCAGCCGGCGCGGCGCGGTCTCGCGGGCCAAGCGCAGCGCGCGTTGAACCAGCGTTTCGCCGTTGTGCGTGATCAGCTGCTTGGGGCGCCCGCCCAGGCGACGACTGCCGCCGGCAGCCAGCACCACCGCCACGTGATCGGTCACGCCGCGCGCCCGTGATGCCAGGCCTGCAGCTGCGCGGCGATGCTCAGTGCGATCGCCTGCGCCCCGCGGCCGCCCAGGTCCAGGCCGACCGGCGAACGCAGGCGTTTGTCCAGCGCCGTGCTGGCCGTTGCGGGCAGCACCCGGAACAGGTCCTCGCGCCGACGATGCGGCCCGAGCAGGCCGATGAAGGGGATGTCGGTGGCCGCCAGCGCCTCGAGCGTCTCGCGGTCCAGTTCGAAATTGTGGTTCATCACCAGCGCTGCGTCGGCTGCGGCCAGGGCAGGCAGCGCGGCCGCCGCCAGCGGCGTGAGCGCCTGCCAGGCATCGGCCGGCAACGGACGCTCGGGTGAAGGCGACCAGCGCGGGCGCCGTTCGACCAACGTGGTCATCCAGCCGGCATCGCGCAGCAGCGGCAGCAGGTGCGGGGTTTCCGGCCCGGCGCCGAACAACACCAGCTGCGGCGGTGCCTTGAACAGCAACGCCACGCCACACTGGAGCGCGTCAGGCGGCGGCATGCACGGCAGCTCCCAACGCATGGGGCCGAATTCCAGCGCGATTCGGTCGGCGCCGGCCGGCTGCAGGATCAGCTGCACATCCAAGCTGCGCCAGGCCTGCACCGCCGCGTCCCAGCCGGGCAGCGCGGCCAACGGCAGCAGCGCCAGCTGCAGGCGTCCACGACATCCCAGGGCCGAGCCGGACAGCAGGTCCTCATCGTCGCGGGTGTCCACGTCCATCCAGTCCAGCCGGCCGGCGCGCGCGGCGGCCAGCGCGCGCACCTCGATCTCCGGTTCCAGGCAGCCGCCGCTGAGCCAGCCAGCCTGGCCGCCGCGCCCGTCGAACAGCGCCATCGCGCCGCTGCGCACATAGGTCGAGCCTTCGGTTTCGACCACCAGCGCCAGCGCGGCGTGGGCATGATCGGCCAGCGCGCTGGCGTCCATTACCGCGCGGTGGACGTCGGCCAGCTGCAGCGAGGAGGTGACATCGTCTTTCATCGCCCGATGATGCCCAGCCCCGCGACAGGACATCGTGATCGCGCCGTCATCGACGCAGGCGCGCCCGTACCAGCATGTCGCCGATGAAGACCGCCAGCGCGGTCCAGATCAGCGCGAACCCGACCACCCGTTCCTGCCCGAACGCTTCGCCGAACACCAGCACCCCCAACAGCAGCTGCAGGGTTGGCGAGATGTACTGCAGCAGCCCGACCAGCGAGAGCGGCACGCGGCGCACGCCATAGGCGAACCCCACCAGCGGCACCGCGGTCACCGCACCGGCCAGGATCAGCAGCAGGTCGGTGCCCAGGCCCCAGCCACCGCCGAACTGCCCGCCGTGGCCGGCTTCGCCCCAGGCCACCATGGCCAGCGCGGGCAAGAGCAGATACAGGCTTTCCAGGCCCAGCCCGGCCACCGCGTCAACCTGGACCATCTTGCGCAGCAGGCCGTAGGCACCGAAGGAGATCGCCAGCCCGATCGCGATCCACGGCGCGTGGCCGGCCTGCCAGGTCAGCCACGCAACGCCCGCTGCCGCCGTGGCCACGGCCAGCCACTGCAGTCGGTTCAACCGCTCGCGCAGCACCACCACGCCCAGCAGCACGTTGATCAGCGGGTTGATGAAATAACCCAGGCTGGCCTCGACCACGTGGCCGTTGTTGACCGCCCAGATGTAC
This sequence comes from Pseudoxanthomonas sp., assembly GCA_044235875.1. Taxonomy (GTDB): domain Bacteria; phylum Pseudomonadota; class Gammaproteobacteria; order Xanthomonadales; family Xanthomonadaceae; genus Pseudoxanthomonas_A. Next base: position 5,728 of record JBIIHJ010000125.1, read on the forward strand.
AGGCCCCAGTTGAAGCTGATCAGCAGGCAGGTCAGCGCCAGCGTCGACAGCGCGCGCGGCTGGGCGGCGATGGCGCGCAGCCAGCCCAGGCCGTCGCGCAACACCAGCCAACCCACCACCAACACCGCACTCCAGACCACGCGGTGGGCAATGATCTGCAACGCCGGCACGTGGTGCAGCAGCCGCCAGTACAGTGGAAACAACCCCCAGACCACGAAACCGCCAACGGTAGCCGCCACGCCACGGCGATCCAGCGCCGGTGCACTGACACTCACTTGGCCCGGACCCGCGCCAGGTTGATCACCACCACGCCGGCCAGGATCACCGCCATCGCGCCCAGGTCGTGCACGGTGAAGCGCTCATGCGCCAGCCATGCCCCCAGCGCCACGGCAATGACCGGATTGACGTAGGCATAGCTGCCGGCCAGCGCCGGGCGCACGTTGTGCAGCAGCCAAACATAGGCAGTGAACGCGATCACCGAGCCGAACAGCGCCAGGTAACTCACTGCCAGCAGGCCTTCCAGCGGCGGCCAGGCGCTGATGCGTTCGCCGCGCAGCGCGCCGGCCAGCATGATCATCACCCCGCCGCTCAGCATCTGCGCTGCGGCGGCCATGAACGGCGACGGCAGGTCGCGTCCGCGTGACCACACCGAGCCGAACGCCCAGGCGATCGGCGCGATCAGCAGGCAGATCAGGCCCGTCGGACTGGCCGTCAGCGTGCCGCCGGCGTTGAGCCAGATCACGCCGACAAATCCCAACACCATGCCGAGCCACTCGCCGCGCGTGGCACGCTGGCCGCGCAGCAGTCCGAACAGGCCCATCCACACCGGCATCGAGGCCACCGCGACCGCAGCCAGGCCCGACGACACGGTGGTCTCGGCCAGCACCACCAGGCCATTGCCCAGGCCCAACAGCAGTGCGGCCATCACCAGCAGCGTCTTCCACTGCGCGCGTGTCGGAGCGGCAACGCCGCGCAGGCGCAGCACGGTGAACAACACCGTGCCTGCCACCACGAAACGCAGGCCCGAAGTCACCAGTAGCGGGGGCACGCCATGATCCAGCGCGATCCGGATGCCCAGGTACGTCGAGCCCCAGACCAGATACACCAGCAGCAGCGCGATCAACACCGCCAGCCCGCTGGGCGGAGCGGTGGGCGATGCGGGCTTGGGCGACGACATGACGGGGCACGACCTGCGGAAAGGGCCGCACAGTCTAGGGCGTCGCGGCGAGCCGGCGCCGCGCGATCGCACCATGGCGATGGAAACAGGCGTTGCAGCGGCGCATCGACCCACCGATCAGCTTCCGCAAACGCAGAACGGGCGCCTTGCCGGCGCCCGTTCCTTCATCCGTTGCGCAACCGGCCGCTGTGTCAGTCGGCCCAGCTGCTCGGCTTGGTCGATTCCGGCAGCACCTGCGCCGAGAGCTTGTTGTCCTGCCCCAGCACCTCGATCGCATCGCCCAGGATCGCGGCCGATTCGTGCAGCAGCGGATCCGGGCGCTTGTCGGCCAGCTTGTCGCGCGCGGCGTCCTTGACGATGTCGCGCTCGCTGGCACCCAGGCCGTCGTCGGACAGATCACCGGCCAGCGGATCCAGCGGCAGGCCGAGCGCCTTGCGTTCTTCCTGGCGCTGCTTGCGCTGGGCTTCCTGCTTGTCGCGTTCGGCACGACGCTCGGTTTCGTTGAGCGACACGTACTTCTTGGCGGCCTCGGCGCGGAACTGGGCCACGTCCTCGGTCCACCAGCTGTATTCCTTGTCCGACTTCACCCGGCTCTCGTGCAGGGTTTCCAGCTTGGGCAGCAGCGGTGCGAAGTTGCCGTACTGGGTGTGCGGGACCGCGGCGATCTTGGTCCACGGCAGCGCGTTCTCGTAGGTGTCCTCACCGTACTCGGTGGCATCCATGCTGGCCGGGAACGAGATGTCCGGCACCACGCCCTTGTGCTGGGTGCTGCCACCGGCGACGCGGAAGAACTGGGCGATGGTCAGCTTCAGCTGGCCGAAGCGCTGCCCGCCTTCGTTGGCCGGCCAGCGGTCCAGGTCGACCAGGTTCTGCACGGTGCCCTTGCCGAAGCTGGTCTCGCCGATCACCAGGCCACGACCGTAATCCTGGATGGCGCCGGCGTAGATCTCCGACGCCGAAGCCGAGCCGCGGTTGATCAGCACCGCCAGCGGGCCGTCCCACGACACGCCGGCCGTGGTGTCGCCGCTGACCGACACGCGGCCACCGGACTCACGCACCTGCACCACCGGACCCTGGTCGATGAACAACCCGGTCAGATCGACCGCCTCGTCCAGCGAGCCACCGCCGTTGTTGCGCAGATCCATCACCACGCCATCGATCTTCTGCGCCTTGAAACCGTCCAGCAGGCGACGCACGTCGCGCGTGGCCGAGGTGTAGTCGTTGGGATTGCGGCGACGGCCTTCGAAATCCTGGTAGAACGCCGGCAGCTTGATCACGCCGATCTTGCGCTCGGGCTCGTTGCCCTTGGCCGGCAGGGTCATGATCTCGCTCTTGGCGGCCTGCTCGGCCAGCTTGACCTTGTCGCGGACGATGGTGACCGTGTTGTGGGCGCCGTCGGCGCCGGCTTCCGGCGGGATGAACTCAAGCCGCACGCGCGTGCCCTTCTTGCCGCGGATCAGATCGACCACATCGTCGGTGCGCCAGCCGATCACGTCGGTGAAGGCGCCATCGCTGCCCTGGGCCACGCCCACGATGCGCGAACCGGGCTGCAGCTTCTTGGACAGGTCGGCCGGGCCACCGGGCACGATCTCGCGGATCACCACGGTGTCTTCCTGGCGCTGCAGGACTGCGCCGATGCCTTCCAGCGACAGCGACATCTGCTGGTTGAAGGATTCGGCCGTCTTGGGCGTGAAGTAATCGGTGTGCGGATCGACCGCCGAGGTGTAGGCATTGAGGAAGGTCTGGAAAACGTCCTCGCTGTCCAGTTCGTCCACGCTGCGCTGGCTGTTGGCATAGCGCTTGTCCAGCGTCTGGGCGATCGCGTCGGGCTTTTTGCCGGCCAGTTTCAGGCGCAGCCAGTCGTTCATCACCGACTTGCGCCAGACGTCGTTGAGTTCGGCCGTGTCCTTGGCCCAGGGGGCTTCCTTGCGATCGTAATCCCAGCGCTGCTGGGAGTTGAAATCAAAATCGGGGTGCTTGATCAGCCCCCGGGCGAAGGCCACCCGCTCGGCCACGCGCTTGCGGTACACCGAGAACATGTCGTACGCCGGCGTCAGCTGGCCGCTCTTGATCGCGTCGTCCAGCTGCGTGGACAGCGGCATGAAGCCTTCGATGTCCTTGGCGGTGAAGAACTGCTTGCCCGGGTCCAATGCATCCAGGTAGTGCTTGTAGACGTCCTTGGACAGCGCGTCGTCGAGCTGGCGCGGGCGGTAGGCATAGCGACTGTCCGACAGCAGCCCGTAGACCAGCTTGGAGGTGGTTGACTGATCGGTCGTCGGCCCCATCGGCACCACGCTGGAGTCCGGGCGCGCGGCCGCCGGCTTGTCGCCATCGGGTCGCGCCAGCAGCGCGACGGGGGCCGACAAGGCCAGGGCCAACAGGGTGAAGGTGAACTTGGCTTTCATTCGTTGGACTCGCGGCCTACAGGCCGGTAGATACAGATGTGGGAGACGACTGGATACATGGACCGCCTCACAGTGCCGAAAGTTGCGTGGGCTGTCACGTGCAATTCCAGCCTAGCGGCGGCTTGGTACCGGAATGTGAACACAGGCTTCTTTCGGCGCCGCATACAACGCCGCCGCCAGGCTTGCGCGAGGCGGCGGATCGGACGCGGCACGGGTGGCGGCAATGGCTCAGGCGGCGACACCGGCGCCGGCGGCCTGCTGGTCGGCGTGATACGAGGAACGCACCATCGGTCCGGAGGCAACATGGCTGAAACCGAGTTCATAGCCGTAGACCTCCAGCGCCTTGTAGTCCTCCGGCGTCCAGTACTGCAGCACGGGATGGTGGTGCGCCGTGGGCTGCAGGTACTGGCCGATGGTGATCATGTCCACGTCGTGCGCGCGCAGGTCGCGCATGGTGGCCTGGATCTGCTCGAAGGTTTCACCCAGCCCCAGCATGATGCCGGACTTGGTGGGGATCTCCGGATGCTGGGCCTTGAAGTTCTTCAGCAGCGTCAGCGACCACTGGTAATCGGCGCCCGGGCGGACATTGCGATACAGGTCCGGCACGGTCTCGATGTTGTGGTTGAACACGTCCGGCGGGCTCTGCGCCAGGATCTCCAACGCGCGCTCCATGCGACCCTTCCCACGGAAGTCGGGCGTAAGCACTTCGATCCGCGTGCCGGGCGAGCGCGCGCGGATCGCGGTGATGCAATCGACGAAATGCTGCGCACCGCCGTCGCGGAGGTCATCGCGATCCACGCTGGTCACCACGACGTACTTCAGGCCCATGTCGGCCACGGTGTTGCCCAGGCTGACCGGCTCGTTGGCATCCGGCGGCTTGGGCCGGCCGTGGGCCACGTCGCAGAACGAGCAGCGCCG
>JBIIHJ010000420.1:0-3138 GCA_044235875.1 Pseudoxanthomonas sp.
CCGGCAAGCGCGTGTTCCGCATGGCGCCGATCCACCACCATTTCGAACTCAAGGGCTGGCCCGAGCCGCGCGTGATCGTGCGCTTCTGGATCATCTCGGTGATCCTCGTGCTCGTCGGTTTGGCCACATTGAAGGTGCGCTGATGAACGACTCCCGCCACCAGGCCACGCGCCTGGAATCCATCGGAGGCCACTACGATTTCTGGCTGGCCACCGCCGCTGCCGCGCTGGTTTCAATCGGCGTGGTGATGGTGGCTTCCAGCTCGATCGCGATGGCCAGTACCCCGTTTTACTACCTGATCCGCCACATCCTGTTCGTCGGTCTGGGCCTGGGCCTTGCCTGGACGGTGATGCGGATGGAGCTCAAGACCATCGAGAAGTACAACCAGCTGCTGTTGCTGGGCTGCGTGCTGCTGCTGCTGGTGGTCTTCATCCCGGGCCTGGGCGTCAAGGTCAACGGCGCGCGGCGCTGGGTGAACCTGCTGGTGACGCGCTTCCAGACCGTTGAAGCGGTCAAGGTGCTCTACATCGTGTGGCTGGCCAGCTACCTGGTGCGCTTCCGCGATGAGGTCAACGCGACCTGGCCGGCGATGCTCAAGCCGCTGGGCGTGGCCGCGGCGCTGGTGATGCTGCTGCTGCTGCAGCCGGACTTCGGCTCGTCCACGCTGCTGCTGGCCATCACCGCCGGCATGCTGGTGCTGGGCGGCGTCAATCTGCCGCGCATGTTCACCCCGGTGCTGTTCGGCCTGGTGGGCCTGGTGGCGCTGGTGATCTTCGAGCCTTACCGCATGCGCCGCGTCACCTCGTTCCTGGATCCGTGGAAGGACCAGCTGGGGTCGGGCTACCAGCTATCCAACGCATTGATGGCCATCGGCCGCGGACAGTGGACCGGCGTGGGCCTTGGCAGTTCTGTGCAGAAGCTCAACTACCTGCCCGAGGCGCATACCGACTTCATCTTCTCGGTGATCGGCGAGGAGCTCGGCTTTGCCGGCGTCTGCGCCATCATCGGCCTGTACGCGCTGCTGGTCGGCCGCGCCTGCTATGTCGGCTATCGCTGCGTGGAGATGCGCCGCCATTTCGGCGGGTACATCGCCTTTGGCATCGCGCTGTGGATCGGCATGCAGGCCTTTGTGTCGGTGGGCGTGAACCTGGGCATGCTGCCGACCAAGGGCCTGACCCTGCCGCTGATCTCCTCCGGCGGCTCGTCGGTGCTGATGACCTGCGCGGCGATGGGCCTGCTGCTGCGCGTGTCCTACGAACTGAGCCGGGCCGAGAAGCAGGTCGCCCTGCTGCGCGGCGAAGCGGTGGTGGCGCCAACACCGGAGCCGAAGGACGACACCAAGAAAGCCTCGCGCCCGGCGGCGCCACAAGCGCCTGCGTCCAAGGCGCCGGCACGCGGCACCAGCCGCCTGACCTCGCGCATCGAGCCCACCTTCGAGAGGATCGGATGAAGGAAGGCGGCGCTCCCGTGATGATCCTGGCCGGCGGTACCGGCGGGCATATCTTTCCCGCGCTGGCCGTGGCCAAGGCGCTGCGTGCGCGCAACGTGCCGGTCGTGTGGCTGGGCGCGGATGGGCAGATGGAAACGCGCCTTGTGCCGCAGCACGACATTCCGTTGGACACCATCGCGGTCAAGGGGTTGCGTGGCAAGGGTGCACTGGCGCTGCTAGGCGCGCCGCTGCGCGTGCTGGGCGCGGTCCAGGCTGCGGCGGGCGTGCTGCGCCGGCGTGCGCCGCGGGCAGTGATCAGTTTCGGTGGCTATGCCGCCGGTCCCGGTGGCCTGGCCGCGCGCCTGCAGGGACGTCCGCTGCTGGTGCACGAACAGAACCGCGCGCCGGGCATGACCAACAAGGTGCTGTCGAAGTTCGCCAGGCGCGTGCTGACCGGCTTCCCGGGCAGCTTCGCCACGCGCGAGGAAGCCGTCGGCAATCCCGTGCGCGAAGAGATCGCGGCCATCGCCGCGCCGGACCAGCGCCTGGCCGATCGCGACGGTCCGCTGCGCCTGCTGGTGCTTGGCGGCAGCCAGGGCGCGCGCGCCCTGAACACCGCCGTGCCGCAGGCACTGGCCGCACTCAAGCTGCCGGCGCAGGTGCGCCACCAGTGCGGCGAAAAACTCCGCGCCGAGGCCGATGCGGCCTATGCGCAGGCAGGCGTCGATGCCTGCGTGGAAAGCTTCATCGCCGACATGGCCGGCGCCTATGCATGGGCCGATCTGGTGGTGTGCCGCGCCGGTGCCTCGACCCTGGCCGAGTTGTGCGCGGCAGGGGTCGGCAGCGTGTTGGTGCCCTTCGCCGCGGCCGTCGACGACCACCAGACCAAAAATGCCAACTATCTGGTCGAACACGGCGCCGCGGTGCTGCTCAAGCAGGACGACACCTTGAACGTGCATTTGCAGCGCGTGCTGGCGGTGTTGTCGGCCGATGCACCGCGCCGCCTGGACATGGCCAACGCCGCGCGCCGGTTGGCGCGCCCCGATGCCGCAGAACGCATCGCAGACATCATCTTGGAGGAGGCCGCATGATTTCCGCGGCGCGTGAACGCCGGCTGCAGAACACCGGCAACCTGGCACAGGCCTTCCGCCGCGTGCATTTCGTCGGCATCGGCGGCTCGGGCATGAGTGGCATCGCCGAGGTGCTGTGCACGCTCGGCTACGAGGTGTCCGGTTCGGACGCCTCTGAAAACGCCGCGACCAAGCGGCTGGTCTCGCTGGGCGCGCGCGTGATGCGCGGCCACAACGCCTCCAACGTGCTGGGCACCGACTGCGTGGTGGTCTCCAGTGCGATAAAGCACGACAACCCCGAACTGATGGAAGCGCGCAGCCAGCGCATTCCGATCGTGCCGCGCGCGATGATGCTGGCCGAGCTGATGCGCTTCCGCCGCGGCATCGCCGTGGCCGGCACGCACGGCAAGACCACCACCACCAGCCTCACCGCCGCGGTGCTGAGCGAAGGCGGCCTGGATCCGACCTACGTCATCGGCGGCCAGCTGCTGTCGGCCGGCGCCAACGCCAAGCTCGGCGATGGCCAGTGGCTGGTGGCCGAAGCCGATGAAAGCGACGGCAGCTTCCTGCGCCTGAGCCCGCTGATCGCGATCATCACCAACATCGATGCCGACCACCTGGAGAACTACGGCAACGACT
>JBIIHJ010000126.1:0-10143 GCA_044235875.1 Pseudoxanthomonas sp.
CGTGGCCGGGCCGGCGTTTCTGGTGTTCCGCAATTTCGATGCGATCTACAGCTACAACGCCGCCGAAAGCTACGCGCTGGCCATCGCGCTGCTGTCCGATCGCCTGCGCGGTGGGGGTCCCCTGGTCGCGCGCTGGCCTACCGATGACCTGCCGTTGGAGCGTGCCGACCGCAAGGTGTTGCAGACGCTCCTGCTCGCGCGCGGTCACGCCATCGGCCCCGCTGACGGCATGCTTGGCATGCTGACCCGACGCGCCATCGCCGAGGAACAGCAGCGCCTGGGCCTGCAGCCGGTGGATGGCCGGGCCGGCCAGAAGATCCTGCAGGCGTTGCGTGCGGCGGGCCCGCCGATCGCCTTGCCGCTGGCGCCACCGCCGCCGGTATCTTCGGCGGCGGCGCCAGCGATTACGCCATGACCGCAGACGCGCAGCGCAACGCGGGCATCGACGCCCTGCGCGGCGTCTCGATCCTGCTGGTGCTTGTCCATCACCTGGCCCTGCGCATTCCGTTGCGCGATACCGCCCTGTCGGACTGGCTGCCGCGACGCCTGCTGGGCGCGCTGAGCTACAACGGCTACGAGGCGGTGTTCGTGTTCTTCGTGATTTCCGGCTTCCTGATCGCGCTGCACGCGCAGCGGCGCTGGACATCGCTGGACAGGATCGACCTGCGTGGCTTCTACGTGCGCCGTGTCGCGCGCATCGTGCCGCCGCTGGCGCTGCTGCTGGTGGTGTTGTCGGCGATGCATCTGCTGGACGTGCCGCACTACGTGATCGACCGCGACGATCAGTCGCTCGGCGGTGCGCTGCTGTCGGCGCTGACCTTGACGTTGAACTGGTACGAGGGCCGCACCGGCTGGCTGCCTGGCGGCTGGGACGTGCTGTGGTCGCTGTCGATCGAGGAGGCGTTCTACGTGGCCTTCCCGCTGCTGTGCCTGCTGCTGCACCGACGCGCGCTGCTGGTGGTCGCACTGCTGTTGCTGTGGCTGTCGCTGCCGCTGACCCGCGCGGCGTTGGACGGCAATGAAATCTGGCAGGAAAAAGCCTACCTGCCGGGATTCTCCGCCATCGCCATCGGCGTGCTGACCGCGCTGGCGGTGGTGCGTTGGCCGATGCCCGCTTCCACCGCGCGCTGGCTGCGTGGGGCCGGCGTGATCGGCCTGCTTGCGGTGTTGCTGTGCGGGCGCGAACTGTGGGGCTCGCTGGGCAACGGTTACATGCTGGTGCTGACCGGTGCCGCCGCGATGCTCGTCGCTGGCCTGCACGCGATGCCCGCACGCACACCCTGGCGCGCGCTGGCCTGGCTGCGTAGCGCTGGGCGCCTCAGCTACGAGCTGTACCTGACCCACATGTTCGTGGTGTTCGGACTGGTGGGTCTGTATCGCGCATCGGGCGGCGATGTGCGCCAGGGCGGGTGGTGGTATCTGGCGCTGTTGCCGCTGTGCTGGCTGCTGGCATGGGGCTTGGCGCGTGGCTGGACGCTGCCGGCCGAACGTTGGATCAAGCGGCGCGGATTGCAGGGACAGGCCACATCGCGCCCATGCCCGACCCCGGCCAACTAGCGCGCCTTCGCGGTGCGTGGCAGCGGCCTGTGCCAGCATCGCCCCATGCCGACCTTCTCCCTGCACCAGGTGACCCGCCGCTACGGCCAGACCATCGCGCTGGATCACGTGGACCTGGAGATCGCCGCCGGTCGCACGACCGCCCTGATCGGCCCCAGCGGCGCGGGCAAGTCCAGCGTGTTGCGGATGCTGGTCGGGCTGGAGTGGCCGGACAGCGGTCAGGTGCAGTTCGAGGGCGTGTCGCTGCAGCGCAGGACCTTGCTGGAACAGCGCCGCCGAATCGGTTACGTGATCCAGGAGGGGGGCCTGTTCCCGCACCTGAGCGTGCGCGACAACGCCGCCCTGCTGGCCCGCACGCTGGGATGGGAGCGTGCGCGGATCGATGCGCGCCTGGCCGAGTTGGCGCAGCTGTGCCAGTTGCCGGGCGGGATGCTCTCCCGCTTTCCGGCCGAACTGTCCGGCGGCCAGCGACAGCGCGTCGGCCTGATCCGCGCGTTGATGCTCGATCCGTCGGTGCTGTTGCTGGACGAGCCGCTGGGCGCGCTGGACCCGATCGTGCGCCATGAGTTGCAGACCCAGATGCGCGACCTCTTTGGCCAGTTGCACAAGACCGTGGTGCTGGTCACCCACGATGTCGCCGAAGCCGCGTACATGGCTGACACGTTGGTGCTGATGCGTGCGGGCCGCGTGCTGCAGCAGGGCGCCGCGCGGGAACTGCTGGAGCATCCGGTGGATGATTTCGTGACGCGTTTTCTGACTGCGCAGCGCACGCTGGAGGACGCGGCATGAGGCGCGCCGGATGGGGCGTGGTGCTGTGGCTGTTGTGCGTACCGTTGGTCGCACGGGGACAGGATCAAGGCGTCGTTGGCTCGAAGAATTTCACCGAAGCGGTGATCCTGGGCGAACTTGCCGTCGGACAGGCACGCAAGGCCGGTGTGGAGGTCGAGCACAAACGCCAGCTCGGTGGCACGCGCATCCTCTGGCGCGCGCTGGAGGAAGGCGATATCGATGCCTACGCCGAATACACCGGCACGCTGAAGCAGGAGCTGCTGCAGCAGCCCGACGCCGATGCCGCCCAGGTCGCCACGGCGCTGGCGCAGCACGGACTGGCGATGACGCAGTCGCTCGGCTTCCAGAACACCTATGCCTTCGGCATGCGCAAGGCGCGCGCACAGGCGCTGGGCATCGGCAGCCTGAGCGATCTGGCCCGCCACCCGGAGCTGAAGATCGGCCTGAGCAATGAATTTCTGCAACGCGCCGACGGCTGGCCCGGCGTGCGCGGCGCCTACGGCTTGCCGCAGCAGCCCAACGGCCTGGACCACGACCTGGCCTATCGCGCGCTGCAGAGCGGGGCGATCGATGTCACCGATCTCTACAGCACCGATGCGGAGATCCCGTACTACGACCTGGTGGTGCTGGACGACGACCGGCATTACTTCCCCGAGTACCAGGCCGTGTTCCTGTATCGCCAGGATCTGGCGCAGCGCGCGCCGGGCCTGGTGCACGCGTTGCAGGCGCTGCAGGGCCGCATCGATGCGACGACGATGCAGCGCCTCAATGCGCAGGTGAAGCTGCAGCACCAGAGCGAAACGCAGGTCGCCGCGGCCTGGCTGGGCGTGGATGCGCCGCAGGGCAGCGGCCGTGTCGCACGGATCGTGCAGCGCACGCTGGAACACCTGGCCCTGGTCGGCATTTCACTGGGCTGCGCGTTGGTTGTGGCCTTGCCACTGGGCATTTTGGCCGCGCGCCGTCCGCGCTTGGGACAGGTGGTGCTATCGCTGACCGGGGTGCTGCAGACGTTGCCGTCGCTGGCGGTGTTCGTTTTCATGATTCCGATCTTCGGCATCGGTGCCAAGCCGGCGATCGCGGCGCTGTTCCTGTATTCGCTGTTGCCGATTGTGCGCAACACCCACGCCGGACTGACCGGCATCCCGCGCGACTTGCGCGAGACCGCCGCCGCCATCGGCCTGCCGCCGCGCACGCGCCTGTGGCGGGTCGAACTGCCGCTGGCCTTGCGCACGATCCTGGCCGGCATCAAGACCGCCGCGGTGATCAACGTCGGCACCGCCACGCTGGGCGCGCTGATCGGGGCAGGCGGCTACGGCCAGCCCATCCTGACCGGGATTCGCCTGGACAACATCGGCATGATCCTGGAAGGCGCGGTGCCGGCCGCGGTGCTGGCGCTGGTGGTGCAGGCGGGATTCGAGGTCTTCGAGCGGGTGATGACGCCGAGGGGGCTGCGGCTGGCAGCACGCGCTTAGTTTTTTGGTGTTGCCTTAGCTATTGCTTCTGTCTTGATCTTGATCTTCAGCGCCTTAAAGCGAGCCGAGCAGCGCAGCCGGAAACGGCCGAAGAGGTGCGGGTGTCTGAGCGCAGCGAGTTCCCGCGCCGTGCCGTTTCCGGCGACAAGCGCAGGGGACCGATGCGTAGCATCGGCGAGTGTCGGCGCTGGCGGTTTTGGCTACTTTTACCAAGGACAAAAGTAGCTCGCGCTGCGAAGCAGCGTGAAAGCCTTGCTTGTGCTTTCCGAGGTGAATTTAGAAATCAATACAACAACAAGTGCAGAGCTTTCGTGCCTTGCAGGCAAGACTTCCTTTTGTCGCGGCAAAAGGAAGCAAAACCGCCTTCGCCGGACACACGCCGCCGCTGCGCGGCGGTCCCCTGTGCTCCTCAGTGAAATGGCACGGCACGGGAACTCGCTGCGCTCAGACACCCATGCCTCTTCGGCCATTTCAGCCTCCGGTGCTCGGCTCGCTTTACGGCTCGACAGATCAAGATCCATAGCAGCAACAGCAACAGCAACAGCAACAGCAACAGCAACAGCAACAACAACAACAGCAGCAACAACAGCAGCAACAACGACAACAACAACAACAACAACAACAACAACAACAACAACAACAACAACAACAACAGCTATGCGCTCACTGCAATCTCCGCCACCGCGCGCATCTGTTCCGGTCGTACCGCAAGCACCGGTGCCAACCGTAGGCCCCCTTCGCGTCGCGAACAGATGATTCCACGCGCGGCAAACGCGGCCGCCACCGCTTCAAGCCGATCCTTCGGCACCCGCAGTCCCGCGATATGCGGCGCATGTCCCGGCGTCTTCCACTCCGACAGCCCGCGCGCGTCGAGCGCATCGTCCAGTGCATCGGTGAGTTCACCCAGCGCAGTGGCCACGCGCGCAAGGCCCCAATGCTGCAGCTGGGCCAGGCCGCCAGCAGCCATCACCAGCCGCACCGGATCATTGATGGCGCCCGCGTCGTAACGCCGCGCGCCGGGCAGGTACGGGGGCGGCGCGTCGATGGGGAAGCGCCAGTCCTGGCCGACGTCGCGGGCCAGCCAGTGGTGTTCGATCGGCGTGCCTGCCGCACGCCAGCGCGGCGCGGCCCAGAGCCAGGCCAGCCCGATCGGGCCCATCAGCCATTTGTAGCCGACCGTCACCACGAAATCCGGCCGCCAGCGCGCCAGCTCGATCGGCAGCACGCCGGCGCTCTGGCTCAGGTCCAGGACCAGCGCGGCGCCGGCGGCGTGCACGGCCGGCGCGATCCGGTCCAGGTCCAGCATCCGGCCGTCATGCCAGTAGCTCCGCGGCAGGGTCACCACCGCGATGCGTGGGGTACGCGCAAGCTGGGCCAGCACCGCATCGGTGAGGGTCTGTCCCGGCGCGGGAATGGCTGCGACCACCTGCGCACCCACGTCCGCGCAGCGCTGCTGCCAGGCCAGCAGGTTGGAGGGGAACTGGCCGTCCAGCACCAGCACGGCCTGGTCACGCTGCACGGGCAGGTTGCGCGCGGCGGTGGCCAGCCCGTAGGCGGCCGAAGGCACCACCGCCACCCCGTCCACGTCGCCGCCGAACAGCAGATCAGCCGCCAGCTGGCGGGTGCCTTCCAACTGCGCGAGCACGTCTGCATGTGGAAGCATCCAGGCCATGGCGCCGCGATCCAGCGCCGCATGCGCGGCCTGCTGAACACGGTGCAGCCGCGGACCCTTGGAGGCGCCATCGAGGTAAATCGCGGTTCCCGGCAGGACAAAGGCATCATGGCGCGCCTCCCAGTCCAGCGGGGGCGGAACAAAATCGACGTGGCTCATGCCGGCAGCTTATCTTGGTGTGAACGATCGCTCTAACGGCGTTTTCACCACCGGTGACTAAGCATGTGCCCATGCACGCGACCACACCGGCGGCCGTCCCCCGCGACGACCGGATTTTCCGCACGAGCGATCTGCTCGAACGTTTCCGCGCGACTCGCACCCTGACCCGCACCCTGGCAGCGCCGCTCAGCGCCGAAGATGCGATGGTGCAGAGCATGGATGACGCCAGTCCGGCCAAGTGGCATCTGGCGCATACCACCTGGTTCTTCGAGCGCTTCATCCTGGGCGGCGATGCGCAGTACCGCGCGTTCGATCCGGCCTGGGACTATCTGTTCAACAGCTACTACAACAGCGTCGGGCCGATGCACGCGCGCGCGCGTCGCGGCGTGTTGTCGCGCCCCACGCTGGCACAGGTGCGCGCTTATCGCGACCATGTCGAAGCGCGCCTGCAGGAACGCTTGGAGACGCACACGCTGGATGCCGCCGCGCTGGACATCCTGCAGCTGGGCATCCAGCACGAGCAGCAGCACCAGGAGCTGCTGCTCACCGACATCAAGCACGCGCTCTGGAGCAGTCCGCTGCAGCCGGCGTATCGCGATGACCTGCCGGTCGTGCATGCCGGTGGGGCGGCGTTGCGCTGGATCACGCGCGACGAGCAGATCGCCGAGATCGGTGCCGATCCGTGGCCGGCATCTTCCACCTTCGCCTACGACAACGAATCGCCACGCCACCGCACGCTGGTGTCGGCGCATGCGTTGGCCAGCCGCCCGGTCAGCAATGCCGAATTCCAGGCCTTCATCGACGATGGCGGCTACCGCACGCCGGCGCATTGGCTCAGTGACGGTTGGGCGACGGTGCAGGCGCGCGGCTGGGCCCGCCCACTGTACTGGCACCAAGACGGTGTGCGCGAATACACCCTGGGGGGTTGGCGCGCGCGCGATCCCGATGCGCCGGCCTGTGGCCTGAGCCTGTTCGAAGCCGATGCCTTCGCCCGTTGGGCCGGCGCACGCCTGCCGACCGAAGCCGAGTGGGAAGTGGCCGCCGCCGGTGTCGCCATCGAGGGCAATTTTGCCGAGGACGCGTTGCTGCATCCGCGTTCGGCGCAGTCGTCGGACACCGGCTTCTCGCAACTGTTCGGCGATGTCTGGGAGTGGACCGGCAGCGCCTATCTGCCGTATCCGGGCTTTGCGCCATGGCCGGGTTCGCTCGGCGAATACAACGGCAAATTCATGAACGCACAATGGGTGTTGCGCGGCGGCAGCTGTGCCACGCCCCGTCGCCACCTCCGTGCGAGCTATCGCAACTTTTTCCCCTCCGATGCGCGCTGGCAGTTTGCCGGTGTGCGGTTAGCCAAGGACCTGACGTGAACGCCGCCGCCCACGCTCTGCAACGCGCCCGCGATGCGCTGACCGACCTGCGCCCCCAGCCCGACGACATTGCCGCCGATGCCATCGCCGGGCTCTCCGGGACACCCAAGACACTGCCCTCGAAGTATTTCTACGACGCCGAGGGCTCGCGCCTGTTCGAAGCGATCACCCGGCAGCCCGAGTACTACCTCACCGGCACCGAACTGGCCCTGCTCGAAGCGCAGCTGCCCTCGATCGCGCAGGCGATCGGGCCCGGCGCGCACGTGGTCGAGTACGGCAGCGGCAGCGGACGCAAGACCGAACTGCTGCTCGAACGGCTGCGCGATCCGGTCGCCTACACGCCGGTGGAGATCTCGCGCACCGCCGTACTGGAGGCCACCGCGCGCCTCTCGCAGCACTTGCCCAGGATCGAGATGCTGCCGGTGTGCGCGGACTTCACCAAGCCGCTGGACCTGCCGGACAGCACGCTGCCGGCGCAGCGCACGGTGATGTTCTTTCCCGGATCGACGCTGGGCAATTTCGCCGATGAGGATGCCGAGCGTTTGCTGGATGCGATGCGCCAGACCATGGGTGCGCACGGTTGCGCCCTGATCGGCATTGACCTGGACAAGGACGATGCGTTGGTCGAGGCCGCCTACAACGATGCGGCCGGCGTGACCGCCGAGTTCACCCTCAACCTGCTGGCGCGATTGAATCGCGAGATCGGCAGCGACTTCGACCTGGACAGCTTTCGCCATCGTGCCGTGTATGCACGGGCGCGCGGCCGAATCGAGACGTTCCTGGTCAGCCAGCGGGCCCAATCGGTGCACGTGGCCGGCAAGACCTTCGCGTTTGCGCAGGGCGAGGAGATGCAGGTCGAATACAGCCACAAGTACACCGATGCCGGGTTTGCCGAACTCGCCGCGCGTGCCGGCCTGAAGGTCACCCACGGTTGGAACGATCCGCGCGACTGGTTCGGCCTGCGCTTGTTGCAGCCGGCGTGATGCACCTGAGCGAGGATATCGAACAGACGATGCTGCGGTTGCTGTCCGCGCGCGACGCGGACGCATCAATCTGTCCTTCGGAAGTGGCCCGGGCCCTGGACCAGGATGACGACACCTGGCGCGCGTTGATGCCCTCGGTGCGCATCGTCGCCGCGCGCCTGGCCCAGACCCAGGTCATCGACATCACCCAGCGCGGTCACGCGGTCGATATCGCGCAGGCCTGCGGCCCGGTGCGCCTGCAGCGTGGCACTGCGTTCAAGGCGCGGCACTGAGTCGCAGGCGAAGCGCCGATGGCGGATGGAGGTCCGCCTTCTTCGCGCGCCTGAGGCGAGCAGCACAACGTGCCGCTGCATCTCACTAGCGGCAATCCAGGCGCCATCCGTGCGCCCGCCCAGGTGTCTCAGGCCGCCTGCACGATCGGAATCGTTTTCCGATTGCGCCACTGCGCCAATAGTTGGGCTTCGCGCGCCTTGGCGTCGTGCAGGTGCTTGTCCTTGATGTGGCCGTAGCCGCGGATCTGTTCGGGAATGCTAGCGATCCGCACCGCTAGCGCGATGCGATCGACATCCAACGTGGCGAGCAGGCCGGTGATCGTGCTGCGGTAATCGGCGATCAGCTGGCGCTCCATGCGCCGTTCCGCGGTGCGGCCAAAGATGTCGAAGGCGCCGCCGCGCAGGAATTTCAGCTTCGCCATCAGGCCGAATGCACGCAGCATCCACGGGCCATATTCGCGCTTGGTCAGTTCACCCTTGTCGTTCTTTTTGGCCAGCAGCGGCGGGGCGAGATGGAAGTGCAGGGTGTAGTCGCCCTCGAACTGCTGCTCCAGCTGGCGCTTGAACGCACCGTTGGTATAGAGCCGCGCGACTTCGTATTCGTCCTTGTAGGCCATCAGTTTGAACAGATAGCGCGCCACGGCCTCGGTCAGCGCGGTCGAGCCGGGGGCCCTGGCGTTTTCCGCCTCGCGCACCTGGGCGACGAAATCCGCGTAGCGCTGGGCATAGGCCGCGTCCTGGTAATCGGTCAGGAACGCGATCCGCCGGGCGATGGCTTCATCCAGCGTGCGCGACAGGCGCGCGTCGTCCAGCGGGAGCAACACCACGCCATCGGCAGTGGTCGCGGAGGTGTCGGGCAGGCCACGCACGCTGCGCGCGTTGTCCGGGTTGCGTGGCGCACTGGTCGCGCCCCATTCGGTGTCTTCCCATTGGCCCGGCGGCAGCACGCGCAGGTTGCGCGGCACGTGTTCCTCGCGGGTCTCGGTGTTGTGCACCAGGCCAGCGGCCTGCTGCACCGCCGGCAGATCCACCGCGGCCAGCCGTCCCCACGCGAAGGCGGTCTGGTTCATCTCGATTGCCGCGCCATTGAGCTCGATCGCCCGCATCAACGCGTCGAACGACACCGGCACCAGGCCCCGCTGCCAGGCGTAGCCAAGGATGAAGAGGTTCGATGCGATCGCATCGCCCAGCAGCGCGGTGGCCAGTTGCGTGGCGTCGAGCAGCAGCGGGTCGCGCCCGCCCAGCGCGACGTTGACGCCGGCAATGATCTCAGCGGAGGGGAACTGCATGTCCGGATGGGTGGTGAAGGTGCCGGGCATCGCCTCGTAGGTATTGAGCACCACCTGCGCGCGTTCGCCGCGGACCTTGGACAGCACCCAGTAGTCGTTGACCACCACCATGTCGCACCCCAGCACCAGGTCGGCCTCGCCGGCGGCGATGCGCACGGCGTGGATGTCCTCCGGCGTGCGCGCGATGCGGATATGCGTGGTGACCGCGCCGCCCTTCTGCGCCAGCCCGGTCTGATCGAGCACGCTGGCGCCCTTGCCTTCCAGGTGGCCGGCCATGCCCAGCAGCGCGCCGATGGTGACCACGCCGGTGCCGCCGACGCCGGTGATCAGGATGTTCCAGGGCTGGGCCAGATCCGAGGCGAAGATCGGCGCCGGGAGCGATTCCAACAGCGTGGCCGCGTCGCTGCGCTTGCCCTTGCGCGGCTTGCCGCCGTGCACGGTGACAAAGCTCGGGCAAAACCCCGATACACAGGAATAATCCTTGTTGCAGTTGGACTGGTCGATGCTGCGCTTGCGACCGAATTCGGTTTCCTTCGGCAGCACCGACACGCAGAAGCTCTTCTCGCCGCAATTGCCGCAGCCT
>JBIIHJ010000127.1:0-10132 GCA_044235875.1 Pseudoxanthomonas sp.
TGGCGCCGATCGGGCAGATCGGCTGGCAGTTGTTGTTGCCGCAGCAGGCCGGGCGATCGTTCCAGGGCTTGACCATGCGGCCCTGCGGGATCGGCACCAGGTTGTAACCGTGCGGATTGACCACCTCGGCAAAGGCCTTGTCGCCGTTGCCCCAGGGAATCATGTCGGCCAGGTATGGCCTGGAACGCTCGGACGGGCTCTGCTTGGCCGGATCGTTCGGGCCGGACACGCCCATCGCTTCTTCGGCACGGCAATAGTAGGGCTCGATGTCGTCGTAGCTGATCGGCCAGTCGCGGCCCACCCCGTAGGTGGACTGCATCCTGAAATCCACCGGCAGGTGGCGCCAGCACGATGCGGCCCAATGCCAAGTGGTCCCGCCGACGGCCTTGATGAAGCCCTGGCGGAAGCTGCTAGCGTCCGGGCCGCTCAGCGCCACGTAATCGTTGGCCGGGTAGTACAGCGGCGCGGTGGCAAACGGCGACTGCGGATAGGGGCCTTGGAAGTCACTCCCCAGGCGGCGTTCGAAGCTGACGTTGCGCCAGTTCTCGACCACCTCGGAGCGGTCCAGGCGCGGGCCGGCCTCCAGGACCAGCACGGATTTTCCAGCGCGGACCAACTGGTTGGCGATCAGGGCGCCGACCACGCCCGAGCCGACGATCACAACGTCGGCATCGGCATCGCCGTCATGGAAAGTGGGGACTTTCATGGGGAGGATTTCCAGAATTTTCTGCAACGAATGTGGTCCCGCGCGTTTTCGGCACGGGCATCAGGATCGAACGGGCCTTCAGGCCTGCGCGCGGATCGGCGCGGGCGCCGGCGCGACCCACCAGGCCGGACCGCCAAAGGCGTAAGTCGGCGGTGACAGGCCGTCATCGGCCGGGCGCTGCATGAGCGCATCGCGGTAGGCCACCGTGACCGCCTTGATGCCCGTGCCCACGGTGCCGGTGTACCAGGCGGCAATGATGGCCAGCGCGGCCGGCCTGGCCGGACCTGCGGCCTCCACCAGCGCAGTCGGATCGGCCGCCGTGGCGGCCAGCCGGGTCAAGGCGGGCAACTGCGCGTGGACCTCGGGCTCGACCTTGGCCAGCGCCTCCAGCATGCGGGCGGCGGTGGCCGGGTTCAGGTCATGCTTGCCGGTCAACGCCCGCGACAAGGCCAGGAATTCACTGGCGCCGGCCACGTGGGCCGTGCCGACCGCCGGTTGTGCCTTCACCAGCAGGCTGCTGCCATACGTGGCCAGGAAGGCGGCCGAACCGGCGGCGAGCAGGAACTGCCGGCGTGAATACACCAGGGAACACGTACTTCTGATATCGCCGCTGCCTTTCATTTTTGTCATCTAGGGGTTGCGGGGCGCCATTGTCACGACCCGCACAACCAGCCACAAACCATTCTTGCCGAGATCTAGTCACGGACATTCCTCCGTGGATGACGCATACAGGACCCGGCGCCACCCCAGCCGGACGAGCGAGTTCCCATGGCAATGCAGTGCTTTGTGGACTGCGTCGCGCCCGGTCTCAGCTGTTGGAAAGCCGCCATGCGATCCTGCCTTTCGTCGAAAGGAGGCAACGCCCATGCACCCCATCCAGCTGAGGGACCCGTCCGGGTTCGCCGAGGAGTTCCTGCGCCTGTCGCTGATGCAGGGCTTTGGCTCGCTCAACAAGCGCGACATGGAGTTGTTGACGTTTGTCCTGCTGGAGCGCGACGGGGCCATTTCCCGAGGCAGCTCAAACGCCATGGCCGCGCTGCAGCTGCGGATCACGGCCACGCGGGTCAAGGGCCTGCGTCGCGATGGCTATGCGCGCTGGCGGGCGCTGGTGCCCGAAGAATCGGACGCGGCGCTGCAGCGGATCGTGGCCACGGTGCTAACCGAGGACAACCTGCGTTCGGGCGCCAAGCACGTCAGCGAGCGGGCCAAGAAAGAAGGCTTCCTGGCCATCCGCGTCGAGCACCCCGATGACGCACAGCAGTTCGAGCAGGCGATCCTGGATGTGGGCGCGCTGCCGGTCTACGAGCGCAACCGCGAGGTGGTCGCGGTGCGCTTCGACACCCTGCTCAAGATCGCCGAGAAGTGGGGTTATCTGCAGCCCGACCCAGGGGCGATCACCCACGCATTGAAGAAGCTGCAGCCCACCGCCAGCGAAGTGGCCGACCTGCTGCAGAAGGACCTCACCAAGCTGCGCTGGGAAGACGCGCGCAATGCGCTCAACAGCCTGGGCGCCAAGGCGATCGCCTCGACCGCCGAGGGTGGATTGAAGGGGCTACTGAAGATTGTGTTTCCGTTCTTGCCGTGATCGAAAGACGCCCCGCGCGGATCAACAATGGAAACAACCGCGCGATATCCCTGTAGAGCGGAGCTTGCTCCGCTGGCGCATCCCCACTGTCTATTCGGAGCGCGGCGGAGTCCCCAAAGCGGGATCAAACCCGCTCGACGCAACGCCGGCGTTGCCGGTCACAGCCCCGCAGCCCTGCGCCACAGCAAATCCGTCAGCGGCGGCAGCCTGCCCGCCAGTCCCAGCAAGGGCCCGCGTGCCAGCGTGGTGTGCAGTTCGTCGGTGGAAAACAGCGCATTGATGCCATCGAAGGTGTAGGCGGCCACCGAGTTCTCGCTGCGGCGGATGCGGGCCCAGCGCTGCAACCGATGCGGCGTGTCCCACTCGGCGCGGCGCGCCTGCGCGTCGGCCACCAGTTGCTGGAGCCCGGCCACGTCACGCAGCCCCAGGTTGACGCCCTGCCCGGCCAGCGGATGCACCACGTGCGCCGCATCGCCAATGGCGACCACGCGACCTTCCACGTATTGCCGGGCCAGCTGCAATTTCAGCGGGAACCCCGCGCGCGGCGAATCGATCCGCAGCTCGCCCAGGCGTGCACCGAAGGCGGTGGTCAGCTCGCGCGAAAAGGCGGCATCGTCCAGGGCCAGCACACGCGCCGCCTCGGCATTGGGCAGGGTCCAGACGATGGAGCTGCGCCCTTGCGTGCATGGCAGCACCGCCAGCGGCCCGGTCGGCAGGAAGCGCTGCCACGCGGTGTCTTCATGCGGCAGCTCGCTGCGCAGATAACCGACCACGCCGCGCTGGGCGTAATCGTGGCCTTGCAACGGCAGGCCGGCCAGCTGGCGCAACGTCGAGGCCGCGCCGTCGGCGGCCACGACCAGGCGCGCTTCCAGCCGCGCGCCATCGTCCAGGCGCAGGCGCACGCCGCCCGCGTCCTGCTCCATCGCCTCCACGCGTGCAGGGCAACGCACCTGCACGCCCGCGGCCGGCAACGCGGCCCACAGACGGTCGGCCAGCAGGGCGTGCTCGACGATCCAGCCCAGCTGCGTGCGACCCATGCGGTCGGCATCGAAGGTCAGTTCGCCGCCACCGGCCGCGTCCCACACGCGCATGCGCCGATACGCCTGCGCGCGCGTGCCGCGCACCGCCTCCCAGACGCCCAGTTGTTGCAGCAGCGCGGCGTTGTCCGGGGCGAACGCATAGACCCGCAAGTCCGGCTGCTGCGCCGACCACGGCGCAGGTGCCTGGCCTTCCACCAGGACCACGTCCAGGCCCTGCCCGGCCAGCGCCAGGGCACAGGCCGCGCCGACCACGCCGCCACCGACCACGATCGCATCGCTGCGCCCGCGGCGGTTCATGCGGCCACCTCGCGACACAGCGCCGGCACATCGCCGGCAAAGCCCATCGCGCCGCCCACCAGCATCGATTGCACCGCCGGCACGCTGCCGGCGGCCAGCAGGCCGGCGCTGCGCAGCGGGCGCAGCAGCGGCGCGTCGTTGCTGGTCAGGCGCGCCAGGCCATCGGAGAAACGCAGCGTGCGCTCGCGATCCGGCTGGCGCCGGCGGACATATTCGGCCAGCAGCGCATCGCTGCCGGGATCCTCGCTTTCGGCCACCAGCTCGGCCAGGGTCAGCGCATCGCGCAGGCCCAGGTTGAACCCCTGCGCACCCAGCGGATGGATACTCTGCGCGGCGTTGCCCAGCAGTACCGCACGCGCCGCGGTCAGCCGTTCGGCCAGCACCCGGGCAATCGGATACGCGCTGCGCGGACCACTGGCCAGGAACTTGCCGGCGCGCCAGCCGAAAGCGGCCTGCGCGTGCGCCAGCCAGCCTGCCTCGTCCAATGCAGCAACGGCCTCGGCCTGGTGCTCGGGCACGCCGTGGATCAGGCCGTGGTGGCGGTCGCCGCGCGGTAGCAGCGCGGTCGGTCCATCGTTGCCGAAACGCTCCCACGCCGTGCCATCGGGCGCCCGCGAGGTCCGCACGCGGGCCACGAACAGCCGCTGCCCGTAGTCATGGCGCTCGGCACCGATGCCCACTGCGCCTCGCACTGCGCTGTGACTGCCATCGGCGCCGACCAGCAAAGGCGCAGACAGCTCGAGTTCGCCGTCACCGCGACCGATCCGAACCTGGCGCAGACCGTCGCGCTCCGGCGCCAGGCGCAGGAAGGTCGCGGGGCGATAGCGGGTCAGATGCCGGCAGTCGGCCAGCGCATCCTCCAGCGCCACGCCAAAGTCCCGCGCCACCACCACCTGGCCGAATGCGCTGCGCCCGTAGTCGCTCGCCCGCAGCAGCACCCGGCCGAAATCGCCTGCGCGGCTGACATGGATCTGCCGGATCGGTCCGGTGGGGTTGCGCAGCCGCTGCATCACGCCCAGCGCGGTCAAGGCATTGACCGTGGCCGCAGCGAAGCTCAGGTTGCGCTCGTCGAACACCGCCGGCACTTCGCCAGGCGGGGTCGCCTCGACCAGGGCGATATCGCGTCCCAGCCGGTCCAACGCGATCGCCAGGCTGGCTCCGACCAACCCACCGCCGACGATCACCACATCATGTCGTGCACTCATGGACGACATGATACGGCCCTGCGACGAAGGCCGAGTCAGCCCCGCGTCTGGATCACCCGCACTGCGCCGGGCTGGCCGACGCCGTACCCGTGGCGGTGCGCCCACCGTGCTGTTTGATGGTCAACCTGCCGCAGATTGATGGTCAACCTGCCGCAGAGTGGGTCGTCCTGCCGCGCCGTAGGCGTCGCGGTGAGGGTGGACGTCTTGGCCGTCGGGGTCCCGCCACTGATGTCGTAGAACGTTGCGCCGACGCCCTCACAGGTCGTCGGCGCCATGGACTTGAGGGAGGACAGGTTGGTTGTGCAGTACCGCTCCATGAACTGCGCCCCCTGCTGCAGGCAGGTCAGCGCCGCCGCGCGCCGGCTCTTAGACATCGCCCAGTTGTAGCTGCCCGTGGCGCTGGCCGTTGTAGAGCACAGGGCTAGAGAACATGCCGACACCCAGGCTGACCGAGCCAACGGCTGCGCAGCGTGCCGCCGTTCTGGAGTTCCTCGGTCTGCCGCCCGCGGATGTCGTCCACCGCGTCAGTGCCACCGAGCCTGGCGGCCTGGCCGGTGGTCGGGAACATCGCGCCGGTGGTGCGGTTGTAGGTGAAGACGTTGCGCAGGGCCGCAGCCGCAATGCCATCGGTGGCCTTCCAGGTGGCATTGCGGGCGGTGCAGGTGGTGGTCGTCGCCGTGCATGCCAGCATGCCGGCCAGTCCACCTGCCCCAGATGTAATCGCCGAGAACAGCTGCGTGCTGCTGGCGCGGGTGGAGGTCGCGCCGTCGCATTGGAGAACGAACCGGCGCACTCGGTCGTCGCCGCAAGCGCGTCGGCCAGGGCACCGGAGAATGCGGTGGGATTGCTCGCACCCACGTAGGTCCCGTGGCCATGGACCGCTGCGTGCGGCAGGTCGTCGCTGGTGGTCTGGGTGTTGGCGAACGGTCCATCGCCCCACGCGGGCGATGCCCGCGATAGAATCACCGTTCACATTTCCGATGCCTGCCATGACCCACCTCCCCGCACGCACCGGCCAGCGCGCCGCCATCCTGGTCCTGCTGGCCGCCTTGATGGTCGCCACGCGCTCGCACCTGCCGGCACTGCTGACCCATCTGGGTCCGATTCCGGATGCCTCCTGGGCGGTGTTCTTCGTGGCCGGTTTCTACCTGCGGCGCTGGTCGCGCTGGGCATTCCCGGCCTTCATGGTGCTGGCCGTGGGCGTGGACTACGTGGTCATTACCGGCCAGGGCATGGATTTCTGGGCCCATTACTGCGTTTCGGCCGCCTACTGGTGCCTGGTGCCGGCGTATCTGGCGCTGTGGATGGGCGGCAGCCTGACTGCGCGCTTGTCGCAGCGGCTGTCCGACAACCGCACCCTGGCCGTGGCCTGCGTCGCGCTGGTGGCCTCGGTGGCGCTGTGCCACCTGCTCAGCCAGGGCAGCTTTTACTGGATCAGCGACAGCGTTCCCCAGCCCACCTTCGCCGGCTGGTGGAAGAATTACAGCGACTGGTTCCTGCCGTTCCTGCGCAGCACGGCCATCTACGTCGGCCTGGGCGTGATCGTCCACGTCGCCGTCCAGCAGGTTGCACGCCTGTCCCGTCCCCAGGACCGGACCGCCGGCTGAGTCCGGCGACCGGACGCGCATGGGCCATCGGCTGTCCAGGATCTACACGCGCACCGGTGATGACGGCAGCACGGGCCTGGGCGATGGCAGCCGGACCGGCAAGGATTCGGCGCGGGTCAATGCCTACGGCACGGTGGACGAGGCCAATTCGGCCATCGGCGTGGTCCTGGCAGTGCCCCAGGTCGCCGAGGACATCCGCGCCCTGCTGACCACCGTCCAGCACCAGCTGTTCGACCTGGGCGGCGAACTGTGCATCCCGGGCCACGCGGCGATCAGCGCCGATGATGTGACCGCACTGGAACGCTACCTGGACCACTACAACGATGCTCTGCCCCCGCTGAAGGACTTCATCCTGCCCGCCGGCGGCGAGGCCGCCGCACGCTGCCATCTGGCCCGCACCATCGTGCGCCGGGCCGAACGCGAAACCGTGGCCTTGGCCCGCCTCGAAACGGTCCGCCACGAGCCGATCCACTATCTCAACCGGCTCTCGGACCTGCTGTTCGTCCTGGCCCGGGTGCTGGCCCGCGCCAACGGCGCCGGCGAAGTGCTGTGGAACCATCAACGGCGCCACCCGGCCCCATGATCATCTTCACCCACCCGGCCTGCCTGGCCCACGACCCCGGCCCGGAGCATCCCGAGCGCCCCGCCCGGCTCGAGGTGGTGCTGGAAGCTTTGCGCCGCGACCATGGCGACCTGGACTGGCGCGACGCGCCAGCGGCCAAGCTGGGCGACCTGCGCCGAGTCCACAGCCAGGCCCACGTCGACGCGGTCATGCAACACGACTTTTCCGGCTACCGGATGCTTGATCCGGACACGGTGATCAACCCGGATTCGCGCGCGGCGGCGCTGCGCGCGGCCGGTGCCGTCGTGGCCGCCGTGGACGCGGTCATCGACGGCCGCGATCCGATCGCCTTCTGCGCAGTGCGCCCGCCTGGCCACCACGCCACCGGCGAGGCGGCCATGGGCTTCTGCCTGCTCAACAACATCGCCATCGGCGCGGCCCATGCCTGCGACCGCCATGGCCTGGAGCGGGTGGCGGTGGTCGATTTCGACGTCCACCACGGCAATGGCACCCAGGCGATCTTCTTCGAAGATCCACGCGTGGCCTACTTCAGCAGCCACGAATCGGGGCTGTTCCCCTACAGCGGCGCGCCCTCCGAGCGCGGCAGCGGCAACGTCATGAACGCGCTGCTGCCGCCAGGCAGTGGCAGCTTCCACTTCCGCAACCTGTGGGAAGACCAGATGCTGCCGGCGATCGAGGCCTTCCGGCCGCAGCTGCTGATGATCTCGGCCGGCTTCGATGCGCACATGCGCGATCCGCTGGCCGACCTGATGCTGGAAACCGAGGATTTCGCCTGGCTGACACGCCGCCTGCGCCAGATCGCCAACACCCATGCCCGCGGCCGGATCGTCTCGGTCCTGGAGGGCGGTTATGACCTGGAAGCCTTGCGCGAGTGCAGTTCCGCGCACGTGGCCGAGCTGCGCTGATCGCAGCGTTCATGGCCAGCGCAGCCTGCGGATGAACCCAGGCCAGCCGTTGCCGCTGCGTCTTCATTGCCCCCTGCACAGCGATACGGCAAGCTAACGACCGTTTTTCGCCTGGATTCCACACCGCGTGCGCCGAGCCCTCCGCCTGCTGCCCATTCCGTTCAGCATCGCCCTGGTCCTGCCAGCCATGGCGGCAAACGAAAAACCCGTCAGCTACGCGCTGTGTCCGATCGAGGACCCGATTCCGGCCTTCGACGGTGCCCCGGCTGCCGTTGCGCCCCAGGACCAGGCCGCCCAGCGCGCCCAGAGCCAGCTGCTGCCCACCGATGTCACCGGTGATTCGCTGGCCGGCACCGATGCCACGGCCAACTACAAGGGCAATGTCCGCCTGGTTCGCGGGGACCAGTTCCTCAATGCGGACAACCTGGTCCTGAACCAGGACGAGGGCACCTACACCGCCGACGGCAACGTCCGCTACCAGGACTCGGGCATCCGGGTGATCGCCAAGCGCGCCAGCGGCAACCAGAACGAGGACACCCACCACATCGAGGATGTCCAGTACCAGCTGATGGCCCGCCGCGGCAATGGCATCGCCAACAGCATCCACATGGCCGGGCCCGAGGGCGAGATGCTCGGGTCGACCTACACGACCTGCGACCCGGAAGACCCGGCCTGGCAGCGCTGGTACCTGCGCGCCAAGGAAATCGACGTCAACACCGACGAGGGGTTCGCCACCGCGCACCACGCCACGATCCGCATCGGCCAGGTGCCGGTGCTGTACGCGCCGTGGTTCAAGTTCCCGATCGACGACCGCCGCCAGACCGGCCTGCTGTATCCGCGCGTCGGCCTGTCGGGCAAGAACGGCCTCGATTACGAACAGCCGATCTACCTGAACCTGGCGCCGAATTACGATTCGACGCTGTACCCACGCTACATGAGCGACCGCGGCGTCGTGCTGGGCGGTGAGTTCCGCTATCTCTACCACGGCGGCGAAGGCGTGCTTGAAGGCGGCTGGATGCCCAGCGACGACCTGGTCCGTCGCCGTGCCAAGGATTACGCCAGCGGCGAAGAGCAGGATCTCTACGGCGATCCGCTGCAGGACAAGAACCGCGGCTTCTTCCGGTTCCGCGGCAACCACAACCTGAGCAGCACCTGGCAGGCCCGCGCGGACTACACCTGGATCAGCGACGAGCGCTACCTGGAAGACAACGGCCGCAACATCGGCACCGGCAACAACGACGGCAGCGGCCTGGCTGCCTCGATCCTGACCAACACGGTGGGCATCTACGGCCAGTCGCGCTACTGGAGCGCGGGCGCCGAGGCGCAGACCTACGAACTGTCCGATTACACGATCGACAAGAGCGCGGTGCCGTACAACGCGATGCCGCGCCTGTTCTTCAAGTACGAGCGGCCGCTGAAGGACTGGCTCAATGTCGGCCTCAACAGCGAGGTCGCCCGGTTCGATCACAGCGAGCTGGACGGCGGCAGCCGCCTGGATCTGAAGCCTTACGTCTCGATCCCGCTGCGCGGCCCGTCGTGGTTCGTCGAACCCGGCCTGGCCTATCGCTACACGGCCTACCAGCTGGACAAGGGCCTGGCTGATCAGTACGGCGGCGACCGCAGCCCGACCCGTTCCACACCGATCGCCACCCTCGATGCCGGCCTGTACTTCGACCGCGACCGGGTCTGGAATGACACCCCGTACCTGCAGACGCTCGAACCGCGCCTGTACTACCTCAACGTGCCGTACCGCGACCAGAGCGGAATCCCGCTGTTCGACACGCGCGCGATGACCTTCAGCTACGGCCAGCTGTTCCGCGACAACCGCTTTTCCGGCGCCGACCGCCAGACCGATGCCAACCAGCTGACCCTGGCCCTGACCAGCCGCAGCATCCGCCAGACCGACGGTCTGGAGAAGTTCAACATCAGCCTGGGCCAGATCCTGTACTTCGAGGACTCCAACGTCGTCCTCAACAGCAGCCAGGATCCGATCAAGAAGGGCAAGTCGGCCTGGGTGGTGGACTCCAACTACATGCCTGCCGACCGCTGGACCCTGGGCGCTTCGTACCAGTACGACGCCAAGAACAGCCGCGCCGACCTGATCAGCTTCCGCTCGCGCTACCTGATCGGTGGCGACGGTGTGATCAACCTGTCCTACCGCTATCGCCGCGACGTGCTCAAGCAGGCGGACTTCTCGTTCCTGT
>JBIIHJ010000128.1:0-10116 GCA_044235875.1 Pseudoxanthomonas sp.
TTGAAGCGCAGCTCCTGGCCGGCCTCGTCCAGGACCGCAACCACCTCGCCCAGTTCCATGCCCGAGCCGCGCAGCACGCTGGTCAGCACCAGCCGCGCCGAAGCCGCGCCGATGGCCGAAGCCAGCAGGCGCTCGGTGAACTGCACCCAGGCGCGGTCGGCGTTGGCATCGGGCTTGAGTTCGCGGCCCAGCTCGCGCGCCTGCTCGGCAAAGGCACGCGGCGCATGGCGCTCGCCGACCACGCGCCCGGCCAATGACATCAGATCGGCCACGCGCACGTTGCCCGGCCACTCGCTGGCGATCAGTGCGCGCCGCTGCGCATACGGGTCCAGGAACGGCACGATCCGCAGACGCTCGTCCAGGTTGGGCCGCCAGCGCGCCGAGACGATCATCATCGTGCCGGCGTTGAGCAGCAGCGACCAGAACGTGCCGTGGGTCAGCGGATCCCAGCCGGTAAGGTTGAACAGCTGCTGCGGGCGCAGCCACGACAACCCGAACGGCCCGGTGGTCAGCCACGCCGGCCCCAGCCAGCCCGAGGCCGACAGCGTGGGCAGCAGCAGCGTGTAGATCCAGGTGGCAAAGCCCACCGCCATGCCCAGTTCCACACCATGGCGGCTGGCGCCGCGCCAGTACAGCCCGCCGATCAGCGCCGGGGCGAACTGCGCCACTGCCGCAAAGGCGATCAGACCGTAGCTGGCCAACGTGCTGTCGCCGTTGCTGCCACGGTGATAGGCGTAGGCGCACAGGGCCAGCGCCACGATGGTGACGCGGCGGATCCACAGCACGCGCGTGGCCATGTTGGCCGCATCGTGGCGCTCGCCCCAGCCGCGGCGCAGCAGCACCGGCATCACCAGGTCGTTGCTGACCATCGTGGCCAGGGCGATGCTGGCCACGATCACCATGCCGGTGGCTGCGGAAAAGCCCCCGATGTAGGCGGCGATGGCCAGGCCCTGGTTGCCGATGGCCAGCGGGAAGGCCAGCACATAGGTGTCCCCGGCCTGCGCGCCGTGCCCGCCGAACAGCTCCGCGCCGGCCGTGGCGATGGGCACCACCATCGCCGAGATCACCACCACGTAGGCGCCGAACAGCCAGCGCGCGCGGCGCACATCGCCCACGTCGCCGCACTCGACCACCGCCACGTGGAACTGGCGCGGCAGGCAGATGATGGCCAGGAAGCCCAGCAGGGTCTGATTGAAGAAGCCCACCGGCGGGGCGTTTTCGAACAGCGTGCGGGCCGACTCGCCCAGCGCCTGCTCACGCGCACCCAGCCACTGCCAGGCGACCACACCCACCGCCACGATCGCCACCAGCTTGATGATCGACTCCAGCGCGATGGCCAGCATCATGCCGTGGTGGTGCTCGGTGGCATCGACCTGGCGCGTGCCGAACAACGCGGCAAACAAGGCCATCAGCAGCGCCACGTACAGCGCAGGGTCGTGGAAGAAGCCGGTGGTCTGCGGGTTGTAGCCGGTCAGCACGCCCAGGCTCATCGCCACGGCCTTGTACTGCAGCGCCAGGTACGGGATCACCCCGACCAACGCGATCACCGTCACCAGCGCCGCCAGCCGACGCGAGCGACCGTAGCGGGAGGAGATGAAGTCGGCGATGGAGACCGTGTTCTGGCTGCGTGCCACCAGCGCCAGGCGCTCGATGATCCGCCAACCAAAGATCAGCAGCAGCAGCGGCCCCAGGTAGATCGGCAGGTAGCCGATGCCGTTGCGCACCGCGCTGCCGACCGCGCCGTAGAAGGTCCACGACGAGCAGTACACCGCCAGGGCCAGGCTGTAGATCGCCGGCCGCAACCAGCGCCGGTTGGGATAAAGCGGGTAACGGTCACCGAACCAGGCGATGCCGAACAGCAGCACGGCATAGCCGATCGAGATCCCCAGCAGCACCCAACCTGAAATCATCCACATCCCCGGCGCGATCCGCGCGACGCGGCAACAGGCCGCGTCTTGCCAAGCGCACAGTGTAAGCGCCGTCTCACATGGGCCGCCGCGCGCACGGCGCGGCGCGCGGGGTCAGGCGCTGGCGATGGAGGAAGCGAAGCGCAGCCGGGCCACGGTGCCGCGGCCTGGATCGGACTCGATCCGCAGCTGCCAGCCCAGGTGTTCGCACAGGCGCGCGATCAGGTCCAGGCCGATGCCACCGCCGTCGCGCCCGCCGCCGCGGGCCATGCGCCCGTAGACCGCGCTGATTTCTTCCGGCGACATGCCGTGGCCGGGATCGCGGATGACCACGGTGGCGTCCGGCTCCAGGCCCACTTCGATCCGGCCGCGGTCGCTGTTTTCCACCGCGTTGCGCACCAGGTTGCCGATCGCGGCCTGGACGATGGCCAGCGGCGCGCGGATCACGCATTCGGGCAGCGGCGCGAGCACCACGTCCAGGTCGCGGCCTTCGGTGAGGTGGCGATGGTCGCTGACCACCTCAGGCAGCAGGTCGTGCAGCGCGACCACGTCGGCACTGCGCGCCAGACGCGAGGGATCCTTGGCCAGGACCAGCAGCAGCGAGATCAGCTGCTCGACGTTGCGCGCGGTGCGGCGCACGCGCAGCAGCGGCTGGCGCGCAGCGGCCGGCAGGTCCGGGTGTTCCAGCGCCAGCTCGTTGGCGCCGGCGATCACCGCCACCGGCGTGCGCAGCTCATGGCTGGCGCTGTCGATGAAGGCGCGCTCGCGCTCGACGAAGCGCGCGTTGCGCTCCAGGTAGCCGTTGAAGGCCAGGCCGATCACGCGCAGCTCCTCGCTGGCGTCGTCGGCCACGGCGATGCGCGCATCGCCCATGTCCGGGCGCAGCCCGGAGATCTCATCGGCCATCGTGCTCAATGGCCGCACCGCGCGGCCCAGGCCCCACGCCATCAGCAAGCCGAACACGGTGATGGCCACCGCCGCGGTGCCGATGGTGCTGGCGGTGACCCAACCTTCCACGCCTTCGAACTGGGTCAGGTCCAGGGCCAGCGCCAGGCGGCCGAAGCGGGTGTCTTCGACCAGCACCACGTGCTTGACCCCGTTGATGGGGAAACTGTCGTGCAGGCCGGGCTTGAGCGCGACCAGGTCGGCAGGCAGGCCTTTCTCGACCTGCAGGAAATACATGCGCTCGGCCGGATCGTCGATCCAGTTGTAGCCCGGATCGGCCTGGCGACGTTCGACGAAGTGCTGCAGGTCCGAACGCATCAACGAACGCCACACCTGGCGCTCGGCATGTTCGTTGACGATGTCGCCGCCGATCAGCACCGCGCCGGTGACCACGACCAGGTAGACCAGCGCCCAGCGCAGCAGGCGCGTGCGCAGCGAGGACCTACGCGCCATCGGTGGCCTTCGCGTCGCCGCCGTCGGCATGCAGGCGATAGCCCACGCGCGGCAGGGTCTGGATCAGCTTGGTGTCGAACGGACCATCGACGCTGCGGCGCAACTCATAGATATGCGAGCGCAGCATGTCGCCATCCGGTGGTTCCTCGCCCCACAGCGCGTATTCCAGGCGCTGGCGGGTGACCGCGGCCGGGCTGGCCTGCATCAGCACTTCCAGCAGTTTGCGGCAGGCCGGATACAGGTGCAGCGGCCGGCCAGCGCGCGTGGCCTCCAGGGTGGACAGGTCCAGGCTCAGATCGGCCACCTGCAGCACGCGGCGTCGGTTGCGGCCGCTGGCCCGGGCCAGCAGCGCTTCCAGCCGCACCTCCAGCTCCTGCATGGCGAAGGGCTTGGTCAGGTAATCATCGGCGCCGGTGCGGAAGCCATCGACCTTGTCAGGCAGCTCGTCGCGCGCGGTCAGCATGATCACCGGCACGCTGCTGGCGTGCTCGGTGCGCAGCCGACGCAGCACTTCGCGCCCGTCCATGCGCGGCAGCATCCAGTCCAGCAACACCGCATCGAAGACCTGGGTGGTGGCCAGGTGCAGGCCGGTGATGCCGTCGGGCGCCGCATCCAACGCATGACCGCGCGGTTCGAAGTAATCGAACAGGTTGGCCACCAGATTGCGGTTGTCCTCGATTACCAGCAGCCGCATTGCTTTCACTTCCTTCAGGTCGAAGATGACCGCCACGCGCATCACCATGGCCGCGCATGGTTGGCACGCCGATGTCGGAATTGCGTTGGAACGCCCGTGCACCGGCATTGTCCCATAGCCACCGCCGGCTGAATGGTTAAGCGCGGGCAACGCCCTTCCGACGAAGCTCCGACACCGGCGGCCACACCATCGCCGCCGGTCCTTCCGCGACACCGTGCGCTTGCCATGCAGATTCCTGCCGTTGCCCGTCTTGGCGCGCCGACCGCGCTGCGCTTCCGTTTCGATCCCTTGCTGTGGGGCCCGCTGTGTGCGGCAGCCGCGGCCATCGCGCTGCTGCAGGGCGCCGGCGGGGATCTGTGGCTGGCCGATCATCTGTATGCGGCCGAAGGCGGCCGCTGGGCACTGGAACACCACTGGCTCACCGAGACGGTGGTCCACCAGTGGGGCAAGCGGCTGGACATCGTCGCGTGGGTGGCCATGGCCATTGCCCGGATCGTGCTGGCCCGTCATCCGGGCACCCGCGCCTGGTGGAAGCCGCTCAACTACCTGCTGATCGCCAGCGTGGCCGGCCCGCTGCTGGTGTCGTGGATGAAGTCCTGGACCGATGTCGATTGCCCGTGGGACCTGGCCCGCTACGGCGGCCTGCATCCCTACGTGGAGCTGTTCCAGCCGCGACCGGCAGGCTACGGCCCCGGGCAGTGTTTCCCGGCGGGGCATTCCAGCGCCGGCTATGGTTGGGTCGCGCTGTTTTTCGGCCTGGGTGCCCTGCAGCCGCGCTGGGGCTGGATCGGACTGGGCGTCGGGCTGTCGGTCGGCCTGGCGTTCGGCATCAGCCAGCAGCTGCGCGGAGCACACTTCCTGTCGCACGACGTGGCCTCGGTCGCGGTCTGCTGGTGTGCGGCCTGGCTGGTGCAGCGCGTGATGTGGTCCGGTGCAAAGGAGGGGCGGGCATGAGCACCCATTTGCCGATGCCGCGCAAATCGCCCACCGAAAGCGGCGTCCACCTCCCCGCCTGGATCCAGCGTCGCCCGCAGCTCACCAGCGAGGCACTGGTGCTGCTGGCCAGCCTGTATTTCGCGATCTTCAGCAACGCGCGCTTCTGGGGCGCGGCGATCGTCGAACCGACCCGACAGTGGCCGATGGCCATCGCCTTATTCTTGCTGCTGGTCGCGTTGCACGTCCTGCTGCTGGGCCTGCTGATCAACCGCTGGACCGCCAAGCCGCTGCTGGGCGTGATCCTGCTGGTGACCGCGGCCGCCTCGCATTTCATGAATGCCTTCGGCCTGTACCTGGATGCGGACATGATCCGCAACGTGCTGGCCACCGACCGCCGCGAATCGTCCGAGCTGCTGACCTGGGCGCTGCTGGTGCCGCTGCTGCTGGGCGTGATCCCGGTGATGCTGCTGTGGCGCGTGGAGCTGGTGCGCCGCCCGCTGAAGCGGGCCATCGGCGCACGCGCGCTGCTGCTGGGCAGTGCCATCGCCGTGAGCGCCATCGCCGCGATGGCCGGCTACCAGCCGCTGGCCGCGCTGATGCGCAACCAGCACGACCTGCGTTACCTGGCCACGCCGGGCAACTGGATGGTCTCACTGGGCAATGTCGCCTTCGCCAGCCCGCCCGGTGCCAAGCAACCCAAGCTGCCGATCGGTACCGATGCGGTCCAGGTCGCGGCCCGTCCCGCCGGTGCCAGGCCGCGCCTGCTGGTGATCGTGGTCGGCGAAACCGCACGCGCGCAGAACTGGGGCCTGGATGGCTACGCGCGCGACACCACGCCGGAGTTGCGCCAGGCCGGCGTGGTCAACTTCACCGACACCAGTTCGTGTGGCACGGCCACCGAAGTCTCGCTGCCGTGCATGTTCTCGCCCTGGGGACGACACGACTACGACGAGAAGAAGATCCGCGCCCATCAGTCGCTGTTGCACGTGCTCGACCATGCCGGCGTCGGCGTGGTCTGGCGCGACAATCAGGCCGGCTGCAAAGGCGTGTGCGATGGCCTGCCGCTGCAATCGGTGACCGACTCGAAGGACCCGGAGTTCTGCAACGGGCAGCGCTGCTGGGACGGCATCCTGCTCAAGGATCTGGACAGCGCGCTGGCGATGGCCGCCTCCAAGCGCGGCGACAAGGTGCTGATCCTGCACATGCTCGGCAACCACGGCCCGAGCTATTACGACCGCTATCCGCCGCAGTTCGCCCGCTTCACGCCGGTCTGCGATCAGCCCGACCTGGGCCGCTGCTCGCGTCAGGACATCGTCAACGCCTACGACAACGCGCTGTCCTATACCGACCACGTGCTGGCCACCGCGATCGGCAAGCTGGCCCAGCGCACCGACGTGGACACCGCGCTGATGTACATGTCCGACCACGGCGAATCGCTCGGCGAAAAAGGTCTGTACCTGCATGGCGTGCCCTACGCGATCGCTCCGCGCGAACAGACCCACGTGCCCATGATCATGTGGTTCGGGGATCGCTTCGCCCACGACGAAGGCCTCAATGTGTCATGCCTGCGCCAGCGTGCGACCCAGCCGGCCAGTCATGACAACCTGTTCCCATCCGTGTTGGGTCTGATGGACATCAAGACCTCGGTCTATGACGCCTCGCGGGATCTGTTTGCGCCGTGTCGTGCGACGACGCGGGTCGCGGTGGCCAGCGCACCCTGAGTTGTTGTTGCGGTTGCGGTTGCGGTTGCGGTTGCGGTTGCGGTTGCGGTTGCCAGTGATCTTGATCTACCGAGCCGTAAAGCGAGCCGAGCATCGCAGGAAGGCAGGGCCAAAGAGGCGCCCTTGTCTAAGCGTAGCGAGTTTGGGCGCCGTGCCCTGGCTTCCGAGAAGCGCAGGGGATCGCCGCGCAGCGGCGGATCGCGTCCCGAAGGCGGTTTGGCTACTTTTGCCGCGACAAAAGTAGCTCGCGCTGCGAAGCAGCGTGAAAGCCCTGCTTTCGCCCCTGCTCGTATTGCGCGTTGTTGATTCGAGACAAAGCCAAGGCAACGTCAGTTGCAAAGCTTTCGCGCCTTGCAGGCACGACTTCCTTTTGTCGCGGCAAAAGGAAGCAAAACCGCCTTCGCCGGGACGCGATCCGCCGCTACGCGGCGGTCCCCTGCGCTCCTCAGCTGAAATGGCACGGCGCGGGAACTCGCTACGCTCAGACACCCGCGCCTCTTCGGCCATTTCAGCCTCCGGTGCTCGGCTCGCTTTACGGCTCGATTGGATCAAGTGCAAAAGCAGCGGCTAGGCGAAAGCAACAGCGGAAGCAGAAGCACAGGCAGCGGTAGAAACACAGGCAGAGGCTGAGGCAGAGGCAGAAACAGAGGCAAGAGCGAAACTCTCAGCGACCGCACAATGCGCAACGCAAAGCGCCTCACCCGCGATGCGGCGTCCCCAGATACTCCGCACTCTGCATCTCGATCAACCGCGACGCCGTGCGTTCGAACGCACCGGCCAGCCGCGTGCCTTCGTATAACGCCACCGGCGAAGCATCTGCGGTGCAGACCAGTTTGACGTGGCGGTCGTAGACCTCGTCGATCAGGTTGACGAAGCGGCGCGCGGCGTCCTCGTTGGTCCGGTCAAAATGCGGGATGCCGCCCAGCAGCAACGTGTGGAACTCACGCGACAGCTCAATGTAGTCGCTGGCCGAACGCGGGCCTTCGCACAGCTCGGCAAAATCGAACCAGGCGATGTCCTTGCCGCGACCACGCAGGGCGATGCTGCGGCCTTCGATCTCGATCGCGCCGGACTGCGCCGCTTCGCCAGCCAGCTCCTGCCAGCGCTGCGCCAGCCAGGCATCGGCATCGCCATCCAGGCCCTGGCGATAGACCGGCGAGCGGGTCAGCGCGCGCAGGCGGTAGTCCTGCTCTCCCTCGGCGTACAGCACCACACAGTACTTCTGCAGGGCAGCGATGGCCGGAAGGAAGCGTTCGCGCTGCAGGCCATCCTTGTAGAGGTTTTCCGGCGCGGTGTTGGAGGTGGTCACCAGGGTCACGCCCTGAGCGAACAGACGCTCCAGCAAACGGCCGAGCAGCATCGCATCGCCGATGTCGGTGACGAAGAACTCATCCAGCACCAGCACCCGCAGCGAGTCCTTCCAGTCCTGGGCGATGCGCGCCAGCGGGTCGCTCTGGCCGGCGTGCTCGCGCAGCTTCTCGTGGATGTCGCGCATGAAACGGTGGAAGTGCGTGCGCCGCTTCTGCCTGATCGGCAGGCCGTCGTAGAACAGATCGACCAGAAACGTCTTGCCGCGGCCGACGCCGCCCCAGAAATACAGCCCGCGCACGGCCTGTGGTTTTTTCCAGAACGCGGACAGCCGGTCCAGGAAGCCGTCCTGGTCCTCGTCGCACAGGCCGCTGTGGATGCGATCCAGCTCGGCCAGCGCCGCGTGCTGGGCGCGGTCGTCGCTCCACTGGCCGGCGCGCGCGCCTTGCGCATAGCGCTGCGACGGCAGCAGGTCCGCCGGCGGCGCGCTCACGCCTGCGCCGCCGGCAACCAGCCCTTGACCGCGTGCTGGATCGCGCCACGCAGGTCGATCAGCTTGCGATGGAAGAAGTGGCTGGTATCAGGCATGCGCACCAGCGTGTGCGGCGCATCGAGGCTGTCCAGCCAATTAAAGACCGACTGCGGATCCACGATCTCGTCCGCCTCGCCCTGCACCACCAGCCAGCGCGGCGGCGGCTGCACGTCGTCGAAATCCCAGGCGCGCCCGGTTGGCGGCGCGATGGACACCAGCACCTGCGGCTGCAACGTGGCGCTGGCCTTGAGCGACACATACGCCCCAAAGCTGAAGCCGATCAGCCACAGCACCGCATCGGGCCGCTGGCTACGCACCCATCGGACCATGGCGGTCAGATCGTCCAGCTCGCCCTCGCCATGGTCGAAGGCACCGTCGGACTGGCCGACACTGCGGAAATTGAAGCGCACCGTGGCCACGCCCAACTCGCGCACCGCGCGCGCGGCCATGGTCACGACCTTGTTGTGCAGGCTGCCGCCGTCGGTGGACAGCGGATGGCAGACCACGGCGATGGCCGGGACGGTGGGGACGTCGGCATCGGGCAGGTCGATGGCGGTTTCCAGGGCGCCGGCCGGGCCATCCAGCAACAGCGTGGTCGATTCGGTGGGGAATGCGGGGGTTGGCATGGCGCCATGATAACCGCCGCTTCGCGCGCGGCCTGCACGCGTCGGGGTCTCCAATCCGCGCAAACAGCGACGCCGGCCCCTCGGGACCGGCGTCGGTGTGGGCCGGCGAACTTCGCCCCGGCCCGTGGCGCCCCTCCCAGGGATGTCTTATTTGGTGATGTCCACGCCCTTGGTTTCGCGCAGGAAGATCGCGCCGATCACCAACGTCATCAAGGCGATGCCGATCGGATACCACAGGCCGTAGTACATGTTGCCGGTGGCCGCGACCAGGCCGAAGGAGATCGTCGGCAGGAACCCACCGAACCAGCCGTTGCCGATATGGTACGGCAGCGACATCGAGGTGTAGCGGATCTGGGTCGGGAACAGCTCGACCAGCCATGCCGCGATCGGCGCGTAGACCATGGTCACGAAGATCGCCAGGACAAACAGCACCGCGATGACCATCGGCTTGTTGATGCGCGCCGGGTCGGCCTTCTCCGGATAACCGGCGGTGGTCAGCGTGCCCTTGAGCGACTTGGTGAACGCCTCGCTCTTGGCCTTGCTCTCTTCCTTGCTCAGGCCGCTGCCTTCATACGAATCGATCTGCGCGGTGCCCACGTTGACCGTGGCCAGGGTGCCCGGCGCAGCCTTGTTGACCGTATACGGCACGCCGGCCTTGGTCAGCGCGGTGGCGACGATGTCGCACGAGCTGGTGAAGGTTTTCTTGCCGATCGGGTCGAACTGGAAGCTGCAGGTGTCCGGGTCGGCGTTGATGACCACCGGTGCGCTGATGCGGGCTTCTTCGATCGCCGGGTTGGCGTAATGGGTCAGCGCCTTGAACAGCGGGATGTAGCACAGCGCCGCCAGCAGGCAGCCACCCAGGACGATGCCCTTGCGGCCGATCTTGTCCGAGAGCCAGCCGAAGAACAGGAAGAACGGCGTGGCCAGGGCCAGGCCGCCGGCGATCAGCAGGTTGCCGGTGGTGGCGTCGACCTTCAGCGCCTGGGTCAGGAAG
>JBIIHJ010000421.1:0-3113 GCA_044235875.1 Pseudoxanthomonas sp.
TGCTGCGTTGCGGCGTGTGGACGGTGGCAACGGCGTGCTTGTGTTGACGGATCTTTACGGTGCCTCGCCCAGCAATCTGGCGGGCAAGGTCGCGCGACTGGGGACGCCGGTCCGCCGGGTCTCGGCGCTGAGCCTGCCGATGCTGCTGCGGGTGATGAACTACCCCGAACAGGGGCTAGACCAACTCCCGGCCACCGCGGCGGCCGGCACACGAAACGGAGCCATCCTCGACGATGCTTGAACGCGACCTCACCGTGACCAACAGACTGGGCCTGCATGCCCGGGCCACCGCCAAGCTGGTGCAGGCCGTCGCGCCTTTCCGCAGCCACGTGACACTGGCGGCCAAGGGCCGGCAGGTCAACGCCAAGAGCATCATGGGCGTAATGCTGCTTGCCGCCGGCCAGGGCACGGCGGTGACCGTACGCACCGACGGCGAGGATGAGGCCGCGTGCATGGAGGCCATCGAAGCCCTGTTCGAACGGCGCTTCGACGAAGAAGGTTAGCGCCGACCGACGCGGCTGGGAAAGGCCACGCCGTGGATGATCGCAGGCGCGGCAAGGACGAATGAGGGAACTGATGTCGATAAGCGACCGGATGCTGACGCCGCGAGGCGTGCGCTCAAACGCGGCCCCTGTAGCAAGTACCGGGCAGGCGCTTCGGCTTGCCGTGGATGCCTGCCACAGCTGCGTCGGTCGGCCCTGATGCGCAAGCTGCTGCCGGGCCATGGGGCTTCGCGCGGCAGCGCCCTGGGGCGTGCGCGGGTCCGCCTGCCGCACGCGCTGGATGTAGCCGAGCAGCGCATCCGCGCCAGCGAGGTCGAGGACGAACTGGCTCGCCTGCACACCGCCGTGGCCGCGGCGCGCGAGGAAATGCACGACCTGCGCCGGCGCCTGCATGGCGCCCTGGCCCGCGAGGTCGGCGAATTCCTCGACCTGCACGCGCTGCTCCTGGACGATCCGGAACTGCTGCACGGCCTGGATGACCTGGTCCGCAAGGGGCGTTATGGCGCCGACTACGCGCTGCGCCTGCAGCGCGACCGGCTGGCTGCGGTCTTCCAGGACATGGACGACGCCTACCTGAAAAGCCGCATGGACGATCTGGACCATGTGATCGGCCGCATCCATGCACACCTGCACAGCCGTGCGCCCGATGCCGAAGGCCTGGCCGGCGAGATCCTGGTCTGCGACACCGTGGCCCCGTCCGAACTGGCCCAGCTGCAGGCCCAGGGCGTGGTCGCGGTGGTCACCTCCACCGGCAGCACGCTCTCGCACAGCGCGATCCTGGCGCGCAGCCTGCACATGCCGCTGGTAGTGGGCGCCAGCCAGGTGCTGCAGAAGGTCAACGACGGCGATGCACTGATTGTCGATGGCGACACCGGCGAAGTGGTGGTCGACCCTTCCGCCGCCGACCTGCGCGATTTCCGCCAGCGCCAGAAGGACGCCGCGCGGGAGCAGCGGGAACTTGGCCGGCTGCGCAGCAAGCCCACCCGCACCCGCGATGGCGTGGACATCGCCCTGCACGCCAATGCCGAGTCGCGCGAGGACGTGGCCCGCGCGCACGCGCTCGGCGCGGCCGGCATCGGCCTGTACCGCACCGAGTTCCTGTTCCTGCAACGCAAGGAATTGCCCGACGAGGACGAACAGTTCCGCACCTACCGGGACGTGGTGCTGGGCATGAGCGGACGCCCGGTGACCATCCGCACGCTCGACCTTGGCGCGGACAAGGCCGACCGCACCGGCCTGGCCCTGCGCGGCGAAGACAACCCCGCGCTCGGCCTGCGCGGCGTGCGCCTGTCGCTGGCCCATGGGGAGGTGTTCGACACCCAGCTGCGCGCGATCCTGCGCGCCTCCGGCTATGGTCCGGTGCGCGTGCTGGTGCCGATGGTCAGCGTACGCGAAGAGCTGGTGCAGGTGCGCAAGCGCCTCAAGCGCCTGACCGCGCAGCTGCGCAAGGACGGCCACGAGATCGCCGCGGAGATCCCGCTCGGCGCGATGATCGAAGTGCCGGCCGCGGCGATCTGCGTCGAGCACTTCATCGACCTGGTGGACTTCCTGTCGGTGGGAACCAACGACCTGGTCCAGTACCTGCTGGCCGCCGACCGCAACAACGAGGCGTTGGGCGAACTCTATTCGCCGCTGCGCCCGGCCCTGCTTCGGCTGCTGGACATGGTCCTGCGCGCCGGCCGCGAACACGGCAAGCAGGTCAACGTCTGCGGCGAGATCGCAGGCGACGCGGCGATGGCGCCGATCCTGCTGGCGCTGGGGCTGGAACACTTCAGCCTGCATCCGTCCAGCATGCTCGAACTGCGCCGCGCCATCCGTGGCCACGACCGCGGCGCGCTGGTCAATGCGGCCGGCAAACTGCTCAGGGCGCGCGACCGCGCCGGCATCGAGCGCTGGCTGGAAAAAGCCGGCCACTGAGCCGGCCGCGCACGTGATGGCGCGCACCTGGTGGCGACGCCCACATCGCAGCGCGCGCCTGCAAACGGCCCACTGATCACGCCAACATTCGCGCTGGGCATCGCGCGGATCGGCGTGCCGCTGGTTGGAATCCACCTTATGCGGGCTTGACCAAGGGTGTCCTTTCCCGGCAGCGGAGGGGATAATGACGGGATGAACACCTGATCTGCAGCGCATCGTCCTTTGGCGAGGCGGTGCTTCCACCGAACGTACAGGGGAGCAGCGCATGGCAGAAGCCGTCCGCCACGACAAGACCGCGCGACAGCTGCGTCTGTTGTCAGACGCATTGGACAGTGGTCGTCTGGGCCCGGTGCGGCGCCTGGTCAACACCCTCTCGCCTGCCGAGATCGGCAATCTGCTGGAGTCGCTGCCGCCGGGCAAACGCGAAGTGGTCTGGGGCCTGGTCGATCCGGAAGACGATGGCGAGGTGCTGGTCCACGTC
Source organism: Pseudoxanthomonas sp. (assembly GCA_044235875.1). GTDB lineage: Bacteria > Pseudomonadota > Gammaproteobacteria > Xanthomonadales > Xanthomonadaceae > Pseudoxanthomonas_A. The sequence continues at coordinate 2,902 of JBIIHJ010000421.1, forward strand.
GGCGACGAGGTGCGCGAAAGCCTGCTGGCCGAGATGGACGCCGATGAGATCATCGCGGCCGTCGAAGACCTGGACATCGACGACCTGGCCGATCTGGTCGAAGACCTGCCCGACACGGTCATCGACGAAGTGCTCAAGTCGATGGACCGCGAGAACCGCGAGCGCCTGGAACAGGTGCTGTCCTATCCGGAGGATTCGGCAGGCCGCCTGAT
>JBIIHJ010000422.1:0-3098 GCA_044235875.1 Pseudoxanthomonas sp.
CACGATGAGCGACATCAAGACCCAGGCCCTGGCCTGCCGCGACGCTTCGCAGGCGCTGGCCCAGTTGTCCTCGGCCGACAAGTCGGCGTTGTTGAAGGCGATGGCCACCGCGCTTGAAACCCGGCAGGACGCGATCCTGTCCGCCAATGCGCAGGACCTGCAGGCCGCGCGCGACAAGGGCATCGGCAGCGCCATGCTGGACCGGCTCACGCTCGATCCCGAACGCATCGCCGGCATCGCCGCAGCCCTGCGCGAAGTGGCTGCGCTGCCCGACCCGGTCGGCCAGGTCACCCGCAGCGATACACGTCCCAACGGGATCCAGGTCAGCAAGGTGCGCGTGCCGCTGGGGGTGATCGCGATGATCTACGAAGCGCGTCCCAACGTGACCGCCGATGCCGCGGCGCTCTGCATCAAGGCCGGCAACGGCGTGATCCTGCGTGGCGGCTCGGAGGCGATCCATTCCAACACCGCCATTGCCGAGGCGCTCAAGGGCGCGCTGCGCGAGGCGGGCATCGACGAGGCCGCGCTGACCCTGGTCACCGACCTGCGCCGCGAGACCATGCTGGAACTGCTTCAGCTGAGCGACATCGTCGACCTGGCCATCCCGCGCGGTGGCGAAGGCCTGATCCGCTTCGTGGCCGAACACGCGCGCGTGCCGGTGATCAAGCACTACAAGGGCGTGTGCCATCTGTTCGTCGATGCCAGCGCGGACCTGGAGCAGGCCGTGCGCCTGCTGGTCGATGGCAAGGTCTCCCGGCCCAGCGCCTGCAACTCGCTGGAGACGCTGCTGGTGCATCAGGACATCGCCCAGGCGTTCCTGCCGCTGGCCGCCAAGGCGCTACTGGCACGCAAGGTCGAGCTGCGCGGCGATGAAGCCACACGCATCCTGGTGGCCGAAGCCGGGCCGGTATCGGAGGAGGACTATGCGGCCGAATTCCTGGACCTGATCCTGGCCGTGCGCGTGGTGCCGGACCTGGCTGAAGCCATCGCCCACATCCGCCGCTACGGCTCGGACCATACCGAAGTGATCGCCACGCGCGATGAAGCAAACGCGACGGCTTTCGTCGCCGCACTGCGGGCGGCGGTGGTCATGGTCAACGCGTCCTCGCGCTTCTCCGACGGCGGCGAACTCGGCCTGGGCGCGGAGATCGGCATCTCCACCACGCGCCTGCATTCCTACGGACCGATGGGGCTCGAGGCGCTGACCGTTGAGCGCTTTGTGGTGCAGGGTGAAGGGCAGACACGGGTGCCGATCGCGATTGATTGAGTTCTTGTTTCTTCGCCATTGCTATCGCTCCTGATTTCAGATCGGAAGCTTTCGTGCCGCTTCGCGGCCCGACCAATTTTCTTCGCTCGTGAAAAGAAAGCTGGGCAAAGAAGTGTTTTTCCGCAGACGCATGTCTGATCAACACGCTGCGGGCGGCACGCCTGCTACGCAGGTCCGCTACGAGACGAGGGATTTTGGAAGGAACATCCATGTCCCTTCCAAAAACGCCCCACTTCCCTGGGTGGCGCCTTACGGGTCTGGTCCTCGTCCCTTCGCCGTGCCTTGCGGGGGGTGTGGAGCGCAAGCAAAAGGGCAGCCGTCTGTCTGGCGCGAAGGGGCACGAAGGCTCTCGGCTAGAGCGCCATTTCGGTCCAGCTGAAACACAAAGCAGGGGTGCCATCAGTCGGGGTGCCGGCTGGCGGCCGGGCCGCATAGACTGTCGGTTCCGTCATCTTTCTGGAGCCGTCCGCCGATGCGTCAGCTTGTGCTGCGTCCTTCCCTGTTGTCCCTGCTGCTTGTCGCAGCGTTGCCAGTGACCGCGTTGGCGCAGACCGCGCCGATGACGCCGGACATCACCGGCAAACCCTTTGTCGCAGCGGACGCGGCCAATGACTACATCAAGCGCGTGGTGGAGATCCCGATGCGAGACGGGATCAAGCTGCATACGGTCATCGTGATTCCCAAGGGCGCCACCCACGCGCCCATGTTGCTCACGCGCACGCCCTACAACGCCGACGGCCGCACTGCGCGGATGGACTCGCCGCACATGCGCGACCTGCTCGGGCAGGGCGATGAGGTGTTCGTCGATGCCGGCTACATCCGCGTGATCCAGGACGTGCGCGGCAAGTACGGCTCGGAAGGCGACTACGTGATGACCCGACCACTGAAGGGCCCGCTCAACGGCACCGACGTCGATCACGCGACCGATGCGTGGGACACCATCGACTGGCTGGTCAAGCACGTGCACGAGTCCAACGGCAAGGTCGGCATGCTCGGTTCGTCGTACGAGGGCTTCACCGTCGTGATGGCGCTGACCAATCCACATCCTGCGCTGAAGGTGGCCAACCCGATGAGCCCGATGGTCGATGGCTGGATGGGCGACGACTGGTTCAGCTATGGCGCGTTCCGGCAGATCAATTTCGATTACTTCACCGGCCAGTTGTCCAGGCGTGGCAAGGGCAGCGGCATCGCCCGCGAAGGTTACGACGACTACAGCAACTTCCTGCGCGCCGGTTCGGCCGGCGACTACGCCAAGGCCGCCGGCCTGGACCAGCTGCCGTGGTGGCATAAGCTGACCGAACACGCCGCCTACGACGCGTTCTGGCAGGAGCAGGCGCTGGACAAGGTGATGGCCAAGACGCCGATCAAGGTGCCGACCATGTGGCTGCAGGGCCTGTGGGACCAGGAAGACATGTGGGGCGCCAACCACAGCTATGCGGCGATGGAAGCGCGCGACAAGGGCAACGACAAGAACTACCTGGTCATGGGACCGTGGCGCCACAGCCAGGTCAACTACGACGGTAGCAACCTGGGTGCGCTGAAGTGGGATGGCGACACCGCGCTGCAATTCCGTCGTGATGTGCTGCTGCCGTTCTTCAACCAGTATCTGGTCGACGGTGCGCCCAAGGCCGAGACGCCGCCGGTGCTGATCTACGATACCGGCGCCAACCATTGGGACCGCCTGAAGTCCTGGCCGCAGGTCTGCAGCGAAGGCTGCAAGACCAAGCCCAAGTCGCTGTACCTGCAGGCTGGCGGCAAGCTGTCCTTCGAGGCACCCGCTGCGGGCAGCGCCGAATACGACGAGTACGTGTCCGACCCGGCCAAGCCGGTG
>JBIIHJ010000423.1:0-3095 GCA_044235875.1 Pseudoxanthomonas sp.
TGTTCGTGTCCGACCACTGCGAGGCAATCCGCACGGTGCTGGCCAAGGGCCAGGTGGGCGAGACCTACAACGTGGGCGGCAACTCGGAGAAGCAGAACATCGAAGTCGTGCGCGCCATCTGTGCGCTGCTGGACGCGCGTCGTCCGCGCGAGGATGGCCAGCCGCGCAGCAGCCAGATCACCCACGTCACCGATCGCCCCGGCCATGATCGTCGCTATGCGATCGATGCTTCCAAACTGAAGGACCAGCTGGGCTGGGAACCGAAGCACACCTTCGAGCAGGGCATCGCCGAAACTGTGGACTGGTACCTAAGCCACCAGGAGTGGGTCGATGGCGTGCTTGATGGAAGCTATCGCCTGGAGCGTATCGGAGGCGTGCCATGACTTCGCGCAAGGGCATCATCCTGGCCGGCGGTTCCGGCACGCGGCTCTACCCGATCACCAAGGGTGTCAGCAAGCAGTTGCTGCCGGTGTACGACAAGCCAATGATCTATTACCCGCTGAGCGTGCTGATGCTGGCGGGGATCCGCGAGGTGCTGATCATCAACACGCCGCACGAGCAGGCGCTGTTCCAGCAGCTGCTGGGTGACGGTTCGGCCTGGGGCATGGAGATCCAGTATGCCGTGCAGCCCAGCCCCGATGGCCTGGCGCAGGCCTATACCATCGGCCGCGACTTTGTGGACGGCAAGCCCAGCTGCCTGGTGCTGGGCGACAACATCTTCCACGGTCACGGCCTGACCGAAACGTTGCAGCGTGCGGATGCACGCACCGAGGGCGCGACGGTGTTCGGCTACTGGGTCAACGACCCGGAGCGCTACGGCGTGGCCGAGTTCGATGCCAGCGGCAGGGTGATCGACATCGAGGAAAAGCCGGCCAAGCCGCGCTCCAACTACGCAGTCACCGGTCTGTATTTCTACGACGGCAACGCGCCGGAGCACGCCGCGGCATTGAAGCCTTCGCCACGTGGCGAGCTGGAGATCACCGATCTCAACCGGCGCTATCTGGAAGCCGGTCAGTTGCATCTGGAAGCATTGGGCCGTGGTTATGCGTGGCTGGATACCGGTACGCACAAGTCGCTGCACGAAGCGTCCAATTTCATCGAGACCATCCAGCAGCGACAGGGTCTACAGGTCTGTTGCCCGGAAGAAATCGCCTTCGGCCAGGGCTGGATCGATGCGGAGCAGTTGGAGCGCCTGGCCGCGCCGTTGCGCAAGAATGACTATGGCCGCTATCTGCATGAGCTGGCGTTGCGAGGGAGTGTGGTTTGAAGATCATCGAAACGGCCCTGCCGGGCTGCACCATCATCGAGCCGGCGGTGTTCGGCGATGACCGTGGCTTCTTCATGGAGACCTGGAATGCCGCGCGCTTTGGCGAACTCGGCCTGCCCGATCGCTTCGTGCAGAGCAACGTCTCCTCCTCGTCCAAGGGCGTGCTGCGGGGCCTGCATTACCAGTGGCCCAATCCACAAGGCAAGCTGGTCAGCGTGCTGGAGGGCGAGGTGTACGACGTCGCCGTGGACGTCCGCCGTGGTTCGCCGCATTTCGGCAAGTGGGCCGCCGTGGTGCTGAGCGCGGAGAACAAGCGCCAGTTCTGGATTCCGGAAGGTTTCGCTCACGGCTTTGCCGTGCTGTCCGAACGCGCGCTCTTCAGCTACATGTGCACCAATGTCTACGACAAGGTTGCCGATGCGGGCGTGCGTTGGGACGACCCGGCCATCGGCATCGACTGGCCGATCGGCAATCCGAACCTGTCGGACAAGGACGCCAAGGCGCCCTTGCTCGCTGAGGTGGCCCAGGACCGCCTGCCGGTCTATACCCCATGACCGTATTGCTGTTCGGCGCCAACGGCCAGGTCGGCCATGAGCTGCGTCGTGCGCTGGCGCCGCTGGGTCGCATCGTGTGCACCACCCGTAGCGGCAGGCTGGAAGATGGCGCGGTGTGCGAGGTCGCTGACTTGGACCAGCCCGATCGCCTGACAGCATTGCTGGACCGCCTCGCGCCGACGCTGGTGGTCAATGCCGCGGCCTATACCGCGGTGGACAAGGCTGAAGAAGACCGTGAAGCGGCCTTCCGCGCCAATGCGCAATCGCCTGGCGTCCTGGCGCATTGGTGCGCCGCACATGACGTCCCGCTCGTGCACTACTCCACCGACTACGTATTCGATGGTCAAGGCACCGCGCCTTATCGCGAAGACGCGCCAACGGCGCCGTTGGGTGTCTACGGAGAAAGCAAGCTGGCCGGCGAGGAAGCGATCCGCGCTGCGGGCGGGCGCCATCTCATCTTCCGCACGGCCTGGGTCTACGCCTCGCACGGCAAGAACTTCCTGCTCACGATGCTGCGCGTCGGCACGCAGCGCGACCAGTTGCGGGTGGTGTCCGACCAGATCGGCACGCCGACGCCGGCTGCGTTGATTGCCGACATTACGGTGCAGGCGCTGCAGCACGGTGGCGGGGTGTCCGGCACCTGGCACCTGACCGCCGCGGGGCAGACCAGCTGGCACGGCTTCGCGCAGGCCATCTTTGAGCGTGCCGTGGCCGCAGGTCTGCTGGCGCGCGCGCCCGAGGTGCTGGCCATCCCGACGTCGGAATACCCGACACCGGCCAGGCGCCCGGCCTATTCCTGCCTGGACATCACGCGACTGCACTCGGATTTCGACCTGACCTTGCCCAGCTGGGAAACGGGCCTGGATCGCGTGATCACCGAGCTCGCCTGACCGGTCGGTTTTAGGGCTTCGTGACCTGCTCCTCGCTGCCGGCCGCGATCCGTACTCCGGTCAATCAGCCGTTGCATCGGGATGTCGTATCGTAGTCGTCGCTTCCATCCCCCCAAAAGGTTGCGACACATGAAGATTGCGGTGGCCGGTACAGGCTACGTGGGCCTGTCGAACGGCGTCCTGTTGGCCAAGCACCATGAAGTGGTGGCCCTGGATATCGTCGAGGCCAAGGTCAAGATGCTCAACGAAGGGCGTGCGCCCATCGTCGACAAGGAGTTGGAGGCCGCGCTTGCCGAAGGCGGGCTCAACTTCCGCGCGACGTTGGACCCGGTTGATGCCTATGGCGGTGCGGAGTTCGTCATCATCGCCACGCCGACCGATTAC
>JBIIHJ010000424.1:0-3082 GCA_044235875.1 Pseudoxanthomonas sp.
GGTCTGGAGCGTCGTCGGCCGCTACTACTACTCATTCCAGGACAGCAAGACCCTGGAAGCCATCGCCGGCGTGCAGTGGGACAGCTGCTGCCTGGCCGTGCGCCTGGTCGGCCGCCATTACGTGCGCAATCGCGAAGGCGACCAGGACAACCAGATCCAGGTCGAATTCGTGCTCAAGGGCCTGTCCTCGCTGGGCCAGAACACCGACAAAAACCTGCGCCGTAGTATCCTCGGCTACTACCGAGACGACCTCTATCTGGTTCCTCCCAGTGTCGCCGCGCCCAACATTGGCGACGACACCGGCTCTGATTCGTTCTGAAGACTCTCATGACCATTCGATCTCTTTTCGCCGCCGGCCTGCTGGCCGCTTCCGCCATTTCCGCGCCCGTGCATGCGCAGAATGCCCAGCCGCTGGACGGCATCGCTGCCGTGGTCAACGACGATGTGGTGCTGCAGAGCGAGTTGGAGCGCGCGGTGGCCAACGTCAATGCCCAGTACGCCAGCAATCCCGGCCAGCTGCCGCCGCCTGACGTGCTCCGCCGCCAGGTGCTCGAGCGTCTGGTCCTGGTCAAGCTGCAGGTGGGCCGCGCCAGCGAGAACGGCATCCGCGTCAGCGACGAGGAAGTCACCAGCGCGGTGGCCAGCGTCGCCCAGCAGAACAACACCACCGTCGATGGCCTGCGCCAGCGCCTGGCTGCAGAAGGCCTGTCCTTCGATGAGTTCCGCAACTCGCTCAAGGACGAGATCACCGTCCAGCGTCTGCGCCAGAGCTACGGCCAGAGCCGCATCCGGGTGAGCGAAGCCGAGGTCGACGCGGCCCTCAAGGCACAGACCGGCAGCGGCGTGCAGTACCACCTGGCGCACATCCTGGTCGGCCTGCCCGAAGGCGCCACCGCCGAGCAGATCGCGACCGCGCAGAAGAAGGTCGAAGGCGTCAAGAGCCTGCTGGAGCGCAACGAGATGGACTTCGCCGCCGCGGCGGTGCGCTATTCGGACAGCCCCAACGCGCTGGAAGGCGGCGACCTGGGCTGGCGCAGCGCCGATGAGATCCCGGTCGCGTTCGTCGACACGCTCAAGGGCATGCAGTCCGGCCAGGTCGTCGGCCCGATCCGTGGCCCGTCCGGCTTCCAGCTACTGAAGCTGGTCGAAACCCGCGATGCGACCCAGGCGCCGGCGCAGATGGTCACCGAGTTCCACGCCCGCCACATCCTGGTGCGTGTGACCGACGTGCAGGACGCCACTGCGGCCAAGGCCAAGATCGACACGCTGAAGGCGCGCATCGCCGGCGGCGCCGATTTCGTGGCCACGGCCAAGGAGTCCTCCGAGGACGCCAACACCAAGAACGACGGCGGCGAGCTGGGCTGGTTCACCGCCGACCAGTTTGGCCCGGACTTCGGCCAGCGCCTGACCGCGCTGCAGGACGGCCAGGTCAGCGAGCCCTTCCGCACCGAGGCCGGTTGGCACATCGTCCAGCGCGAAGGCACCCGCCAGACCGACGTGACCGACCAGAACCGCCGCGCCCAGGTGCGTGACACGATCGGCCGCCGCAAGCTGGAAGATGAGTACAACCGCTACCTGCTTGAGCTGCGCGGCGAAGCCTTCGTCAGCTTCCGCACCGGCAACAGCGCCATCGACAGCGCCACCCCGGATACGGTGATGAGCGCCCCGGGCGCCGCCGAGGAAGCGGCCAAGGCCGGCAACAAGCATCGCGAGAGCAGCGAGCCGACCCCGGGCTCTGCCGCGACCAACGATCGCCTGTAAGCCTCCGTGACCCGGCCCCTGCTCGCGCTGGTTCCAGGTGAGCCGGCCGGGATCGGGCCGGAGCTGTGCGTCCGCCTGGTCCAGGCGCCACGCCGGGACTGCCACCTGGTCGGCTTCGGCGACCCGGCGGCCATGCGGGCCGCGGCGCAGGCGCTCAGCCTGCCACTGAACCTGCTGGACCAGGATGCGACCGCCTCCGCGCCGGGCGACCTGCCCTTCGTCACCGTGGCCAACGCGGTGCCCTCGCGTTTTGGCGTGACCGACCCGCGCAACGCGGCGGCCGTGATCGCTGCGCTGACCCAGGCCGCCGATGGCTGCGTGGCCGGGCGCTTTACCGGCGTGGTCACCGGACCGGTGCACAAGGCCGTGATCAACGACGGCGGCATCGCCTACACCGGGACGACCGAGCTGCTGGCCCGGCACGCCGGTTGCGAGGTGGTGATGATGTTGGCCAACGACATCGTCCGCGTCGCCCTGGTCACCACCCACCTGCCCTTGCGTGCGGTGCCCGATGCGATCACCGAACACGCCCTGCGCCATGCGGTGATCACCACCGCGACCGCGCTGCGGCGCGACTTCGGCATCCACGCGCCGCGGATCTGCGTCCTGGGCCTGAATCCGCATGCCGGCGAAGACGGCCACATGGGGCGCGAGGAACTGGACCTGATCATCCCGGTGCTCGATGCGCTGCGAGCCCAAGGCCACGACCTGATCGGCCCGCTGCCGGCCGATACCGCCTTCCTCCCAGACAAGCTGACCGGCTTCGATGCAGTGCTGGCGATGTACCACGACCAGGGCCTGCCGGTGCTCAAGTACAGCGGCTTCGAGCAGGCCGTGAACCTGACCCTGGGCCTGCCCTATCCGCGCGTGGCGGTCGACCACGGCACCGCGCTGGGCCTGGCCGGCAAGGGCACCGCCGATCCCTCCAGCCTGTTTGCCGCGGTGCGCACCTGCGCGTCCATGGCCGCGCACCGTACACTTTGACGCATGACCTCTTCGCATTCCGGCAATCCGCCTGGCTTCGTGCTGCCCGCTAAAAAGCAGCTTGGCCAGCATTTCCTCCATGAACGCCATTACATCGACAACATCGTGCGCGCCGTGGATCCCAAGCCTGGCCAGAGGCTGGTGGAAATCGGCCCCGGGCAGGGCGCGATCACCTTCCCGCTGCTGCGCAAGCACGGCACGCTGACTGCGATCGAGTTCGACCGCGACCTGATCGCGCCACTGACCGAAGCAGCGCGCGAGGTCGGCGAACTGACCATCATTCATCGCGACGTGCTGTCGGTGGATTTCACCGAACTGGCCGCAGGCGGCACCCTGC
>JBIIHJ010000425.1:0-3078 GCA_044235875.1 Pseudoxanthomonas sp.
TTCGAGGCCTGGGTCGGCGATGACGATCCGTCCGAGCTGGCCACCGACGTTGCCGACGGCATCCGCGCGGTGAGCGACGCAGGCGTGCCGGTGTTCTTCATCCGCGGCAACCGCGACTTCCTGCTGGGCACCGACTACGCGCAGCGCTGCGGCATGCGGATCCTGCCCGACCCAGCGGTGGTGGTGCTGTACGGCACGCCGACCCTGATCGGGCACGGCGATGCGCTGTGCACCTCGGACCTGGCCTACCAGGCCGTGCGCGCGCAGACCCGCGATCCGGCCTGGCAGGCCTACATGCTGTCCCAGCCGCTGGCTGCGCGCATCGCCTTCGCCGCGCAGGCGCGTGCCGCCAGCGCCGCGCACCAGGGCGGGATGAAGGACGACAACGCCAAATTCGAAACGCTCACCGACGTGACCCCGTCCGAAGTTGAAGCCACCTTCGTGCGCTACGGCATTGGCCGCATGATCCACGGCCACACCCATCGCCCGGCCGTGCATGAACTCACCGCCGGCGGAGCGCCCTGCACGCGCATCGTGCTGGGCGACTGGTACGAACAGGGCTCGGTGCTGCGGGTGACGCCGGAAGGCTTCGATCTGCAGGCGCTGCCGTTGGTTTGACCGCGGCAGTGGCTGGGCTCCCGCATGCGCGGGAATGACGGCGAGAACGTTCAAGGAAGGCCCCCGCTCTTCCATGGTGGCCGCCACGCAACGGATTTCCAGGACCGATCGCCATGACCAAACGCCGCATCGCGCTTTTCATGTGCCTGGCGCTGGCGTCTGGCGATCTACTCGCTATCGGTGCCGATGAATCGCCGCACGCCCGCGCGATCCAGCTGGTCATGCAGATCCTTCCGGACCATATCCGAGCGCTGGACCCAGCCTTCGATGCGTGGCATGACACCAGGACACGCACGTGGTCGGTCAGGCGGCCCGTAGCGCCAGGCTTCCTGGACACCGCGCACGTTTTCCAGGTCAGCTATGCAGTCGACGGCAAGGTCGTTGGCACCTGGTCGGTCAATACGCAGACCGGCCAGGTTGCCAGGCCTGGTGAGACGTTCCGGATCGAATGACAATTCATCGCCAGACGCGTGCAGCGCAACGTGGGGGAGCCGCCATGGCGGCGATGAAGCTTTCTCCACAAGTCCCCATTGCTGCTGAAGCAGCTTCCACACAACAGCGCTTCAGCGCGCGAGCGGACGCGGCGGTTCCAGCGCGCGGAGGGCATCGATTTCTTCCTGGTCGAAACCGGCCAGCAATCGCGCCTGGACGTTGAACGGTCCCCGCAGGTAGGGGCCGGCGTATTCGCGCAGCAGTTCGAGAAACTTCAATCGCGGCTCGACGCCTGCGCGCGCGCAGTACCAGCGATACCAGCGTGAGCCGGCGGCCACGTGGGCCACTTCCTCGCGCAGGATCACCTCAAGCACGTCCACCGTCTCGGTGTCGCCCAGCGCGGTGAGCCTGTCGATCATCGCCGGGGTCACGTCCAGGCCACGCGCCTCGAGCACGCGCGGCACCAGCGCCATCCGTGCCAGGCCGTCGTGCGCGGTTTTTTCGCACATGTCCCACAGGCCGTTGTGCGCGTTGAAGTCCCCGTAGTCGGAGCCCAGCGCCAGCAGGCGCGTGCGTAGCAGCATGAAGTGGCGCGATTCGTCGTGCGCGCAGCTGATCCAGTCGGCCTGGTACGGCGCGGGCGCATCGCGGAACCGGTAGACCGCATCCCAGGCCAGGTCGATCGCGTTGAGCTCGATGTGGGCGATGGCATGGATGAAGGCCGCACGCCCTTCCACGCTGCCCAGGCCACGCTTGCGCAGTTCGCGCTGGTGGACCAGGCGCGGCTGCTCGGGACGACCCGGCATACGGATCGGTTCGGGCGGCGGTGCATCGGATGGCAGGTCCAGTTCGCCACGCGCGAACGCGGCGGCGTAGCGCTGGGTCAGCGCGACCTTGTCGGCCGGATCGGTGGCGGCCAGGCACTGGCGCGCGGCTTCGTACACCGACCTCATGGCGTCACCGGACAACACGCTGTCGCCTCACTCGGTGGCGAAGGAGATGTCGGTGACTGCCTGGCCCGGTGCAAGCGCGGCAACCTGCGCGTGCAGCTGGCCGGTCAGGGCGAAGTGCACGGCCAGCTCGGCCGGCTCCAGGTTGTCGGTTTCCAGCAGGCCGCCCAACGGCAGCGGCACGCGCAAGCCCAAGACCTGGCCGACCGACGGCAGCCCGCCTTCGCGGATGCGCGGCGCGACCAGGTCAAAACGGAACGCATCGGCGACAAAGTCCGCGTTGCCCAGCTGCTGCAGGAACTCTGGCACGTCGTCGGCCACCTTCTGCAGCAGGCCCTGCGCGCAATCCAGCAGGTAGACGCCCGTGTCGCCGACCAGCTGGACGAAGGCATCGCCGGCCAGGGTCAGCATCAACGGTTGCGCGCCCTCGCCGGTCAGCCAGTGCCAGTCGGCCAGCAGCGTGTCGCGATCGGCCTGGCCCAACGCGACGGACAGTTCATCCAAAGTGATCGCCATGGCGACGGCGCGCTCAGACCGCGCGACGCTTGCGCTTGGCTTCGTCCGAGCGTGACTGCTGGATGCGCTCGAAATAGCCTGGCTCGATCCCGGTGACGTACTTGCCGTCGAAGCACGAGGAATCGAACTGCTCCAGGTTGCGGTTGCCTTCGCGCACGGCCGCTTCCATGTCGGCGATGTCCTGGTAGACCAGCCAGTCCACGCCCAGGAACTTCTCGATCTCTTCCTCGCTGCGCGCGTTGGCGACCAGCTCCTCCACCGCCGGCATGTCGATGCCATAGATGTTGGGATGGCGCACCGGCGGCGCGGCCGAGGCCAGGTACACCTTGCGGGCGCCGGCATCGCGGGCCATCTGCACGATCTGCTGGCTGGTGGTGCCGCGCACGATGGAATCGTCGACCAGCAGCACTACGCGGTTGCGGAATTCCAAGTTGATCGGATTGAGCTTGCGACGTACCGATTTCACCCGCTCGCCCTGGCCCGGCATGATGAAGGTGCGGCCGACGTAGCGGTTCTTGATGAAGCCTTCGCGGTACTTCACGCCCAGCACGTTGGAGATCTC
>JBIIHJ010000129.1:0-9949 GCA_044235875.1 Pseudoxanthomonas sp.
TAACGCCACAGCGGTTTGAACGCGGTGAAAAAGCCCGGGCCTGTCCCGGGCTTTTTCTTGCATGTCGCACGGGCGATGCGCAACTCAGTCCAGCTGCACCCAGGCCGGCGCGTGGTCGCTCGGACGCTCCAGGGTGCGCGGCTCGCGATCGATCCCCGCGGCGGTGGCGCGCGACTTGAGCGCATCCGACACCAGGGTCAAGTCGATGCGCAGGCCCAGGTTGCGACGGAAGCCGGCCATCCGGTAATCCCACCAGCTGAAGATGCCGGCCTGGTCGTGGTGCAGGCGGAAGGCGTCGTGCAGGCCCAGGTCCAGGATCGCCTGCAGCGCCTCGCGCTCGGCCGCCGAAGTCAGGATGTGGGTCTGGTCCCACACCGCCGGATCGTGCACGTCGCGGGCATCGGGCGCGATGTTGAAATCGCCCATCACCACCAGCTGCGGATGCACGGCCAGCTCGGCCTTGATCCATGCACGCACCGCTTCGAGCCAGCGCAGTTTGTAGCCGTATTTCTCGGTGCCCACGTCCTGGCCGTTGACCACGTAGAGGTTGATCACGCGGACGCCGTTGACCGTGCCGGCGATGACGCGTTTCTGCTCGTCTTCAAAACCGGGGATGCCGATCTGCACGTCTTCGATCGCACCGCGTGCCAGCAGGGCCACGCCGTTATAGGTCTTCTGCCCGGCGAACACGCTGCGATAGCCGGCCGCCACCAACGCCGCATCCGGGAACTTGTGGTCTTCCAGTTTGGTTTCCTGCAGGCCCACCACGTCCGGCGCGAAGTCGCGCAGCCACTGTTCCAGGTGCGGCAGGCGCACGTTGAGCGAGTTGACGTTCCAGCTGGCGATTTTCATGGGCGGCATCTTAAAGCAGATGCTTGGATGCCGCTTCCGCGATTACAGACGATTTGTCTTGCAGAGCAGGGTGCGGATGCGCTGGGCCGTGGCATTGATCGACGCATCCTCGCTTGTCCAGCCATCGGGGATACGCGCTTGGAAGTCGCTGCACGGCGTCTGATGCGGCTGGCCAAGGACCAGATGATCCATCGATGCGCCCCGGTCGATGAGCAGCGCAATCACATCGGCAGCGCCCTGCGCCTGATCGGGAGACTGCATTGCCGTGGCAATGGAGGAGATGCGCGTGCGCAACAGCCGATCTGCCAGGCTGTACGGGCCGGCGGATAACGATCGCGGCGCGCCATCAAGCGCGAGGATCCGTTTGAACTGCCGCGCGTTGGACGCCATTTCCAGCGCCCTGTCGAACTGGCACTGCCAAGGGCGAACTCCAGCGTCCAGCCAGATGTCGACCGCATCAGGTCCCATCATCGAGAAAAAATCGGGGCCGGCGTTGCAGTCAACGGGGCGGTGGCCGCGACCCGCGTCGGCAGATTGAACCGGCACGGAGAACTGGACCGGCGCGTTGGCGGGCAGCTTCAGGGCCAGCCGCCATTGATCGATCCAAGGTGCGATGGCTTCGGTCGCCTTGCGGCCGCTGAGGCCCTGCAAGACTTCGATCAGAGCCCACTGCTTTTCTGATAGCGGGTTGTCACTTGCAACAGCGGCACGGCCCACGCGCAGCAGGTCATCCGCTGAGAGCGGTGGATCGGGCCGTGCCTCCACTCGGGGAAGCGCGTCGCTTGGCCAGTCATATCCCTTTCTCTGGTTCAACCTGTGGATGGCTTCAACAAGCGACAGCCGGTCAAGGGCATTGATCTGGCGAACGACCGATGCGTCATCGCCGTCAAAGACCGCATTGGCCAAGGCCACGAATTCCCGCTCGCCCTGGACATGGCGGTGATGGGAGAGGCTGCTGACCGCCGTGCCGACGGCAAGGCCTACAGGCATGCTCAGCAGCAGGCCAAGCCCATAGCCAGCCATGCTGGCTTTCAGATGTCCCAGCAGTGCGCCAGTCACAAGTGCCGCAATGCACGCGGCGCCAATGACGTATGGCAGGACGATAACGAGGAACACGCCGCCGAATGGCGTGACTTCTGCCCGCCAGGCCAGGAGTGCCGCCATCAGCGGAAGCGAAACCAGCCAGAAGCGGAAGTTGATCGTCGCGTCAAACAGCGCCGAGCTTTCCGGCGGATCCGATGTGCGCATGTCCGTCCCATCCTTGGGTCACTATTAAAGCCAAGCATGCCATACGGACTGGCCACATCTTCGCCACGCACGACCGCACGCGCGGTCGCGTCCCTGCCGTGGGTGCCGTGCCAGAGTGGGCCGCTTAGAATGGCGCCATGAAAAGCCTGCGCCGTTATCTCGATCAATTCCCCGTGCTGGGGCAACGCGTCTACGTGGACCCCGCCTGCACGATCATCGGCGATGTGGTGCTGGGTGACGACGCCTCGGTGTGGCCGGGCACGGTGATCCGTGGCGACGTCAACCACATCCGCATCGGCGCGCGCACCAACGTGCAGGACGGCACGATCATCCACGTCAGTCATGCCAGTCCGTACAACAAGGGCGGCTATCCGACCCTGATCGGTGAGGACGTCACCATCGGCCACGGCACGATCATCCATGCCTGCACCATCGGCGATGCCTGCCTGATCGGCATGGGTGCGTGCATCCTCGATGGCGCGGTGATCGAGAAGAACGCCTTCATCGGCGCAGGCGCGGTCGTCGGCCCGGGCAAGCGGGTCGGCAGTGGCGAACTGTGGGTGGGCAATCCCGCCCGTCCGGCCCGGTCGCTGTCGGCCAAGGACATCGAAGGCCTGCTGTATTCGGCCCAGCACTACGTGCGCGTCAAGGACCAGTACCTGGCCCAGGAGCAAAGCTGACCCTATTGTCAGCAAGCCCATGGTGCGGCGACACTTCGCGTTACCGGGCATGGGGATGCCCTCAAGGACGATGGGGATTCACAGTGAACATGACGATTCGCCGCCTGCTGGCGGCGTGCACGCTGGCGCTTGCCGTGCAGGCACACGCGCAGGATGCCGATGAGGCGCAGGCCCGGCACCTGATCGACGGCCTGCATTTCCGCAGCGGCCAGATCGAGGTCGCCGAAGCCGGCGCGCACTTCGAGTTGGGCGCGCAGTTCCGCTATCTGGACAAGGCCGACACCCGCAAGGTGCTGGAGCAACTGTGGGGAAATCCGGAAGACGACACCGTGCTGGGCATGGTCGTGCCCACGCATCCGTCGCTGGACGAGCCCGGCAACTGGGCGGTGGTGGTGACCTATGAGCCCGATGGCTACGTGTCCGATGCCGACGCGGCCAAGATCGATTACGACGATCTGCTCAAGGACATGAAGGAAGGCACCCAGGACGCCAACGCCGAGCGCGAAAAAGCCGGCTACGGCCGCGTGGATCTGGTGGGCTGGGCGGTGCCGCCGCGCTACGACGCGGTCACCAAGAAGCTGTACTGGGCCAAGGAGCTGTCCTTCAGCGGCCAGCCCGGCCATACGCTCAACTACGACATCCGCGTGCTCGGCCGTCACGGGTACCTGAGCCTCAACGCGGTCTCGGGCATGGACGAACTGCCGCAGGTGCAGGCCGGCATGCAGCAGCTGCTGCCGATGACCGACTTCAACGCCGGCGCGCGCTATGCCGACCACAACCCGTCCACCGACAAGGTCGCCGCCTATGGCGTGGCCGCGTTGATCGGCGGTGGCCTGGCGGCCAAGACCGGCCTGCTGGCCAAGCTGGGGCTGGTGCTGGCCAAGCTGGGCAAACTGCTGTTCCTGGGCGTGATTGCGCTGGCAGCGGGAATCAGGAAGTTCTTCTCATCCCGCCGCGAGCGCGCGTCGGGCACGGTGCGCTGACGCCTCAGCCGCGCGCCAAGGATTCCGGGCGCGTGGCGGTTTCCAGCGCGGTCAGATAGGCCATCGCCTCGCTGCGCGAGGCGCCGCACATGGCCGCATCCGGACGCAGGCTGGCGCATACCGCCGGACGCTCGGGCTGGCCGAAGATCCGGCAGCGCAGGTCCGGGGCCAGCTGGACGCATGGGACGCCCGCCGGCTTGCCCCGCGGCATGCCCGGAATCGGCGAACTGATCGACGGCGCCGTGCAGCAGGCGGCGCAACCGGTACGGCAGGCCAGGGCGAAAGGCGATGACATGGCCGCAGTGTAAATCGGCCAGTCGCTCGCCGTGGCGCTGCCGGGATGGGCAAGGCGGCCGCGGCCCGCTACAGTCTGGCGCGGAAAGTTCAGGGATGATCGTGGACATGGACAGTTGCCAGGCCGGACACCGGGAAGCGCAATGACGGCAGTGCCGCAGGCCGAGCGCGTGCCCGTGCTGGATACCTATCGCGAAGTGGTCACGCCCGAAGGTGTGGCGCTGCAGCTGCCTGCCGCCGGCCCGGTGCCGCGCGCGGTGGCCTGGGGCGTGGATTTCATCGTGCGCCTGGCGCTGATGGGCACCGCCTCGCTGCTGCTGGGGGTGCTCGGCAAGCTGGGCGGGGGGCTGGTGCTGATCGTGGCCTTCCTGCTGCAATGGGGCTACATGATCGTGCTGGAGGCACTGTGGCACGGGCAGACGCTGGGCAAGCGGACCATGGGCCTGCGCGTGGTGCTGGCCAACGGCGCACCGATCGGCTGGCCGGCGTCGATTACCCGCAACCTGCTGCGGGTGGTGGACATGCTGCCGTTTGCCTATGCCGCCGGGCTGGTGGTGAGCCTGGTCGATCCGTCCGCGCGGCGGCTCGGCGACCTGGCCGCAGGCACGCTGGTGGTGCATGCCGAACGCAGCGCACGCACTGCCCATGCACCGATCAATGCGGTGTTCGTGCCGCCGGCGACGCTCCGGCCGGAGGAGCAGGCGGCCATCGTGGCCTTCGGCGAGCGTGCGCCGCGGCTCACGCCCGAGCGCCAGGCCGAGCTGGCCGACCTGGCCGAACCGCTCACCTCCGCGCGCGGCCCGGCCGGGGTGCTGCGCCTGTTCGGCATGGCCAACTGGCTGTTGGGGCGGCGGTGAGGCAGGAGCAGTTCGTCGCGCGGCATCAGGGCGAATGGGCCGAGTTCGAGGTCTGGCTGCGGACGCGTGCCGATGCGCGCCGCGCGCAGGGCGCGCGCAACACCGGTGTACTGGGTGACGAGGCCATGCCGCAACGCTACCGGCGCATCGCCCAGCAACTGTCGCTCGCGCGCCGGCGCGGCTACAGCCCGCAGGTGACCACGCGGCTGCAGGAGATGCTGGAGCAGGGCCACCAGGTGCTCTATCGCACGCCGCCGGTGCGCTGGCGTGCGGCGCTGCAGTTCCTGCTGGCGGACTTTCCGCGGCTGGTGCGCAGCGAGGCATCGTGCATGTGGGCGGCGCTGGGGTTGTTCGCGCTGCCGCTGGTGCTGATCACGGTGCTGCTGCAGTTCCGTCCCGAGCTGATCCACGCTTTCATGGATCCGGTCCAGGTCGCGCAGATGGAGCAGATGTACGACCCGTCCAACCCACGCATCGGCCGCGACAGCGGTGGCGACTGGCAGATGTTCGGCATGTACATCATCAACAACATCGGCATTGGCCTGCAGACCTTCGCCAGTGGCCTGCTGGTGGGCGTGGGCAGCATCGTGGTGCTGGTCAGCAACGGCATCACCATCGGCGCGGTGTTCGGGCATCTGACCCAGATCGGCTCGGGCGGGCCGCTGTGGAGCTTCGTGTGCGGGCATGGGGCCTTCGAGTTGACCGCGATCGTCATCGCCGGCGGCGCGGGCCTGCAGCTGGGCCTGCACTGGCTGGCACCGGGCCGGCGCACGCGCGGACAGGCGTTGGTGCAGGCCGGCCTGAAGGGCGCGCGGCTGTGCATGGGCGTGGCCTTCATGCTGCTGGTCGCGGCGTTCATCGAGGCGTTCTGGTCCTCGATCGCCAGCGTGCCGTATCCGGTCAAGTACGCGGTGGCCGCGGTGCTGTGGACCGGCGTGATCGTGTGGTTGTGGCGCGGTGGCCGCGGTCATGGGCGCGAGGCCGGCGATGCGCGCTGAACACCTGACCGTCGAGCTGCGCGCCCGCTCGCCGTGGGAGGCGGTGGAGCTGGGAATGGCGCTGGTGCGACGTCACGCGCGTGCGATCTGGCTGCCGTGGCTGTGGCTGGCATTGCCGGTGCTGGTGCTGGTCAACGCCGGTGCGTGGGCGCTGTCGATGCCGCTGCTCTCGTGCCTGGTGTTGTGGTGGATCAAGCCGGTATTCGACCGCATTCCGTTGTTCGTGATCTCGCGCGGGGTGTTCGGCGACGCACCGAGCGTGCGCCAGACCTTGGCCGCGCAGCTGCGCTGGGGTTGGCGGCCGATGCTGGCGTATCTGACCTGGCGTCGCTTCAGCGCCGCGCGCAGCCTGTTCCTGCCGATCGAACTGCTGGAGGGCGAGACCGGCGCGCGCCTGCGCACGCGACGCAAGGTGCTGGGCGCGACCGTCTACGGCAATGCCGCGGTGCTGAGCGGGGTGTGCCTGTGCTTCCAACTGGCGGTGACGCTGGCCTGCGTGGCGCTGGTCTTCATCTTCATCCCCATCGATTACCTGCCCGAGGCCGCGCGTGCCGGCGTGGCGATGCTCGGCGATCCGCCGCTGTGGGCGCAGTTGGGCTTCAACGCGTTCTTCTGGATCGGCGTGGGCCTGGTGGAGCCGTTCTTCGTTGGCGCCGGCTTTGGCCTGTATCTCAACCGTCGCACGCAGATCGAAGCCTGGGACGTCGAGATCGCCTTCCGCCGCATGCGCCAGCGGTTGCTGGATGCGGCCGCGCCGATGCTGCTGGTGTGCGTGCTGATTGGTGCGGGCCTGTCGCCGGCGCGCGCGCAGGTCGCGCCGCAGGACGACGGGCAGGCACAGGCACCACAGGTCGATGACCAGACCGAGGACACGCCCAAGGCAGCGGGCGTGGAAGCGATCTTCGGCGACCAGCGTGTGGACGACAGCGCCTTCCGCAAGGCGGTCGTGCAGGCCGAACGGGATCCACTGCTCGACCGGCATCGCCTCGATCGCCAGTGGCAGCGCCGGCCCAGTGACGTGCCACCAGAGACCACGCCCGAGCTGGACCTGTCCTGGTTGCGCGGCCTGCAGGGCGTGCTGGCCTTCATCGGCGAATGGGGCCTGTGGATCCTGCTGGCCCTGGCCGTCCTGGCGCTGGTGCTCAGTGCGCGCCACTGGTGGCCCTGGATGCGCGGCGTGCGCGCGCCGCGGGTTGTCCGGGCCGAGGCCACGGTCACCGCGATGGCACTGCCCGAGCGCCTGCCCGAAGACATCGTCGCCAGCGCGCGCCGGCTGTGGGGCCGCGGCGAACACCGTCATGCGCTGGCCTTGCTGTATCGCGCCAGCGTGGACGCGATGGCCCAGCGCGCCGGCGTGGTGCTGCCGCCCGGTGCGACCGAATCCGAATGTCTGCGTTTTTCGCGCCGCCAGCCGGAGGAGGCCGACCGCGGCCTGTTCGCGCGCATGGTCCGCACCTGGCAGTACGCCGCCTACGCCCAGCGCCTGCCCGAAGACGCCGAGTTCGAGGCGCTGCTGGGCGACCTGCAGCAACGCTACCGGTGGAGCGCATGAGCGAGAGCACGCGCGGTGCGAAGTGGGGCCTGATCCTGCTCGGCGGCGGCTTGGCCGTGTTCGTGTTCATCGCCTGGTTCGTGCACAACTTCGAACGCGTCCAAACCCGCACCGAGCTGCCGCCGATCGGCGAGGCCGCGTGGAATCCGCTGTACCTGCTTAAGCAGTCCCTGCGCGCCGACGGAATCAAGGTCGAATCGCGGCCGCGCTTCACCCAGCCGATCAGCATGCTGGGCCAGCACGACACGCTGGTGCTGCTGGACGATCCACGCTACCTCGACGCCGCACGTGCCCATGAATTGCTCGACTGGGTCGCACGCGGCGGCCATCTGGTGGTGCGCACGCCGCCGGGCGCGCAACTGAGCAAGCACGAAACCCTGCCGCTGCTCCAAGCGCTGGGCCTGGAGGCGATGGACACCGGCGATTGCGAGAAATTCCAGGTCCAGGGCGAGCAGGAACACGTGGAGTTCTGCGGCGATCGTCGGTTTGTCTTTGCCGACGTGGAGCCGGAGCTGTCCTGGGGCAACCTGCGCGATGGCTATGTCTACGCTCGGCTGGCGCACGGACAGGGGCATGTCGACGTGCTGGCCGATGTCGATTTCCTCGGCAACGGCACGCGTGGCCGCGCCGAGATGCCGGCGCGCGATGGCATGCGCGATGTGCCGCACCAGGTGCTGGCACGGCAGATCCTGGCGCCCAACTACGGCCGCGGCACCGTGCATCTGATCTATGCGGTGCAGATGCCGTCGCTGTGGCGGACCCTGGCTGAGCGCGGCTGGCCGGTGTGGGTACCGTTGCTGCTGGCCCTGCTGGCCGGTCTGTGGGCCAGCGCGCAACGCTTCGGTCCGGTCATGCCGGTGCCGGCCAGCGCGCGTCGCTCGCTGCTGGAGCATGTGCGCGCCAGTGGCGAACACCTGTTTCGCTACGGCAAGGGCGCGCTGCTGTACGCGGCCGCGCGTCAGGCGTTCCTGATGCGGCTGCGCCGGCGCGATCCGGTCGCCGCCGCGCTCACCGGCCAAGCACAGGCCGACGCCCTGGCCAAACGTTTCGGCCTGCCTGCCGCGCGGCTGCAGCGCGCGCTGCAGGTGCCGTCCTCGCGCGAGCGACGTGATTTCGCCGACCGCATTTCCCTCTTGATGCACATGAGAAACCGACTATGAGCGAGCTTCCCGACGACCCCTCCCACGGGCCTGCGTCCGCGCCGGCCAGCAGCGTCGCCGAACGCGTGGCCGCGGTCCGCGAGCAGGTGGCCAAAGCCTTCATTGGCCAGCCCGAGGTGCTGGACCAGATCCTGATCGCGCTGCTTGCCGGCGGCCACGTGCTGATCGAAGGCGTGCCGGGCCTGGGCAAGACGCTGCTGGTGCGCGCGCTGTCGCGGGCCTTGTCGCTGGACTTCGCGCGCGTGCAGTTCACGCCGGACCTGATGCCCTCGGACGTGTCCGGGCATGCGGTGTTCGACCCGGGCAGCCAGCGCTTCGAGATCCGCCGCGGCCCGGTGTTCACGCATCTGCTGCTGGCCGACGAGATCAATCGCGCCCCGGCCAAGACCCAGTCGGCGCTGCTCGAAGCGATGCAGGAAGGGCAGGTGACCATCGAAGGGCAGTCGTTCCCGCTGGCGCCGCCGTTCCTGGCGCTGGCCACGCAGAACCCGGTCGAGCAGGAAGGGACCTATCCGCTGCCCGAGGCGCAGCTGGACCGTTTCCTGCTGAAGATCCTGATCGGCTATCCGTCGCTGGAAGAAGAAAAGCAGATGGTCGATGCGATCACCACCGGGCGTACCGCGGCGGACTTCGATCTTTCGCAGGTGCAGTGCGTGGCCGGCGCAGCCGAAGTGGTCGCGCTGCAGCAGGCCACCGCCGCGGTACAGGTCGATGCGCAGGTGATCGACTACGCGGTGCGACTGGTCGCGGCCACGCGCACCTGGCCGGGCATCGCGCTAGGCGCCGGCCCGCGCGGCAGCATTGCGCTGGTTCGCGCAGCCCGCGCGCAGGCGGTGTTGAACGGCCGCGATTTCGTGATCCCCGACGACGTGCGCGATATCGCCGTGCCGGCGCTGCGCCATCGCATCGCATTGGCCCCGGAGCTGCAGATCGAAGGCCAGTCGCCGGACGAGGTGCTCGGCGCGCTGCTGATCAAGGTGGAGGCGCCGCGCAAGTGAGCGCGTGCCTGCACCGTCAGGGTGGGAAGCGCCTGGGCGGCGACGAGGCTTCACCGGGAATGCCCATCGCCGCTGGAGCGGTGCCCACGTCAGCCGTTGCCGGACCGCGCGCGCGATGAGGCCGGCGCCGCTGCTGGTCGCGCTGCTGTGCGCCTGGGGCCTGTCCGGCCTGGCGATGCTGTTTGTCGGCCTGCCGTTGCTTGCCTGGCAATCGACCGGCGTGGCGATCGCGTTGCTCGCCCTGGTCGATGGCGTGGCGCTGGGGCGCCGGCCGACGCCGATTGCACGCCGGCGCGTGCCCGAAACCCTGGCGCTGGACATGGAGCG
>JBIIHJ010000130.1:0-9913 GCA_044235875.1 Pseudoxanthomonas sp.
CGCGTAGGAATGCTCGCTCTGGGACCAGTAATGCGCCGCTTCGAAGTGCCGGCTGGACTGGAAGCTGCGCATGTTGTTTTCCGCGCCGTCGATCATGTGCGTTTCCATCGCCGAAAAGGTCTCCCCCAGCGACATTGGCGTGGGGTTGGCGCCGAGCATGCGCATCAGCTTGAGGAAGATGTCCGAGGAGGCCACGCGCAGCTTGAGCCCGTGCAGGTCCTTGGGTTGGTGCAGCGGGTGCTTGGTGTTGTAGAAGCAACGCGCGCCGGAGTCGTAGATCGCAAGGCCCACCAGGTCGCGCTGCTCGAAGCTGCGCAGCACGCTGTCGCCCACGTGGCCGTCGATGGCCCGTCGCAGGTGCTGCACCGAATCGAACACGTAGGGCAGGCACAGCGCCTGGGTCAGCGGGAAGGCGTTGTTCAAGGCGCCGGAATAGACCCGCGTGATGTCGATGGCATCGAAGCGGGCCATGTCGATCGCCTCTGCTTCGCGGCCAAGCTGGCCGGAGTGGTACTGACGCAGTTGCAGGCGTCCATCGGTGCGGCGCTGCAACTGCTCACCCAGCCAGCCGACCGCCTGCACGGTGGGGTAGTCCGCCACGTGGACGTCGCTGGCGGTCAACAACCGCCCGCCGGCGGGCACCGATGTCGCGCCGGAACAGGCGGCCAGCAGGGGCGCGGCCAACGCGCCCACGCCAGTGGCCAAAAAATGTCTGCGTGTGATCATCTGCGCCCTCCCGCGCGTTGGTCACCGGGGCGGGGTGGTCAGCCTGCCGCCACGGCCCTGCATGCAATCTCGCCGTATCCGGCGAAGCGGATCAAGGCCTCTTGGCCGACCTTGATGTCATGGATGCCGGTGGCGTTGCCGGTGGCGATCAGATCGCCCCGCTTCAATGGCCGTCCGCGCCGGGCCGAGCGTCCCAGGGCGAAGGCGAACGCGGCCCGCAGTCCGCCCGGCAGCAGGGTTGCGCCACCGGTACCGACGCTATGACCTGCGATCAGTGTCTCGGCCTTCAGTCCAGCCTCGTCCAGCGCCTGCCAGTGCGGTACTTCCTGGCCCAGGATCAAGCCGTTGTTGTTGCCGAAGTCCGAGACCACCACGCGCGGACCGAGCTGATTGATGGTGGCCAGCGGGCTGCTGGCGATCTCCACGCCCAGCAGGAGTGTCGAAGCCAGCGCAGCGGCCTGCTCGGGCGTGAAATGCTGCTGGCCATCGGGCGCGTCGCGCTCCAGGCGCAGGACGTATTCGGCCTCGACTGCGGCAAAACCGCCATCAAACACCGAAAAATCCGTTGTACCACCGGTGGTATTCCAGCACTGCCGGGAGAAGATCGGTCCAAGCAGTCGGTCGTCGCCGCTGTGGTCGCGGCGATCAGCCGCGATGTAGCCCACCTTCCAGCCCACCACGATGTCGGGCCATTGGGCAATGGCCAGGTCCTGGACGCGATAGGCGTGCTCCAGGTCCTCCGGGATGCGGCCGGGGAAGGCCGGCAAGGCCAATCCCTGGCGACGGGCCTGCACGAACTGGCGTGCGATGTCCTCTGCATCCGTGGGCGTTGGCGATGGGGATTGGGCGTCCTGACTCAAGTCGGTGTCCTACGGCTTGGGGGTGTTGCACTGCGCATCGACAGTGGCTGCATTCGATGTATATGGTAAACCGGTGTCATTGGCAATGTGCAGCGCGCCATGACGCAATTGAAAGGCGCGCACCACCCTGGGAGGGGTTGCAATGCAGCAATCGGAAAACACGTTCCGCTGGGCAATGCGCCTGCTGGCCTTGCTTGCAATGGGCGGTTTGGTGGCCCCGTCGACGGCATCGGCTGCGACGCGTCGCGCCGACGAATCGGCGGGCGAACGTGCCAGCAGGATCATGCTGTGGCCCGGCGGACTGGCACCCGGCGACACGGCCCTGGACGATGCCGACCGCATCACCGAGCGCAGTGACGATCCGGCACGGCCGGACCGGATCATCGATCGGGTCAGCCATCCCTACCTGGTGGTGTATCGACCCGCCAGGCCCAACGGCATGGCGCTGCTGGTCACGCCGGGCGGCGGCTATGGCCGCATCGTGCTGGACAAGGAGGGCACGGCCCTGGTGCCGGACCTAGTCGAACGTGGCGGGCTGACCCTGTTCGTGCTGCGCTACCGGCTCCCCGCCGAAGGTCATCCGGGGCAGCGCGACGTGCCGCTGGCCGATGCCCAGCGCGCGATGCGCCTGATCCGGGCCCATGCCAGTGAATACGGGATCGATCCGCACCGGGTGGGGGTGCTGGGTTTTTCGGCTGGTGGCCATGTCGCGGCCAGCCTGGCCACCCGCTTCGACGTGAAGGTCTACCCGAGCATGGATCGCATCGACGCGCAATCGGCCCGGCCTGACCTGCAGGTGCTGTTGTATCCGGTCATCGACCTGGGGCTGGAGATCGCCCATGCCGGCTCGCGCGATCGCCTGTTGGGTGCGGGCAGCGATGCCGCCGCGCGCAGGGCCTACTCGGTGCAGAACACCGTCAGCGCCCGGAGTCCTCCGGCATTCCTGGTACACGCGCAGGACGACACGGTGGTGCCGGTGGCCAACACCCTGGTGTACGCCCAGGCACTGTGGGCGCACCGGGTCTCCACCGAGCTCCACGTGTTTCCCAGCGGCGGCCATGGCTTCGGCACGGGCCGCGTGGGCGGCCTGACGCTTTCGGCCTGGCCGCAACTGGCGATGGATTGGATGCGCTGGCAGTACGCGCTGGGCGAGACGGGCCAGGACAGGGAGCAGGTGCGATGAAGTGGCAAGCCTCGCGCCGTGGCTTCCTGCGACAGGCCGCGCTGGGCGGACTGGCCTTGACCACGGGGCCAGCGTGGTCGGTCCCGCATCCAGCCAGCACTGCCCGTGCCACCGACGCGCCCGTTGCAACCACGCGCAGTGGCCAGGTGCGCGGCTATCTCGACCAGGGCGTCCAGGTATTCAAGGGCATTCCCTACGGTGCCGACACCGCGACCCGGCGCTTCCAGCCTGCGTTGCGGGAGCGAACCTGGCAGGGGGTGCGCGATGCCACCCGGCTGGGTGCGGCGGCACCCCAGGGCAAGAGCGGGGAAGCCACCAGCGAGGACTGCCTGTCCGTCAACGTGTGGACCCCGGCGCTGCGCGACGGCGGCAGGCGGCCGATCCTGTTCTATATCCACGGGGGGGCGTTCAACAACGGGTCTGGCGGCGATCCGTTGTACGACGGTGTGCGGCTGTGTACGCGTGGCGACGTGGTGGTGGTCACCGTCAATCATCGACTCAACGTGTTTGGCTATCTGTACCTGGCCCAGCTGGGAGATGACGCCTTCGCCGACTCGGGCAACGTCGGTCAGCTCGACCTGGTGCAGGCGCTGCAATGGGTGCGCCAGCATGCGCAGGAGTTCGGCGGCGATGCAGGCAATGTGACGGTCTTCGGGCAATCCGGGGGCGGGGCCAAGATCGCGACGCTGATGGCAATGCCAGCGGCCAAGGGATTGTTTCACCGCGCCTGGACGATGAGTGGCCAGCAGGTCACCGCCTGCGGGCCGCGCGCGGCCACCCAGCGCGCCCGGCTGTACCTGGACGCGCTGGACATGAAAGACCTTGCCGGGCTGCGCAGCCTGCCGGCCGAACGGCTCCTGGAAGGCCTGCGCGTGCGCGATCCATCCCGGGCCGAAGACACCGGTCTGTACGTCGGACCGGTGCTGGATGGACGCGTGCTGACCAGCCATCCGTTCTGGCCGGATGCACCTGCGCAGTCGGCCGGGCTGCCGATGGTGATCGGCAACACCCACGACGAGACGCGCGCCTTCCTGGGCAAGGATCCGCAGCATTTCGAGCTCAGCTGGGACGCGCTTCCGGCGCTGCTGGAGCAGCAGCAGTACGTCGATCTGTTGCCCTCGATTGTCGTCGCCGAGTACCGCCGCATGTACCCGCACTACACACCGTCGGAGGTGTTTTTTGCCGCGACCACCGCGGGCCGGTCCTGGCGCGGTGCGATCGAGGAACTCCAGGCGCGTGCCCGCCAGGGCGCGCCCACCTGGGCCTACCAACTGGACTGGTATGACCGCGCCGGTCCGGACGCGCACCTGCGCGCCTGCCATACCCTGGACATTCCGCTGGTGTTCGACAACCTCCACCAGCCCGGTTCGCGCACGGGCACCGGGACCGACGCCCGGCACGTGGGCGAACAGATGAGTCAGGCCCTGCTGGCCTTTGCCCGCCACGGCGACCCCAACCATGCCGGCCTCCCGGCGTGGACGCCTTACGGGCTGGCGAAGCGGGAAACGATGGTGTTCGACACCCATAGCCGCCTGGAGAACGATCCCCGTGGTGGCGAGCGCCAGCTTTACGCGCAGGTGCCCTTCGTCCAGCGCGGCACGTTCTGAACCGCGCATCCGCGCCTGTCCCATTCCCTCCGCGAGGACTCGCCATGTACCACCGCTTCTTGCTCGTTGCCGCCCTCACGCTGGCTGCCACGACGGCGCCGTCCGCGCCCCTGGCCGAACGGCCGCCGGTGACCCTGATACAGGCCAGCAAGATCGTCCTGGTGGGCGACTCCACCACCGCGGTGCAGAGCGGCTGGGGGCCGGCCTTCTGCGCGCGACATGTCAGCGCATCGTTGACCTGTACCAACCTGGCGCGTGGCGGGCGCAGCACCTACAGCTACCGTGCCGAAGGCTCGTGGGACCTGGCCTTGAACGAGATGCGCACCCCTGGCTACGCCCACACCTGGGTGTTGATCCAGTTTGGCCACAACGACCAGCCGGGCAAGCCGGAGCGCTCGACCGATCTGGCCACCGAATTCCCGGACAACCTGCGCCGCTACGTGAATCAGGTGCGCGATGCCGGCGCGGTTCCCGTGCTGGTGACGCCGCTGACCAGGCGCCAGTTCGAGAACGGCAGGCTGCTGGATGACCTGGCACCCTGGAGCGCGTCCATACGCAGGGTGGCCGCGGAGCTGGACGTGCCGCTCATCGACCTCAATGCACGCAGCCGCGCGTTGGTCGAAGGGATGGGCCCGGTCCTGGCCATGGGCCTGGCCCAGCGTCCCGCCGAATCGGCGCAGGTCACCGCCGCGCAGGCGGGCACCACCCTGGAGATGGCAGCGGCTCCCAGCGTCAAGGCACCGCCGGTGCGCCAGGACAACGTCGTGGCCCCGTCCATGGGCCAGGCCAAGCGTGCGTTCGACTACACCCACGTGGGCCCGGAAGGCGCAGCGCTGTTCGCGGCGATCATGGCCGACGAGCTGGCGCGGCAGTTGCCCGACCTGCGCCCCTTGCTGGTTCCCTGAGCCATGCGCCTTGCTCGGCGTCCCAATCCGATGGCGCGCGTTGGCCGCACCGCGTGCTGGATGCTGACCGCCGCGCTGTCTGCCTGCACTGCGCCGGGACCGGTGGCACCGCCAGGACATGCACAGGGGTTCGGAGAAACCGCCTTCCCGGCAGTGGATCCCTTGCCGGTGCCTGCAGCGGTGACGCTGCCCATGGTCCCTGGCCTGACCCGGGTCCGGTACCAGGGCTTTGATGCGGTCCAGCTGGAAACGCCGCAGGGGAGGGCGGTGGTCGCCCTGTTCGGCGGCCAGCTGCTGTCCTACGTCCCACATGGCGGCCAGGACGTGCTGTGGCTGTCACCGCGCACGGCCCACCCGCCGTCCCCGATACGCGGCGGGGTGCCGGTGCTGTGGCCCTATTTCTCGCGCCAGGGCCAGCATGCAGACATGCCCGCCCACGGCCTGGTGCGCACGGTGCAGTGGCAGGTCATCTCGGCCGAACGCGGGGCCGACGGTGCGCTCAGCGTGGTGATGGCGCCGCCGGCAATGCCTGCGCTGGGCCTGTCGCTGCGGATGACGTTGCGTCTGGGCGAGACGCTCGAGCAGGCCTTGTCCACGACCAACACCGGCACCGTCCCGGTCCGCTTCACCCAGGCGTTGCATACCTACTACCAGGTCGGTGACGCGCTGCAGGTCCAGGTGCGCGGGCTGCGCGACGCAACCTATCGCGAGAAAGCCGAAGACTTCGCCAGGGCCTATCGCCAGCGTGGCGACTGGGCGCTGTCCCGGATGGGGGGACAGGCCGACCGTCTCTACACCGCGACTGGCGGCGACTACGTGCTGGTCGATCCGGTCATGCAGCGCCAGCTGCACCTGCGCACCAGCGGCAGCCACAGCCTGGTGACCTGGAACCCTGGCGTGGCCGCCGAGTCGAGGAGCCCGGATATCGGCACCGGTTGGCGACACTACGTGTGCCTGGAAGCGGCCAACGCCGGCGCCGACGTGGTGCAGTTGGCACCGGGCGGACAGCACCTGCTGGTGCAGCGGATCAGCGTGCGCCGGCTTTAGCCGACGCTGCGCTGCTTCGCACGGCGCCATGTCTGCACCGCGGCACGGCACCTGCCGCGGCTCAGGGCGGGGGCAGGGCCATGGTGTTGTTGCGCAGCGTGATCTCGGGCACGTCGCCTTCGGTGACCAGGCGCAAAGCCGCGCCAGCGGAACGGAAGCCGGCCGGCAGCGTCAATTCGACCTGTGCGGTCCTGGGCTGCAGATCGCGCGGCGCCTGCAGCGCAGGGAACGCGGCCTGGGCAACCGTGCGGCCCTGTGCATCTTCCAGCAGCACCTTCCCGGCGGGTGCATCGACGAAGCCAAGACTGTGGACCGTCAGCCGCACCGCGCGCGCGTCCCGCTGGACATCTCCGTGGCCGATGCCGACATCGGCACGCTGCTCGACCGGTGACGCGGCCGGAGTGATCAGCTCTAGTGTCATCACCAGCTGCTGACTCGGCGGGAATCGCACCTGGACGTCGCCGCTCTTCTGCCAGTCGAACTCGTGGGTGTCGCCAGGGCCCTCCATGCGTCCATCCCCGTCGCGATCAGCGCCGGTAGTCATGCGCCAGCGGCCGGCGGCGATGTTCCAGCCGCTCATCGTGGCGATCTGCGCCTTGGCGGAAAGGTTGTAGCCGATCACCGTGAAGCGGGTCGGCGAAGGCCGCGGGAGCAGCAGGCCGACCTGGACCGCGCCATCAGGATCGTCGAAGCGCCAGCTCACCGTATTGCCCTGCCAGGTCTGGTTGCGCTTGAGCGCCACGCCGCCCAGGCGCGCCCGCTGCAGCAGCTCGCTTGGCGATTCCACCCGGTCGCTCCACCACTGGCCATCGGTGTTGAGGTAGAAATTCTGCTGCTTTTCGCGAGCCTCGAGCCGGAACGCGGTTTCCAGCTGCGCGATATCGCCGCTGTCTTCCCATGCCGTGAAGCGGGCAAAGCCAGTGGCGTTGTCCTTGCCTGCATCGGTGGCGATGCGCTGGCCCCAACTGTCGCGCTTGCCCAGCGCGTCCAGAAAATTCTCGTTGAGCAGCGACAGCCCTTCCGGGCCCGACCGCGCGACCCGGTAGTCCAGCGGCTTGAGATACCTGTCATCGCCGCTGAAGCGCCACGCCGCCCAGAAGGTATGCATCAGTTCCGAGCCGCCGCTGCCATCGAACAGCTCGCCGCCGCGGGTGGCGCCGGTGGCCCAGTTGATCTCGTTGGGCAGCGACCACTGGCCCTTGCCATTGGTGTAGGCGTGGGCCAGGTAGCCGTCGGCCAGGCCGGTGATCATCCCGCGCGCGGTGGGGTTGGCGTTGTAGGCGCCCAGCTGCATCAGCGGATGGACGATCGGGAACGAATAGGGCTTCTGCCATTGCCAGTTGGGCTCGCGATAGACCTTGCGGCCGCCAAACCAGTTGCTGGAAAACAGCAGGTTTCCCTGTGGATTGACCTGGATGATGTCGGTCAGGGCATGCACCGTCTTCATGATCCGCTCGACCGTGCGCGGATCGCCCCAGTTGAGGTAGAGCAGCTCGCTGTTGAGGTTGATGCCCTCTTCGTAGGCATGCAGCTCGTCGGTCTCGATGGTGGACAGGCCGTTGGTGAACATGCCGTTGCGGTAATTGGCCGCGGACAGGGCCAGCATCGAAGCATTGAGCTTGTCAGGGTCCACGCCCATCAGCGCCAGCCCGGGCCACTGCTGGGTCAGGTCGGTATCGTCGGAGATGCCGCCGCCGAAATCGCCGTAGTCCACCTGGCGCGCGTCGATCCACCAGTTGGCGAAGGCCCGCGACTGCTTGAGGTCCTCGACCTGCCAGAACGCCCAGGCGGGCACGCCGTCGGGAACGCGCGGCTGCTCGACCGGCAGCGCGTCCTGGTTGCCGTAGCTGATGTCGTTCCACAGCACCCGGCCCAGGCGGTGGTCAGGGTCCACCCGCAGCAGGTCGTGCATGTCGCGCTCCAGGCGGCGATACAGCAGCTGGCGGCGTGAGGTGGTGTGCTCCTCCACCAGGAAGCCCCAATTGTCGCGTGCCTGGTTGAAACGATCGGCGCTGTGTTCGGCCAGCGCCTGCGCGCGCGGCTTGAACACCAGGTGGATGCCAGCGCCGTCCAGTGCGCTGGCATCGAAGCCCGGCGCGGCCGAGGCGATGGTCAGGTACAACGCCTGGTCGGGCAGGATCCGGTCGCGCAGGTCCAGCCAGAGCGTGCGCGCCTGGCCCGGCTTCACCGAGACACTGACATCGATCATGTCGCGCGCCGGCCAGATCGGGTCCTTGACCTGGATGTTGAGCGGGATGACGCCATCGCGCACCGCCGGCAGGTGCAGGGCGGGCAGGTCGATGGCGATGCCGTCCAGGCCATCGTGCATGTTGGTCCAGCCATAGGCCCAGCTGCGCATCAGCGGCTGGTCCGGCGGTGGGTCGCCCAGCGTGGAGGGCACCAGGATGTGGACGATGGGATGGGTGCCAGGCGCGTCGGGTACCGGCTTGCGCGGACGGACCGGCGCGCGGCCGGGCAGCGCCACCACCGTGCTTCGTTCGGATGCGGGATAGCGACCGGCGATGTAGCCGGACAGGTCGGCCAGGTTGTCGTAGTCCGGCGCTGCATTGGCCTGCACGGTGTAGTCCAGTGTGGCTGACCCCGGCGGCACCTGTCCGCTCACGACGTTGTAGGCCCAGATCTCCTGGATCGGTGTTTCCTGCTGGACATTGGCAAAGCGCAGATGTCCTCCAACATGCGGCGCAAACTGGTCGACGCTGCGCACCTGGCCTTGCGCGCGCTGGAACAGGGCCTGCGCCTTGCCCGCGCCGCCTGGCGCCTGCGCCGACCAGGTCGCGGTGCCGTAGGCGGCGCCACGGAGCTCGATGCGGTTGAAGGGTTCGTCGGGCAGGGCCAGGTCCAGCGCCTTGCCGCCTTCGACGTAGACATTCCAGTCGGGCAGTTCGAAGTAGTCGGTCCGCCCCGGCAGGCGCGAGCGGTTGTACACGCCGGGCCAGGTGGTCTCGGCGATGCCGTCGGTCCCCTTGAACATCCATTGCTTCAGGTCACGCGCATCGGCGAACTCGACCTTGCGGATCGCAGTGACCGGCGCCTTCAGCAGCGGTGGCGCGGACCGGTCCCACCCGTAGCGATGCAGCCAGGCCTGGCGTTGGTCGCGTGCGGCCGGCGATGTTTCTGCGGTCGGCTCGCGCAGTTGCGCCAGGGCCGCCATGTCGCCGGCATCCAGCATGCGGTCGTAGATGCGCAGTTCATCGAGGTCGCTGCCGCGCAGAAAGTTGTAACGGCTCTGTACCTGGTGCGGCGACATCACACGTCCGGCAAGGCCAAACTGGTCCAGGCCCGCATCCAGGTCGACGGTGGCGTCCTGACGCGCCACTTCCCGACCGCCCACATACAGGCGCACGCCCACCGTCTCATCCCAGGCAAAGGCGATATGCGTCCAGTCGCTGGCCGCCGGCGCCTTGGGCATGTCGAACGACACCCGCGTGCGCGCCAGGTTGGCGTCGGTCACGAAGGCATCAAAGCCGTGGCCATTCCAGTCGATGCGCAGCCAGGCCATGTCCCAGCTGCTGTGGTCGGCATAGCCGACGCGGAAGATGACGAAGGGCGCCTGGCCAACCGGAT
>JBIIHJ010000131.1:0-9908 GCA_044235875.1 Pseudoxanthomonas sp.
TCTTCTCGATCAACCGCGCCTTGTTCACCTGGTACGGGATCTCGGTGACGATGATCGCTTCGCGACCGGTGCGGTCATCCACTTCCACGTCGGCCTTGGCGCGCATGCGCACGCGGCCGCGGCCGGTGCGGTAGCCGGCGATGATGCCGGCGGTGCCGTTGATGATGCCTGCGGTGGGGAAATCCGGGCCCGGGATGTATTCCATCAGCTGGTCGATGTCGATCAGCGGGTTGTCGATCATCGCGATCAGGCCGTCGATGACCTCGGACAGGTTGTGCGGCGGGATGTTGGTCGCCATGCCCACCGCGATGCCGGCCGAACCGTTGACCAGCAGGTTCGGGAAGCGGGTCGGCATGACCGACGGTTCCAGTTCCTTCTCATCGTAATTGGGCGTGAAATCGACGGTTTCCTTGTCGATGTCGGCCATCAGCTCATGGGTCAGGCGCGACATGCGCGCCTCGGTGTAACGCATCGCCGCGGCGGAGTCGCCGTCGACCGAACCGAAGTTGCCCTGGCCATCGACCAGCAGGTAGCGCAGCGAGAACGGCTGGGCCATGCGCACCAGCGTGTCGTAGACCGACTGGTCGCCGTGCGGATGGTACTTACCGATCACGTCACCGACGATACGCGCCGACTTGTAGTACGGCTTGTTGCTGTGCGCGCCCAGTTCATTCATCGCGAACAACACGCGGCGATGCACTGGCTTCAGGCCGTCCCGGACGTCCGGGAGGGCGCGGCCCACGATCACGCTCATGGCGTAATCGAGGTAGCTCTTGCGCATCTCGTCTTCGAGGTTGACGGGGATGATTTCCGTGGCGAGATCAGCCATTCGATGTCCGTGCTTGTCTTCGGTACGTCGGGCCAAAACCCGGGCCGCCACGACACTTGCGGCAACCGGGTTCCGGAGGGGTTTTCAACCGCGAAATTGTAACACGCGCAACCCCTCGCATGCCGCCCGGGAAACGGCGAAAATCAAGCACTTGCGCGTGGAACCTGG
The DNA here is from genome assembly GCA_044235875.1 of Pseudoxanthomonas sp. Classification (GTDB taxonomy): domain Bacteria; phylum Pseudomonadota; class Gammaproteobacteria; order Xanthomonadales; family Xanthomonadaceae; genus Pseudoxanthomonas_A. Next base: position 998 of record JBIIHJ010000131.1, read on the forward strand.
CTTACGCCGCCACCTTGGGCGCCATGTTTCACCGCGATTCTCGCTCCTTGCCCCGCGGCCCTTGTCAAGCGCGCGCAGCCGTGCGTCCAGGCTCAGTCGAACGCAGCGCGCATCCTGGCGGTGGTGGGCCGCTCGACGACGCCCCGTTCGGTCACGATGGCATCGATCAGCTCGCCCGGCGTCACGTCGAACACCGGGTTCCAGGCCTTGATGCCCTCGGCCACGATGCGCACGCCACCGATGCCTTGCAGTTCGCCGGGATCGCGCTCCTCGATCTCGATCAGGTCGCCACTGGCGGTGTCCATGTCGACGGTGGAGGACGGCGCCACGACCATGAACTTCAGGCCGTGGTGGCGCGCGGCGATGGCCAGCTGATAGGTGCCGATCTTGTTGGCGGTGTCGCCATTGGCGCAGATGCGGTCGGCGCCGACGATGACCCACTGCACCGCACCGGTCTTCATCAGGTGCGAGGCGGCCGAGTCGGCGATCAGCGTGGCGTCGATGCCGTCCTGCTGCAGCTCCCACACGGTCAGGCGCGCGCCCTGCTGCCACGGCCGGGTCTCATCGGCGAACACCTTGAGGATCCTGCCCTGGGCCACGCCGGCGCGGATCACGCCCAGCGCGGTGCCAAAGCCGGCGGTGGCCAGCGAACCGGTGTTGCAGGGGGTCAGCACGCCGCTGCCCTGCCCGATCAGCGCCGCGCCCAGTTCGCCCATGTGGCGGTTGGCGGCCAGGTCTTCGGTGGCGATGGCCTCGGCTTCGCGCTCCAGCACGGCCAGCCAGTCGGCGCCGGCCGCTTGCAGCGCGCGGCGCATGCGCGCCAGCGCCCAGGCCAGATTGACGGCGGTCGGGCGCGCCGCATTGAGGCGCTGCAGCGCCGGTTCGATCTTGAGCGCGGCTTCGGTGCCATCGGCGGCCTGGATCTCTCGCCCCGCCAGCACCGTGCCCCAGGCCGCGGCGATGCCGATCGCCGGCGCACCGCGTACCGCCAGGGCGTGGATGGCCGCGGCCACCTCATCGCTGGTGGCACAGGTCACGTGCTCCACCACGAAGGGCAGCTTGCGCTGGTCGAGCAGTTGCAGGGCATCGCCCGTCCACAGGATGGGACGGATGCGGTCGTAGCGGGCGTAATCGAAGGTGTCGTTCATCCGCGCATTTTACCTGCGCGAAGGTGGCAATCCCGATGCAGCCGATGCGATCAGCGCACCCGGAACAACGCCCGGCATCCGCCATCGACCCAGACACCTTCCGCGTCCCAACCCCAACTCTGGCCCTGCACGCAGGCGGTATCGGACAACTGGCGGAGCAGCTCTACCGGCGCGATCGTCACCTGGGTCGGGCAGCGCTTGCGCGCCTGGTCCTTGGACTCGCAGCGCACCACGCGATGCTTGAGGTCGAATTCACCCCCGTCGTCATCGCCCAGGCCGCTGACGAACTCAGCGCGGCAGCCGTGGTCGACCCACACGCCGAAGCGCCCGTAATCCCAGGTCCGGCCCTTGATGCACGGCGTGTTGGACAGCTGCTTGGTCAGGCGGACGCCGGCCGATGCATCCACATCGCAGTACTTGAGGTCCGCGCCCTTGGATTCGCAGCTGAAATGCTCCACGGCGGCCTCGCCCGGGCCGCGCTCACCGCCGCCGAACCACCGTCCCACGGTGCCGCAGCCGGCCAGTGCCGTGACGGCACAGGCCACTATGCTCCAACGCACCCAACCGCTGTTCAACACGGATTTCCCCTGGACGGTACGCAAACTCAAACCCCTTGCCGGTGACGCATGCCAGCACATTCACGTGTTTACGTTCCGTGTATTCCAAGCGTGTGTCAGGCCGAAGCGAAATCGAAAGCCAACACGTCGGCGATCCTGGAGGTCCCCAGCATCGCCATCAGCAGCCGATCCATTCCCACTGCCACGCCGGCGCAGTGTGGCATGAGTGGCAGGGCGTCGAGCAAGTGCCCGTCATGGGGCGGCTGAACGAGCCCGCGCGCGGCGCGGCGCGTGTTGTCCTGGCTGAACCGGGCGCGCTGTTCATCGGCATCGCATAGCTCGTGGTACCCGTTGGCAAGCTCGACCGCGCCCAGGTACAGCTCGAAGCGTTCGGCCACCGGCGGATCCCCCGCCTGCGCGGGGGCAGGCTGGCGGATCTGCGCCAGCGCTGCCTGGCTGGCCGGCCAGTCGTACACGATCGTGATCGCGTCAGCGGCAAAGTCAGGTTGGATGCGATGGGTCACCAACAGGTCCAGCCAGTCATCGCGGCCCAGGCCCTCCGGATGGATCTGCACCTCGCCCAGCGCATGCTGCAGCTGCACCAACGTCGCGGTGAATGGATCAAGTCCTACATGTTGCTGGAACAGCGCGCGATAACTCAGCGAAGTGACCGACGCACTGCGTCCGACCAGCGCCAGCGCCTGCTGCACCAGCGCGACGGTTTCCTCGGCCAACCGCACGTGATCCCAGTCGACCCGGTACCACTCGAGCATCGTGAACTCGGGGTTGTGGCGCCCGCCGGCTTCGCCGTTGCGGAATACACGGCCCAGTTCGTAGCAGTCGCCAAGGCCGGCGGCGAGCAGGCGCTTGAGCGGATACTCCGGCGAGGTGCGCAGCCAGCGCGTGCGCGCGCCGGCGCTGACATGGCCACTGAAGGCGGCAGTGAAGCTGTCGATGTTCGGCTCGGTATTGCCAGCCTGCGACAGCACCGGCGTCTCCACTTCGAGCACATCGCGCTGGGCGAAGAACGCACGCACCAGGGCATTCAGGCGCGCGCGCAGGCGCAGCACATCCAAGGCGGCGGTGGGACGCCAGGCGTCACTCACGCGTGCCGGTCCAGGAACGCCAGCAGCTTCGCTTCGTCCCAAACCTCGATGCCCAGGTCCTGCGCCTTCTTCAGCTTCGAGCCCGCCTCGGCACCGGCCACGACGAAACTGGTTTTCTTCGACACGCTGCCAGCGACCTTGGCGCCCAGCGCCTCCAGCTTCGCGCCGGCCTCGTCGCGGGTCATTGCCTCCAGGCTGCCGGTGAGCACCACCGTCTGGCCCGTCAGCACGTTGGTTTCGATCGCGGCCAGTTGCGGGGTGATCGCATCGAGCTTGGCGAGCGCCTGGCCCATGCGCCGCAGCAGCTGCACGTGGGCGTCATCTTGCAGCCAGCCCACCAGCGCCGTGGCGGTGTCCTTGGGCAGGCCTGCGCCGATGAGCGTTTCAAGCTCTGCATCGACGATGTCATCGACCTGCGGCATCGCCGATGCCAGCGCCTCGGCGCGGACCTGGGTGAGCTTGGGAATCTCGATATCGGCCAGCAGCGTGGCCAGGTGCAGGCCTTCGCGCAGCAGACCGCTGGGTGCATGGGTGTCGCTGATCTGCACGCCACGCGCCAGCAGGTCGTCGATGGCCTGCTGGTTGCCGTCCTGGGCAAAGAAGCCGCCGAGCGAACGCGCCACCTCGCCCCCGACATCGGGCACGCGCTTGAACACCGGCCATGGCAGGCGCCTGATCAAGTCGAGATCCCCGAACCATGCCGCCAGCGCCTTGGCCGTGCTCTCGCCCACGTGGTCGATGCCCAGCGCGAACAGGAAGCGCTCCAGCGTGGTCTGCTTGCTGTGTTCCAGCGCGGCGATCAGGTTTTCGGCCCATTTGGTCGCGATCTTCTTGCGGTTCCAGTCGAACGCGGGAAGTCCCGCGCGCAACAGGTCGGCCTGCCAGGTCTGCGGCGTGTTCGCGTCCGAGCCGCGCACCTCGGCCACTGTGGTTTCGAGCCTGGCGTAGGCGCCGCTGGGCAGGTGCTCGCGCGCCTCGCGTAGGAAGCCTTCGGGCGTCTCGGCGCCGGTCACCAGGCGCAGCTGCAGCAGCAGGTCCAGGTCGAGCCTGTACAGATCGGCCACGCCCTGCACGACGCCGGCGTCGACCAATACTTCAATGAATTTCTCGCCCAGGCCGTCCACATCCATCGCGCGGCGCGAGACGAAATGGCGGATCGCTTCCTTGCGCTGCGCCGGGCAACTCAGTTCGCCCGAGCAACGCCACGCCGCCGCGCCCTCTTCGCGCACGATGTCCGAGCCGCAGACCGGGCAATGCGACGGCATCTGCCAGGACATGGCGCCCTTGGGCCGCTGTGCCTCGATCACACTGACCACCTCGGGAATCACATCGCCGGCACGGCGCACGATCACGGTGTCGCCCACGCGTACGTCCAGGCGCGCGATCTGGTCGGCGTTGTGCAGGGTCGCGTTGGTCACGATCACACCGGCGACCTGCACTGGCTCAAGCCGCGCGACCGGCGTGGCCGCGCCGGTGCGACCGATCTGGATCTCGATGTCCTTGACCGTGGTCGACTGTTCCTGCGCGGGGAACTTGTGCGCGATGGCCCAGCGCGGCGCGCGCGAGACGAAGCCCATCTCGCGCTGCCCCTCGGCATCGTCGAGCTTGTAGACCACGCCATCGATATCGAAGGCGAGCTGGTCGCGGCGCGCGCCGATGTCGCGATAGAACGTGAGCAGGCCATCAGCGCCTTCCACCAGCTTGGACAGATCGCTGACCGGAAACCCCCACGCGCGCAGCTGCTTGAGCACGCCCGAATGGCTGTCCGGCAGCGTGCCGCCTTCGACCGCGCCGGTGCCATAAGCGAAGAACGCCAGCGGACGTTGCGCGGTGATGCGCGCGTCGAGCTGGCGCAGCGACCCGGCCGCGCCGTTGCGCGGATTGGCCAGCACCTTGCCGCCGTGCAGGCGCGCCTGTTCGTTGTAGGCCTCGAAGGCCGCACGCGGCATGTAGACCTCGCCGCGCACTTCCAGCACGTCCGGCCAGCCGCTGCCACGTAATTTGAGCGGAATCGCCTTGACCGTGCGCAGATTGGCGGTGACGTCCTCGCCGGTGGCGCCGTCGCCGCGTGTGGCGCCCTGGACGAACACGCCATGTTCGTAACGCAGGCTGATCGCCAGGCCGTCGAGTTTGGGCTCGGCCGAGAAGGTCAGCATCCGGCGCCCCAGCTTGTCTGCGATGCGGCGGACGAAGTCGGCCACTTCCTCATCGTCGAAGGCATTGCCCAGCGACAACATCGGGACGGCGTGGCGGACCTCGGCGAAGCGGGATTCGGCCAAGGCCCCGACACGCTGGGTCGGCGAATCGGGCGTCACCAGCTCAGGATGCGCCGCTTCGAGCTCGTCCAGCTCGCGCAGCAGGAGGTCGTAGTCCGCGTCGGGAATGTTGGGCTCGTCCAGCACGTGATAGCGATAGCTGGCGTCATCCAACTGCTGGCGCAGCGCGGCGATCCGCGCTTCCGGGGTGTGAACCTTGGTCATCGGTCGATTTTACGCGGCATGCGCGCCTGCTGGGCGGGGTCGTGGACGACCCAATCGCGTCGCGCCGCCGCTTGTGGCTTACCGCTGGCTGGCGGTAATTTCACGCCATTCCCACACATCGAGCCATGCCCATGTCCGCTTCCCTGTCCCGCCGTGGTTTCCTGCAGGCGTCCACCCTGGGCATGGCGGCCGCGGGCCTGGGCCTGCCGCTGATGTCGCGCACCGCCAGTGCGCAGTTGCCGCCACGTGACGTGGCGATGGATGCCGCCGATGCGGTGCTGCTCAACTACAACGAAAACCCGCACGGCCCGTTCCCCGAGGCGACCCAGGCGGCGATCGGCATGGTCGCCAAGTCCGGGCGCTATCTGTTCGAGGACCAGATGGTCCTGGCCGAGCTGTTCGCCAGCCAGAACGGGCTCAAGCCCGAGCAGGTCATGGTCTACGCCGGCTCGGGCGTGGCCATCGACGCGGCGGCGCTGGCGTTTACTTCGGCCACGGCCGGCCTGGTGATCCCGGACCCGACCTTCGAAGCGGTGGCCGACATGGCCGGTAAGCACGGCGCCAGGATCAGCCGCGTCCCGCTGCTGGCCGATGCTTCGCACGATGTGGAGAAGATGGCCGCGGTCGATCCATCCGCCGGCCTGATCTACGTCTGCAACCCCAACAATCCCACCGGTTCGGTCACCACCCGTGCCCAGATCGATTGGCTGCTGGCCCACAAGCCCAAGGACGCGATCGTGCTGGTGGACGAGGCCTACATCCATTTCAGCGATGCCCGGCATTGCCTGGATCTGGTCGCCGCCGGCAAGGATGTAATGGTGCTGCGGACCTTCTCCAAGATCTACGGCATGGCCGGGCTGCGCCTGGGCCTGGCCGCGGCGCGCCCGGACCTGCTCGCCAAGATGATGGCCTTCGGCATCAACAGCATGCCGGTGCCGACCGTGGCGGCCGGCATCGCCAGCCTGCGCAACCCTGCGCACCTGGCCGAACGCAAGGCCGCCAACACCCAGGCGCGTGGAGCCACGATCGACTGGCTTACCGCCCACGGCTATACCTGCATGCCCAGCGAGGCCAACTGCTTCATGGTCGACGTCAAGGGCGATGCCAAGGCGTTCGCGGCCAAGCTGGCCCGGCAGCACGTCTTCGTCGGCCGCAGCTGGCCGATCCTGCCGCAGTCCATGCGCGTCACCGTCGGCACCGCTGCCGACATGCAGCGCTTCCGCGAGGCGTTCGCAAAGGTGATGGTCGCCTGAGCCCACCGGCGCTGGCCCGACCGGGACGCAATCTGCGTTGACCCCTGTGGGTGCCTGCCACGCCCGAGGAGATTGCCGGGATGGTGCCCCCGACCGCAGAACGCCTGGTGCCGCTGGATTTCATCCGCGGCATCTGCCTGATCGTCATCACGCTCAACCATTACTCGCTGCTGGCCAACCTGTTGGGCTATGCCGGCAAGGCGATCTGGACACCGACCACGCTTGGCTATTCGTCTTCGGCCGAGCTGTTCTTCTTCATCTCCGGCTATCTGGTCGGCGCGGTCTATGCGCAGCCGGGCCGGTCGGCCGGCCTGTCCTTCGTCCGCCTGAGCCACCGCGCCGGGCATCTGTACCTCTACAACGCGTTGGCCTTCCTGTGCCTGCTGGCGCTGTGCGGGCTGTTGCCGCAGGCCATCGCCGCGCAGCTGCGCATGGGCGAACTGGTTTCCAACCCGCACCATGCGGTGCAGGCCTTCCTGCTGCTGCGCGACAGTCCGCCGCTGCTGGACGTGCTGCAGATCTACGTGATCTTCCTGCTGGCGTGCATCCCGCTGGTGCCGCTGGTGATCCGCTGGCCCTGGGCGGTGCTGTCCGCTTCGATCTCGCTGTACGGGGCCAGCCAGTGGCACTCGGTGGCCGAGACACTGGGACAGCCGATCGACTCGGGCTACTTCAATCGCTATGCGTGGCAATTGCTCTTCATCGGCGGCATCGTCGGCGGACGGCTGCACGCGCTGCAACGACTCCAGGACTGGGCGCGCCAGCCGCGCATCGCATTGATCGTCCTTGGCCTGCTGGCCGCGCTGACGGTGTTCTTCCTGGTCGATCGCAGGCTGGTGCCGCTGACCGACATGCGCTGGTGGGACAAGCGCGATCTTGCCCCGCTTCGGCTGGCGCATGCCGGCCTGGTGCTGTTTGCCTGGTTCTGGCTATGCGAGCTGTTGCGGCGGCCTTGGCTCTCAGCCCGCGGCGGGCACCAGGTGCTGGACGCGTGCTGCACCCTGGGACGGCAATCGCTGGAGATGTTCACCTTCGGCATCGGGCTGTCGTATGCCGGCGCGCTGCTGCTGCGCATGGTCGGGCTGACGCTGGTGCCGTATCTGGCGATCGCGACGCTGCTGACCGTGCTGGTGTGGCTGTTCGCCCGCTACCTGCGCCTGCGCCACCTGCTGGTGATGGCGCCGATGGCCGCGACCTGAGCCACGGCTGCCGCGCTTACCAGCGCGGCGATTTGCTCAGCGGCGGCGCTTCGTGCTGGCGGTCATAGCCGCGCAGCTCTTCCCGGATGTGCTGGATACGCTGGCGACCCAGCGCATTGCGCCCGTCGTCAAGGACCACGCCGTCCAGGAGCTCGGCCATGCGCTGCACGTTGGGCAGCATCATTTCCCAGGCGTCCAGGGCGGTCATCGGCGCCGGTAGGGTCAGGAAGAAAGCGATCGCCGGCGTCTCCAGCTCGCGGATGGCCGCCATGTCGAAGCTGCCCGGCTGCATGATGTTGGCCATGCTGAAGACCGGGCCACGCTCGGGGTGATGCTCGATCAGGCGGTGGAACACGTTCATGTGGCCGAAGATCAGGCCGGTCTTTTCGGCCGCCACCACGATGTCCTCGCCGCGCAGCATCTGGCCGGACTTGGCCGCCACGTAGAGCGAGATGATCTTGTCGAAATCCTGGCCCGGGCGTTTGCCCAGGTCGCTGTCAGTAGCGGCTGGATCGGCCAGGCCTAGGTCGTGCTGGACCACGCCCTCGCCCAGGTCGTGGCCGCGCGCGTCGTGACCGGTGTGCTCGCCGCCCAGGCTGGGTTCGACCCGCGAGGGATCGCGTTCGCCCGATTCCAGGCGCCGGCCCTGCGGTGGCTTCTTCGGCCGGCCGAACAGGACCATGGCGGCGATCAGGATGACGCCAACCACGGCGATGCCGATCCGCAGCATCAACACATCCGACATTAGCAGGAGCTCCTTCTGAAAAGCTGGCCGGATGGTGCCATGGCTGGTGCTTGAGAGCCAGGAGTGAGCGGAGCGGAGTGGGCAGTGAGAGAAAGCAAACACGGGAACTGTCGCGTCGCTCTGCTCACTTCTCACCCTGCTTCGCTGGGCTCACTCCTGCCCTCAAGCCGCACCCGCCAAGCGCGAGGCTTCGGCCAGGTCCACCGACACCAGGCGCGACACGCCCGGCTCGCGCATGGTCACGCCCGAGAGCTGGTTGGCCGCTTCCATCGTCGCCTTGTTGTGGCTGACGAACAGGAACTGCACCTTCTCGCTCATTTCCTTGACCATGGCCGCCAGGCGGCCGACGTTGGCTTCGTCCAGCGGCGCATCGACCTCGTCCAGTAGGCAGAACGGCGCCGGATTGAGCTGGAAGATGGCGAA
>JBIIHJ010000426.1:0-3046 GCA_044235875.1 Pseudoxanthomonas sp.
TTCTTCCACTTGATCCTGGATGATTTCCGCGTGTACTCGGACCGAAGCAACGGCTTGGGATACATCGAGCTTAGGGAAAGCTCGATGCGCTCTCCTGCAACGCCACTGGGCAAGATGCTCATGCTCAAGCTGGCTCACGGCGTTGCTTCGTGGCTCGTGCGGGAAAACATTCCGCTCGGCGCGACTTCATTCGACTTTCCTCCCCCGGCCCAGGCTAGTGACTATCTATACCTGTTCCCCGGCCCGGTACAATTCTCGTGCGAGACGAGCCGGGTAGTGTTTGCGGAAAGCTTTCTTGATCTCCCCGTGCGCCAGCGAAAAATTGATCTTCGGCGGTTTCTAGATCGTGCTCCTGAAGACTGGATCTTCGTCTCGGCTGCTACCCAGATTACTTGTCTCAGCGTTCGACAACGCATTCTCTCTGCTCTGCCTGACGTGCCTACGACTGGCGCAGTAGCGCGCGACCTGTTCTGTTCGGAGCGGACGCTGTGCCGCAAGCTTGCGGATGAAGGCACCTCGTTCCAGGCAATTAAGGACGAGGTCCGACGTGACCTTGCGATCCGCACGCTAACCCAGACCGACGCATCCATCAGTGAGATCGCCAGCACTGTGGGCTTCGATAATCCGACTGCTTTCCACCGAGCCTTCCGTCGCTGGACCGGAAGCACGCCAGCGGCATACCGCAGGCAGGAATAGCGTAGTTCGACCCTCGCCCTGTTGGGCGGACAATCTCACTGTGGCGGACTTTGTCACCACGGCGGCAGGTTTGGGTAGCCAATGGGCGGCGCGAGTTCCTACGCTGTGGTCCCGCGGTTAGGAATCGGCCTGCCCGGCCCTGCATTGGAACCAAAGATGACCTACGTTGCCCCGGTAAAGGACATGGCTTTCGTGCTTGAGCACCTCGTAGGCATGGAGCACATCACGCAGCTGCCGAGCCACGGCGAAAGCACCATGGAGTTAGCCCGTGCCATCCTGGAAGAAAGCGCGCACCTGAGCGAGGACATCATTGCGCCATTGAACCAAGTTGGTGATAAGCAACCGAGCCACTGGGTCGATGGAGCAGTCTGTTCCAGTCCCGGCTTTGTTGAGGCTTACCGACAGTATGCTGAAGGTGGCTGGCAGGGAATATCGCATCCTGTCGAGTACGGCGGCCAAGGTCTCCCCAAAGTGATTGCAGCCCCGTGCAGTGAGATGCTGCAATCGGCCAACCTATCCTTCGGGCTTTGCCCCCTGCTGACCGATGGTGCGATCGAGGCTCTTTTGACCGCCGCATCGGACACATTGAAGGCCTGCTACCTACCAAAATTGATCAGTGGACAGTGGGCCGGGACGATGAACTTGACCGAGCCGCAAGCAGGTTCGGATCTGGCAGCACTGCGGACGCGCGCCGAACCTCAAGGGAACGGCACATATCGCATCCACGGCACCAAGATCTTCATCACTTGGGGGGAGCATGACTTGACGGACAACATCGTCCATTTGGTGTTAGCCAGGGTCCCGGGCGCACCGCAAGGAATCCGTGGCATCTCCTTGTTCGTAGTTTCCAAATACTTGATTGACCAAAGTGGAACGCTTGGCGAGCGTAACGCGGTGGCGTGTGTCTCGATCGAACATAAGCTCGGAATCAAGGCGAGCCCGACAGCAGTCTTGCAGTTTGAAGGAGCGGTTGGATCCCTGGTCGGCTTGGAGAATCGCGGCTTGGAATACATGTTCGTGATGATGAACGCCGCTAGGTTTGGGGTAGGACTACAAGGGATTGCGGTGTCTGAGGCCGCCTACCAGAAGGCACGCGCCTATGCCTTTGAGCGGGTGCAGGGTCGTGCACCAGGGAACTCTGCGTCACAGCCAATGGTCATTGCCCACCATCCCGATGTGCGGCGGATGTTGCTGGAGATGCGTGCACTTACCGAAGGCGCGCGCTCGCTCGCCTATGTGGCTGCGGCATATTCTGATCAAGCCCATCACCTACCGGATGCCGTTGCACGGGACAGGTGCCGCGCGGCGTACGAATTTCTCGTCCCAGTCATCAAGGGCTGGTCAACGGAGGTCTCCGTTGAAGTCGCCAGTCTTAACATCCAAGTGCATGGAGGAATGGGCTACATCGAGGAAACCGGCGCGGCTCAGTTGATGCGTGACGCCAGAATCCTACCAATCTACGAAGGCACTACTGCAATTCAAGCTAATGATCTGCTCGGCCGTAAGACACTGCGCGACCATGGAACAGCGGCACGCTGGGTCCTCGCAGAAATCGATGCGACCTTGGCTGAGTTGGAAGTTAGATCAATTCAGGCGCTACCGGCGATTGACGCCATGCGCAGGAGTTTGCGCACGGGGCGCGATGTTTTGGCCGACTCAATCGAGTTCCTCCTGCTGCATGCAGACGTGAACCCCAGCGCGGCCTATGGCGTCAGCGTGGCCTACCTCAAATTGTGCGGGGTCGTCCTGTGTGGCTGGCAGCTTGCCCGCGCGTTACTCGTTTCTGTGGCTCGTGTGCAGGAAGACCCGCAATTTCATGGGGCCAAGATCGTCACGGCACACTTCTTCGCTACGCAATTGCTTCCGAAGGCATTGGGTTACGCAGCCTCCATCCAAGCACCGGAAGCAATTAATGAGGCGCTAGCGCTGGAGCTAGCCCAGCTTTGAACCTGGCAGACATCTTGGCTGGAGTTCGTTTACTTTTTTTGCTACAGGACATCCGCTTTCGATGAAGATTCTCGTCGCCTACAAGCGCGTGGTGGACTACAACGTGCGCATCCAGGTCAAGCCGGACCACTCCGGCGTGGTCACCGAGGGCGTCAAGCTCTCCCCGAATCCTTTCGATGAAATCGCGCTGGAAGAGGCCCTGCGCCTACGCGACAAGGGCATCGCCACCGAAGTGGTCGTGGCCACGATCGCTCCTGCCGATGCCGCCGCGCACCTGCGCAACGGTCTGGCCATGGGCGCCAACCGCGCCCTGCACCTGGTCGCCGACGGCCCGGTCTCGCCGCTGACCGCCGCGCGCACGCTGCTCAAGCTCATCGAGAAAGAGCAGCCCGACGTGGTGATC
>JBIIHJ010000427.1:0-3044 GCA_044235875.1 Pseudoxanthomonas sp.
CCGCGTGCATGCTCGACCGCAACGGCCTGCGTCCGGCGCGCTGGATGCTCAGCTCGGATCGCCACTTCCTGGTCGCCTCCGAGGCGGGCGTGTGGGAGCTGCCGGCCGAGCGCATCGTGCGCAAGGGCAAGCTGGGTCCGGGCGAGATGATGGCCATCGACCTCAAGCGTGGCGACCTGCTCGATTCGGACGCCATCGACCGCGTCAACCGCGCGCGCGCGCCGTTCAAGCAGTGGCTGCAGCAGGGCGTGACCTACCTGCAGACCGAACTGATCGATCCGTCGCTGGTCGAGGAGCCCTTCGACGAGAAGACCCTGCGCAGCTACCACAAGCTGTTCCAGCTCAGCACCGAGGAAGTGGAGCAGGTGCTGCGTCCGCTGGCCGAGATGGAGCAGGAAGCCACCGGCTCGATGGGCGACGACACGCCGATGGCGGTGCTGAGCCAGCACACCCGGCCGCTGTACGACTACTTTCGCCAGGCGTTCGCGCAGGTCACCAACCCGCCGATCGATCCGCTGCGCGAAGACTGCGTCATGTCGCTGTCCACCCAGCTGGGCCGGGAGACCAACATCTTCCACGCCGGCCCGGAGACGGTGAACCACGTCATCCTCAATTCGCCGGTGTTGAGCCAGCGCAAGCTGCGCCAGCTGCTGAAGATGGAGCAGTACGCGTCCAAGAACCGGCTGATCGACCTGTCCTACGACATCGCCGAAGGCCTCAAGGCCGGCATCGAGCGCATCTGCGCCACGGCCGAAGCCGCCGCGCGCGAGGGCATGGTCATGCTGCTGCTGTCCGACCGCTATCCGACCACCGACCGGCCGATGGTGCACGCGCTGCTGGCCACCGGCGCGGTGCATCACCACCTCTCGCGCGCCGGCCTGCGCTGCGACGTCAACCTGATCATCGAGACCGGCACCGCGCGCGATCCGCACCACATGGCCTGCCTGCTCGGTTACGGGGCCACCGCGGTGTATCCGTACCTGGCCTACCAGACCCTGTTCGACCTGGGCCGTCGCGGCATCCTGCAGCTGAAGAAAGGCGGCGAGCAGGCCCAGATCGGCCGCAAGTACCGCAAGGGCATCTACAAGGGCCTGTCCAAGATCATCTCCAAGATGGGCATCGCCACCATCGCCAGCTACCGCGCCGCGCAGCTGTTCGAGATCATCGGCCTGGACGATGACGTGGTGGACCTGTGCTTCACCGGTACTGCTTCGCGCATCGGTGGCGCCGGCCTGTCGCGCCTGGATACCGAGGCCCGCCAGCTGACCGCGCGCGCCTGGAACGACCTGCTCAAGCCCGAAGTCGGCGGCCTGATCAAGTACGTGCACGGCGGCGAGTACCACATGTACAACCCGGACGTGGTGCTGACCCTGCAGCGCGCCACCCGCAGCGGCCAGCAGGCGGACTGGCAGGCCTATGCCGATGCGGTCAACCACCGCCCGCCCTCGGCCCTGCGCGACATGCTGGTGCTGAAGAAGGCCGACACGCCCACGCCGTTGGACCAGGTGGCCGACGCGGCCGACATCCTGCGCCGCTTCGACACCGCCGCCATCAGCCTGGGCGCGCTCTCGCCCGAAGCGCACGAGGCGCTGGCCATCGCGATGAACCGCCTGGGCGGTCGCAGCAATTCGGGCGAAGGTGGCGAGGATCCGGTCCGCTACGGCACCGAGAAGCGCTCCAAGATCAAGCAGGTGGCGTCGGGCCGCTTCGGCGTCACGCCCGAGTACCTGGTCAACGCCGAGGTGCTGCAGATCAAGGTTGCCCAGGGCGCCAAGCCCGGCGAAGGCGGCCAGTTGCCCGGCCACAAGGTCAACGAGATGATCGCCCGGCTGCGCTATGCCAAGCCCGGCATCGGTTTGATCTCGCCGCCGCCGCACCACGACATCTATTCCATCGAAGACCTGGCCCAGCTGATCTACGACCTCAAGCAGGTCAATCCGACCGCACTGGTGTCGGTCAAGCTGGTCAGCCATGCCGGCGTCGGCACGATCGCCGCGGGCGTGGTCAAGGCCGGCGCGGACCTGATCACCGTGTCCGGCCACGACGGCGGCACCGGTGCCAGCCCCCTCAGCTCGATCCGCTATGCCGGCGGCCCGTGGGAACTGGGCGTGGCCGAGTCGCATCACGCGCTGGTGGTCAACCAGCTGCGCGACCGCGTGGTGCTGCAGACCGACGGCGGCCTGAAGACCGGCCTGGACGTGGTCAAGGCCGCGCTGCTGGGTGCCGACAGCTTCGGCTTCGGCACCGGCCCGATGATCGTGCTGGGCTGCAAGTACCTGCGCATCTGCCACCTCAACAACTGCGCCACGGGCGTTGCCACCCAGGACGAGCGCCTGCGCGCGGATTACTTCACCGGCCTGCCCGAGCGCGTGGAGAACTACTTCCGCCTGCTCTCCGAAGAAGTGCGCCAGTGGCTGTCCTACCTGGGCGCCCGCTCGCTGGATGAAATCGTCGGCCGCACCGACCTGCTGGAGCAGCTGCAGGTCTCCCCGCGCGAAGGCGTCAACATCGACCTGTCGCGCCTGCTGGCGGGGGCCAATTTCGACAGCAGCACCTGCGGCGCGCAGCGGCTGTACGAATCGCCCGACAGCCTGGCCACCCAGCTCGACGGCCTGTTGGCCGAGCCGATCCGGACCAAGTCCGGCGGCGAGCATCGCTTCCTGATCCACAACACCGACCGCTCGATCGGCACGCGCCTGTCCGGTGCCATCGCCAAGGCCCACGGCAACACCGGCATGGCCGATGCGCCGCTGCACCTGCGCTTCCGCGGTTCGGCCGGGCAGAGCTTCGGCGCGTTCAACGCCGGCGGCCTGCACATGGAGCTGGAAGGCGAAGCCAACGACTACGTGGGCAAGGGCATGGCCGGCGGCCGCCTGGTGGTACGTCCGCCGCGCGGCGCGCGCTTCGAGGCCCGCAACACCGCGATCATCGGCAACACCTGCCTGTACGGCGCCACCGGTGGCGAGCTGTATGCCGCAGGCCGCGCCGGCGAGCGCTTCGGCGTGCGCAACTCCGGCGCGCTGGCGGTGATCGAAGGCGCCGGC
>JBIIHJ010000428.1:0-3042 GCA_044235875.1 Pseudoxanthomonas sp.
CGAATCGTCCAGCACGTATGCGCGCGGGATCGCGTGCAGGATCTTCTGGTCGGCGGGAATGGCCACGGCCTTGGCCGCATCCAGCACGCGGTCCAGGTCCGACCAGGTCACTTCGCCGTCGCGGATCGGGACGATGCCGGGCGAGTTCTTGCACTGCACGTGCGCGCCGGAGATCGAGGCGTAGACCGACCGGATCTCGCAGCCGGCCATCAGCTCGGCCTCTTCGACCGCACGCTGGATCGACTGCACGGTCGACTCGATATCCACCACCACGCCGCGCTTGAGCCCGCGCGATTCGTGGCTGCCGATGCCGATCACTTCGATCGGGTTGCCCGGGGAATATTCACCGACCAGCGCGGTCACCTTGGAGGTGCCGATGTCCAGTCCGACGATCAGGGATTTGTCGCCCTTGCGATTCATGCGTGGAGTGCCTGCTGTAATGCGTGCGTCGTCAACGCGGCCTGGCGGGCCGGCGCGGCGGCGCTGGAAGAAGTCGGGAGTGCGGCGCCATCGTTGGCGGCCGGCTTGGTCTGGCCCCAGGTCAGGGAGAAACCGTTGGTGTAGCGCAGGTCCACGCGGGCCAGCACGCGGGTGTCGCCGAGCAGGCGCGGCAGCAGGCGGGCAAAGCGCAGCAGGCGCGGACGCGCATCCGCACGACCGATCACCACATCCAGGCCATTGCTCAGCTTCAGCGACCAGCTGCCGCGCGCGTCCATCACCAGGGCGTCGACCTTCAGGCCCATCGGTGCGAACAGCCCCGTCGATTCGTTGTAGAGCGCAACCACGTCCTTGACCTGGCCATCGGGACCGCCGAGCTGCGGCAGCCCACTGGCATCGACATTCTTGGGCACCGGGAACAACGCACCGTCCACCGACAGCAGGCGATCGTTGCCCCAGCGCGCGAACGGCTTGTGCTCGACCACGGTCACTTCCAGCACGTCGGGCCAGCGCTTGCGCACCTGCGCACTTTCCACCCACGGCAGGCGCTCGACCGCATTCTGGGCGTCGATCAACTTGACGGCAAAGAAGCCGCGCTGTGCATAGGGCACCACCACCGCGCGCAACTGGGCCGGATCCACGCGACGTAGCTCGCCACCGACGCGCAGCTTGGTCAGCGGCCAGCGTTCGGCGCCGATCCAGCCGTTGAACACGGCCACGACCGGCAGCGCGACCAACGCCAGCGCCAGGATCCAGGTCAGCACGCGCAGCACATTGCTCATGCGTCTGGCGTCTCCAGGGTCGATTCCAGGATGCGCCAGCACAGGTCTTCAAACCCGATGCCGGCCTGGCGCGCGGCCTTGGGCACCAGCGAGTGACTGGTCATGCCCGGCGCGGTGTTCACTTCCAGCAGGTAGAACGCGCCGGTCCTGCCATCGCGCATCACGTCCACGCGGCCCCAGCCGCGGCAGCCGGCCGCGTTGAACGCGGCCAGTGCAAGGCGGCGGATCTCGGCTTCGGCATCACCGTCCAGGCCCGGGCACAGGTACTGGGTGTCTTCGGCGATGTACTTGGCGTTGTAGTCGTACCAGGCGCCCTTGGGCACGATCCGGATCGAGGGCAGCGCGGTCTGGCCCAGGATCGCCACGGTGAGTTCGTCACCGACGATGAGCTGCTCCATCAGCAGCTCGCCGTCGTAGCGCGCGGCCAGGGCCACGGCCTCATCCAGCTGCGCGTCTTCGAACACACGGGTCACGCCGACGCTGGAGCCTTCGTTGGCCGGCTTGACGATCACGGGCAGGCCCAGCTTGGCCGCGGCGGCATGGACGTCGGTCGCTTGTGCGGTCGAAGGCAGGCGCACGTAGCGCGGCGTCGGCAGGTCCAGCGACAGCCACACCTGTTTGGTGCGCACCTTGTCCATGCTCAGCGCCGAACCCAGCACGTCCGAGCCGGTATACGGCACGCCCAAAGCTTCCATCAGCCCTTGAACGATGCCGTCTTCGCCGCCGCCGTTGTGGCCGTGTAGGACGTTGAAGACGCGGTCGCAGCCCTCGCCCGCGATCAGCTTGGCCAGCGCCGGGATGCCATCGACCGCAAACGCGTCCACGCCACGCGCGGTCAGCGCTTCAAGCACGTTGGCGCCGGAATTGAGCGACACCTCGCGCTCGCTGGACGTCCCGCCCATGAGCACGGCGACGCGGCCGAACACGGCCGGATCGCTGCTGCGTGGCGAAGGGAAGCTGGTGGCGTTCATGCGCCCGCGGCCTCGGTGAAGCCATGCGCGGCGATGTGCTGGGCGATGTGGCCGATGTCGCCGGCACCCATCAGCAGCAACAGGTCGCCGTCCTGCAGCACGTCGGGCAGTACGGTCGGCAGGTCGCCCACGGTGCTGACCACGACCGGCTCGTTGCGGCCGCGCGCGCGGATGGCGCGGGCCAGCGATTTGGCATCGGCGCCGGCGATAGGCGCTTCGCCGGCAGGATAGACCTCGCTCAGCACCAGCGCGTCGACTTCGCTCAGCACCGCAGCGAAGGCATCGAACTGATCGCGCGTCCGGCTGTAGCGATGCGGTTGGAAGGCCACCACCAGGCGCTTGTCCGGCCAGCCACCGCGGGCGGCAGCGAACACCGCCGCCAGCTCGCGCGGGTGATGGCCGTAGTCGTCGATCAGCTGCACGGTGGCGCCGCGACCGGTGGCGATCGCGCCCAGGTCGTTGAAGCGGCGACCGATGCCCGAAAAATTGGCCAGCGCACGCGCGATCGTGCCCGGCTGCACGCCCAGCTGCCAGCCGACCGCCGCGGCGGCCAGTGCGTTGAGCACGTTGTGCGTGCCCGGCAGCGCCAGGGTCACGTTGACCGACACATCCTCCGGCAGGCACAGGGTGAAGCGCATGCGACCAGCTTCCTGCACCACGTTTTCGGCACGGATGTCGGCGTTGTCGGACAGGCCGTAGGTCATCACGTGGCGCGGGGTTTCGGCGGCCAGCGCGGCCACTTCCGGATCGTCGATGCACAGCACCGCCAGCCCATAAAACGGCAAGCGCTGCAGGAACTCGGCGAACGCGGCCTGCACGCGGGCGAAGTCGTTGCCGTAGTTCTCCAGGTG
>JBIIHJ010000132.1:0-9803 GCA_044235875.1 Pseudoxanthomonas sp.
CCTTAGAGAGGGCGCGCAAATCCATATGCAAATGTTTGCGCTGCGATCCTATGTCGGATGGTCTTGCCTAGAAGGTGAAATCACTTGCCAGGTGTTGCCGCTTGATCGGGCGTCATGAGTAGCCGACTTGTCCATTGCTTTCATCACTTCCTGTGACTAGATGCACAGAAGTATTACCAACTTGTCATCGGCGCGTCAATAGATAGCGGTGGTGCCACAAATGGGCGTCAGAAAGATCTAACCGGCCTGTCGAAATTTGCCGGTTTACGCTTGAAGTAGCGCTTGTGAAGTGTTTTTTATCTCTTTGATTCTCACCAAAGCGGAGTAAGGTATCGACCACCAAAGGATCGTAAGCCGGGTGCAACGCAGTCTGGCCCATGGCGTTCGTAGCGTTTACGTCGACGTGAGAGTGGGTAAGGCCTCTCGCTTCGTTCCAACGATGGCGTGAACGAAGGCTTTCAATCGTTCATGATCGCCTATGTCGGCAAGGGCGATGTCGTCGTCGTCCTGACCAATGGAGACCAGGGCCGACAGCTGATAGACGAAGTCGTCCGTGCCGTCGCGACCGACTATGGCTGGCCGGACATTTCGGCACCAGCGACCGAAGAGAAGATGCTGTCGCTCGCCGAGCTTTCCAGGGCTGCCGGCCGCTTCGTGGGTGGCGGGCTCGATGTCGTTCTTGAAGCGCGTCCGGAGGGATTGTTCGCAAACGCCGTCGCCCCCGCTTCCGAACGCCTGGTCGCACTCTCTCCGACGCGCTTCCGATCCGAATCCCTGGGCGTCACGGTCGAGTTCGCGGCCGATTTCTCCAGCTGCACCATGTTGGCACCAGCTCCACCGATGAAACTGGTGCACACAGCGACAGCGCCTTCCGCGACACAAGCGGAGTGACTCGCCGATACGACTCAGCCGATCACGGGCAGGCGCTTGTCTCCCCGAAACCGGACCTGATTGATAGGAACTTCCAGAAACGGGCAGGCGCTGCTGTCCCCTCGGGAGAGCTCGAAGTCGCGGCTAGCGAGTGAGGGAGCGAGGGTAGGAAGACGCCTCGTGCAGCCTGAAATCGCCTGGCTTCGCCCGTCCCTCGGTCGCAGGGAAATGGCCTCGAGATCCTCTATGCATGACGCCTTTTTCCGAGTGGAGAGGGGCAGTGCTCACCGGGAAGCCGGATGACTTCGTCGTCCGGGAAAGCCGCGAACGTTTGCTGAGTGTCGACATACACCTTGTTCGCCGTCACTCGAGCTTCTCCACGCGCGCGGCACCTTGCCGACTGTCGCTCGTACGCGCTTCTCCAGGAGTGTCCCATGCCGGTTCCCCGTTACCCCCGTCCTCCTTTCAAGCCCCAGCAGCAGTCCTTCCCCGGCAAAAGCCGGAAGACCGATCCGGTTCCCGACCTGGGCGAGGAAAGCTATGTCGGCCATGGCTTGCTGGAAGGCAAGCGTGCCCTGATCACGGGCGGCGATAGCGGTATTGGTGCCGCCGTGGCCATCGCCTTCGCCCGGGAGGGCGCCAGCGTGGCCATCGCGCATCTGCCGGAAGAGCAGGACGATGCGGATTACGTGATCGCGCAGATCGAGAAAGCCGGGGCTCGCGGGCTCTCGTTTCCCTGCAATCTCGGCGAGCCCGAACAGATTGAAACGCTGGTGAAGCAGCTCCTCGAAGCGTTCGGCGGCCTAGACGTGCTGGTCAACAATGCTGCATACCAGCGCTACTTCCAGTCCTTCGACGAGATCACGCTGGAGGAGTGGACCAAGACGTTCGCCACCAACGTGCATGCGCCGTTCTACCTGGTGAAGCAGTTGGTGCCGCACCTGCAGCCGGGCTCGTCGATCATCAATACCGCGTCGGTCAACTCAAAGGATCCAACGCCCAACATCCTGCCTTACTCGACGACCAAGGGCGCAATTGCCAACATGACGCTGGGGCTGGCCAGCTTCCTGGCCGATAAAGGGATTCGCGTCAACGCTGTGCTGCCCGGTCCAATCTGGACGCCCTTCATCCCGGCCGGCATGGCCGAAGACAAGGTCAAGACCTTTGGGTCGCAGACCCCATTCGGCCGCCCGGGCCAGCCTGCGGAGCTGGCTTCGGCCTACGTGATGCTGGCGGCCGACAACGCCAGCTATACCTCCGGCGCCTTGATCACCATCGCGGGCGCGCAGGCAGTGCTGTAGCCCGGATCGGATCCAGGCACGAGGAATAACAGATGGCTGGAAACAGGGGTCAGAGTACAGTTTCCCTCATAGTCTTTGTACATTCCATGTCCGGCTTAATTTACAACAACTGGAGAGGCCAAGCTCGAAGGCGTAGCCTATGCGCTTAACTGGAAGCACCTTCCCCAGCTGCGCGCTCCTCGGGGAAAAAGTAATAGATATCAACGCCTCCGAATAGAAACTTTACCTGACTAATTTCCAGCTTAGGCCCGACCGTCTCGACCACGTTGCGCTCAATCAAAGCAAGTTGCTCATCCAGGCTTGCCGTGTAACGTTTAGGCACGGCAGCTCTGCCTAGGTCAATTTGCACAATCGCCGTCTCTGTGTCGTAGCTGACTTTGGGTTTAGAAATTACTCCTTGTCCCTCGGGCTTACTGTTTTTCCGGATTACATCGAGCACCAGATCAGAGATATCATTTTCGACTATGCGCTGCTGAGTCAGCATCAGCTTTGAGCTGCCAACATCCTGTTGACATAGAGCAGGAAACGACATTACTGCAAGCAGGAAAAAACACCCTCGTACCGCCAAGCGCAGCGCGTTGATTGACAGTTTCATGGTTCGATCCTTCGATTATTGGTTGTTTTGGGTCAAAACGCTTAATTCTAATGCGCAGCTACCATATCTGATGATGGCTGCGCTGGGGCGAAAAGCGGATGTCAATACTTATTTCCGAGACCGGGATTGCGTTTAGCCAGCGCATTGTCTGCCGTCCCAGCGCAGGCGCCGTCTAGAGGCGCTTGCAAAATAGCTAGCCCGCCGCCGGCGACAAGCCGCATCGATCCGCGCGAGCACGCTCGGCCCGACTCCGGCGATAAGCACGTCGGCGGCAAGCAACACCGAGGAATGCAGCGCGCTGGCGCACATGCAGCTATGCCACTGGTAACGTCGATCGTTGCCATCATTTTGGCGCCGGCGAAAGCGATGGCGGGCGAGCGACGCCAATCCATTGAACAGCGTCGCAAACGCCCAGCTGTGATATGGCCCCAATCAACGAGTCGATCAGGAGAAGTGCCGAGCACTGCGCGTGGGCCGAATGATCGAGCCGCCTTTGGGTAATGCAACCCACGCCTGCCATGCGGCGATCGTGACTATCGCGGTTACGACTAAGCACCCTCAGGGTCAGGTTCGCTTCCTGACCACCCACAACAAGGCCCGCTTGGCTGCGGGCCTTGTCGTTAATGCAGGCTAGGCCGCTGCGGCCATCGGCCCGCGCCGCGCAGCTGATGTTGGTGAGGACGGTGGAGGCGTTGCAGGAGTCGCCGGAGCGGCTTGTGCGCATGCCGGCCAGACGTGCCGCTGCCGAGAAGCAGACGGCACGCAATCGCGGATGAAGGCCAAGCCCATGCCAAGATCGTCATTCCCGCGGAAGCCGGATGCGCTCTACAACAGCCCAATGGCTGGTCATCCAGGGACGTTGGCTGTACCGGGCAATAGCGCGACGGATCCAGGCTTAATTCCCTCCGTCCTTTTTCCGATTTCATTCAGGCGCTAAGCTGGACCTGACAAGGATGACGATCTATAGGACTGCCGGTATGCCCCTGCCCTTCCATCCATCGCTCGAGTCGCTCGCTACTGAGTGCGCGGAATGGATGGCGCATGCCGCGTCCAAGGACAAGCGGGCCAGAGCTGAAGGCGAGCTGCAGGGTTATCTTGCAGAGACTGGCCCCTTGGCCGTCAAGGCGGGTCACGCCCTTTGGGACCTGGGCCACTACTACGGGATGGCCGCCTGCGACGCTTACTTCCAGAATCGCGCCGCTGATGCGGCTTGCTTTCTGACCTGGGCTGTGCACCTGAGATCTTTGCGCTTTCGATGGGATGGCATGCATAGCCGAATGCATCCTGAGCGTGGTAACTGGCCGACGGAATACTGGGACAGCATGCGCGCTGCAGGACCTTTGATGTTGTCCTGTTGGGCGAGTGCTAGCGCTTGTGCGTCATGCTTCCTTGAGATGGCCGAAAAAGATCAACGGCTCAATACGCTCCCGCAATCGCGGCGCATTGCCCACAATACCAATGACGTATTCCTGATCGAGCTTTTCTCGAACGGATTAGGGATCGCAACCTCTTACCGGTCCACGGTGCCGTTGGTTCCCGCATATCAGCGCCTCATCGCTGCCTGGCGCAGCACAGACAACGCGTCATTCAGCGCTGCGATGGCGACAGCGGCCGATTTCCATATAGCGCGAGCCAAGCACAGCACCGGTTCGGTGTTTTACGAGTTCGATGATTACTTTGATCGCCTGTTCCCGGCAGAATTGCTAGCGGTCCAGGCCCTGCGCCAGAAGGAAGGCCTCCCCGCGTTTGAGACCGGGCATTTGCTCATCGACGCGCCTTGGGCCTTCATCCAGAAGATGCCTAGCATTGCGCCCCACCCGCTTGCTGTCGTCATCGAAGAACGCTTGAAAGAGCACTATCCCCGGTTTCGCTGACTGTCATGTTGAAAGGATTCAGCCATGATGGAGCACCTCAGCATCAGGCTCAGTTCCGAACCACCCCAAAGCCACAAGGCCCGCAACGATCACATTGCCATTCGCGGCCCGGAACTCTGATCCTGTGTCAAGTTGACCGGCTGTCTGATCTGTTGCTCTTGCGAAATCGATTGATTGGCTGCCAACAACTTGGCGTCGGATTGCTCGTTTGATGCGTCACGACCCTGCTGCTCAGGAACGTGAGCACGAAGGCTTGCCGGATCGCCAAGCGCCCCTTGGACAACAAAAACGTTACCGCCGCCCACAACGACATGATCAACCCGCTTGATCTCGTTTGCAGACATGCTCTGCATGCCAGGGTACTGAGCACTATTGTCCTTGCAGGCAGCCAACAGGCTTCGGCACAAACGCTCCGATGAATCATCAGCGACCATTCCGCGATCCTTCTCCATCTTCTCGACACCCGAGCGGATTTGGTTGAGCAACGCGTGGTCTTGATGGTGAGTTTGGGCAGGCCCAGTCGGCACATCCTGTTGTGTTGATTCTGGGCGCAAGTCAGGCGCATTTTCATCCACCCGCAATAGACGACGCGTCGCACCCCCTGTCGTAATGTTGAGGTCGGTCACCCCATTGCCGGACTGCACGCGAATGATGTCGTCACGGCTGAATTCATTCCATGCTCCACCGATTTGGCCGTGCCCATCACCATTCTTGCTCCATGTAATGAAGTCATTACCCGAAACGTAGAAGCCTGCTCCGTTGAAATTTTGCCCTGGTGTTCGGTCTGTCTGCGCGTTCGCATACGCCCCACCCCTCTCAAGTTCGCTGACGAAGCGATCCGCAACATTGTCGTGCAAGAACAAGTTTTTGATGACTGGGTACTGCGACTGCATATTGGGCCGCAGGGTGTCAGCAGTCAGTTCCGTGGGATTGACCAAGGGATTGGCCACCACGTCACTCCAAACACTTGAGAGGGGATTCGCTTCGCCCGCATTTCGCAGCGCGTTGATCACTGCAACCCCTCTCAATGCATCATCGCGGCCCATCTCGAAATAATCACCACGGCCTGTCCTCTTTGGGCTGAGGTTATCAATTGCAGTGCTGACCTCTGCAACGCTACTGTACTCATTCGCTTCAATGCGACTGATCATTCGGTTGGCAGCGGCTTCATTCTGATTGAAAACCTTCCCAACCATCGCAGCAAGTTTGGCCTGATCATCCAGTGATGCACCAGTGTAGACGTCGCTTCTTTGGAGCGGCGCAATGGCCTGATCCATCACTTTGTTGACCTGTGACACGTCTCGCGCGTGGACCCAACTGATGCCTTCATTTGAGGCCAAAAACTCATCCAATTGACCTTTGACAGTGGCATCAACAGGGCGTCCACCATCTGCCTTAATTGCCCTGCCGTTGCGCCCCAGATCCGCAACGGTCTGTGCAACTTCCTGATCAGTAAGCACATGCCGCGCTTGGTCGGCACCAGCCCATGACTGATAGGCCATCACCAAGTCACGTGGCACATTTTCGCCGCGCGGATCGTCTGGTTGATAGTGCTGCCCCAAGTCAGTTTGCAGCGTACCGATTGTGTACCCGCTATTGTCAGCAACCTCCAATGTCGGGGTCGAGGCGAGATCACCAGCCACTGACAATTTGTAGGCCTCATATTTGCTCTCGGACGTAACGCCGACCGCGAAGTACAGCGTCGCCCGCAGTTCGTTTTCCGACAGTCCGCTCACAGGTAATCCTCCGTGTTTTCACAGCCCTTGTTGTCAAGGGGGATTTCCATTCCAGCGCTTGCCGGGTGCAGCGTCACATCTTCTTTGAAGTCTTTTCCATACTTCTGAAAGCGGACCAAATTTCCACCACGTAGAACAAAGTAATCCTCTACATCACCCATCTGGGGGCATGCAGCGTAGCCGGCCTCGCTATCTGTACTGCAGTAGCGAACGTGCAGTTTTCCGTCGCGAACCGAACCCGACAATTTACCGTCGCTTCCCCGTACCCGCGTTCCTTCGCTCCAGTCACCTGTAACCGCGCCTGCTGATGATTGGCTGAGATCAATGCTTAGTGAGTGCTTATCGGCGCATGCTTTCTGATAAGCCCATGTGCCAGCAAAACCATCAGTTCTTGACGCCGCCTGAGTCGAACACGATGTCGTGAGCGCAAGCCCCAGCAGGGCCAGCAAATTGAGTTTCGATGCATGTCGCATAGCGATCTCCTATTCCGTTAGACCGCAAATAGTACTTCCAAAAAGAGGAGCTACCCCCACGGGGGCCTTCAATGACGGTCGGAGAGAGTGACCGTCTAACTCCTTATCTGAAACATTGCCATCACCCTCGCCTTCGCGGGAACGACTGGCTAACGGAGTCAGCTTCACATGAAAGCGCATCTTCGCCGCCAGCATGCGTGCCAGCCGGAAGTAGCTGAAACTCGGTCAGATGCCCGGATGCAACAGCTGCATTCACCTGATGGACCAGTGTAGGCGAACTGCTGATCACCCCTTCCAGGTTGCGAACTTGGTCGGCCGCGACGCCCTGCTGTTGGCCGAATGCCGGCAGCAGCGCCTGGGGTTGGCTCGAAAGATGAGGCATCGTGACTTCCTTATCACTGGATGGCCATGGCTCGAACGCACTGATGGCTAGTCTTTTCGATAGGATTTGAAGCTTCACCAATGATCACGGTTGTGACGCTCAAGCCGGGACGGTCGAAGTGGTAGGCAATGATGTTGCCATGCTCGCCATAGACCGGCTCCTGCGAGAATCCATTGGCCTTGAGATCCTTGGAAACCTGATCGAAATCCACTTCGCAGATCGCGGCCGCACTGGCATCTTGCAATGGGCTTTGATCCATGAATTCAATGGCCAGCCTTGGTCCGTGCATGCTCTGTTCTTTAACCTCAAGCGCATACGACCAATGCCCTGTCAGCTTGCCGCCATATCCGAAATGTCCGGGGCCGAACAGCTTGGCTTGCGTATTCAGTGCGTTGCTGAGGCGGCCTGCAGTGAAATCGGTGATTGATCTGCTGCTATTGATCAGCTCCAGCACACCAAGCATGAGTTTGCCGGCTTCCGTACGGATGGCCTGATGGTTGGTGGCGGTCATCGCAGGCTCCTTGCGTGTAGACGACGTTTGAGCAGGCTCTTTGACGGCTTGGGCACAGGCACAGATCGATAGCGTGCCAAGCACAAGAAGAGAGAGTGAATAGCCCCGCATGGCGCCCTCTTATGAAGCGGTATTTTAAGACCCCGAGCATTGTGTTTGATGCTTCGCAGAACCTACGCGATATCTGGCATTCCTGCCATCGTCGCGCTGCCTTCAAATCAGGGCAACGCAAGAAAACTCATTAATTCTTGGCGAAAGCGCAGTAAGTCTTGGGGTCGGATTGACAGTGAACTCATGCGTTGGCGTACGGGGATTTTTGTCTACAACCCAGCTGTCCCATTTCCGCAGTGGTTAGCCGCCCAAGTCTGCCACTTGAGCTGTGCGCGACGTCACTTCACCGGGCGCTTGTAGAGCGCTGACAGTGCCAGCTTGTATTGCTCGATCGTGGGCAGGCCCACGGACTCCCGGCGCTTGTTCAATCCCGCCAGGTCTTCGGTGGGCTCCAGTGACATGCTGCCGTCTTCGTTGTCCTGGAACTGGGTCCCGTAGATTTGCGGCTTGCCCTGCTGGCGCAGCACTCGGTCGGTCAGCAGCGCCCAGTTGCTGGCTTTTGCTTGCCCCCGGTCAACGGCCGCCTTGAGCTCGGGCAACATCTGCTCCTGGAAGGATTGATCGAAGCTCGCATGCTGGACGATGAGAAACGCGGCCTGCGCCCCGTCTGGCCCCACCAAGGATTCGTTCGGCCAGCCCTGCACGGCAATCACTTTCTTCAGCCAGGCGGCATTGTCCTTGTCCACCCGGAGAGTCTGCTCCCAGGCCTTCGCATCCCCGCCCTCGTCGATCACCTTGTTCCTGACGGCCTGATCTTTCTCCAGCCGTGCCAAGAGCTCCTGGCGCAGAGGCTGGTTCAAGCTGGCTTGGTGCTCGGCAGTGAGGGCCTTGGCCTTGGCCAACGCGGGCGTCCACGCGTTAGAGGCCCGCAGCTTGTTCAAGCCGGGGCGATCCTTGGTGGTCAGCTCGTCCAGGCTGATCCGGCCCTCCACCAGCCCTTTGGTTGCATAGGACAGCGCAGCCTCGGTGCGGCCGGCCGCGGCCAGGCACTCTATGAAGAACAGTTCGCTGCCGCTGGGCATCTCCTTCACTTGGCTCTGCAGGGTCGTCAGGGTGTCCGCGCACTTGGCGTAGTCGCCGGCCTGATAAGCCCCCAGTGCGTCATCAATGGTCGCTGCGTCCTGGGCTTGGGAGGCCAGCGATGCCAGGGACAAGGCGATAGCTAAGGTCGAGCGGCGTGTCTTGTTCAAGAGGGTTCCTTCTCTGTTCAATATCATCCGTGCCCGAACTTACCGCACCCGCGGCCTCGATGTGCGTCGGCACACAGGGCACGGGGCATAGGCCTCAGCAACGTTGCCTACATGACATTACTCGCGGGAACGGGCGTCAAAGTAGAGCTTCCACACAAAGCGCTTGTCTGACTCTCGCGCGCATGAAACAAGGTCACATCCAGCACGTTCTCCAGGATTGTGCGCCGCAGCAGTCCCGGCTAAGTTCAAGGCTCGCCCCGCCGAACCCGCCGATGTCCAGCGCCCTGCCCTCGCCTTCGTCCATCGATGCCATCCCACCGGCCGCGCCCTGGCTGCTGCTGGCCGTGCAGCACGTGCTGGTGATGTACGCCGGTGCGGTGGCGGTGCCGCTGATCGTGGCCGGGGCGCTGCATCTTTCGCGCGCCGATACGGCCTTCCTGGTCAGTGCCGACCTGTTCTGCTGCGGGCTGGCCACCTTGATCCAGTCGCTGGGGATCGGGGGCTTCGGCATCCGGTTGCCGGTGGTGATGGCGGCCACCTTCGCCTGCGTGGGACCGATGATTGCCATCGGCGGCAATCCGGCGCTGGGCCTGCCCTACGTATTTGGCGCCAATCTCGTGGCAGGCCTGGTCGGGATCCTGGCCGCGCCGCTGATCGGGCGATTGCTGCGCCTGTTTCCGGCCGTGGTCACCGGCACGGTGATCACGGTGATCGGCCTGACCTTGATCGGGGTGGCGGTGAACTGGGCTGCTGGCGGGGT